>NZ_LT629693.1:5030489-5331273 GCF_900099825.1 Bradyrhizobium ottawaense | reverse complement strand
GGCCGCTGCTTGCGCGCCTTTACCAGCGCAAAATCATAATGCTCTTCGGCAAAGGGAATGAAACCCAGGTTTGACGCATGCGCCACCGGCGCAATGGTCATGCCCCAGTCGGCGCGGTGCTGCGCCACGGCAGCCGCCACCGCATTATGCGAGCGCGGCTGATTCCAGTAGCCGTCGGGCGTCGCACCGCCGAGCAGGCGGTCGATCAGGATGCGCGTGCCGGCGCCCTGGTTGCGGTTCACCATGATGCAGGCGGGATCCGCGAGTGCGGCGCGCACCGCGTCCTCCGCGCTCAAGCCTTCAAATCGCCGGTCGCCCTGGCGGAACACGATGCCCTGCATCCGCCGCCAGCCGGAGACGAGTTCAAGCCCGTCCGCGAGATACGGCGTGTTGTAGGTTTCGGTGTTCTCGTCGAACAGATGGATCGGCGCGAAATCGCATTCACCGCGCTTGGCCGCCGCGAGGCCCCCGAGACTGCCGACTGAGATCGAACGCACGACGAGCCCGGCACGCGCCAAAGGCGCCGTCACGAGATCGAGCCCGGTGCAGTGGCTGCCGACAATCACCAGATCCGGCACCCGCACATGCGGCGTGAACAGTGTCACCTCGGCCTGCGCGCCTGCCGGCAACTGCTCGGCCAGCGCATCGATGCGCAGGAAGCCATCGGCCTGCGCAAACGACGTGATGGCGCCGGAGCCCTTGCCGGTGGGATAGGCGATCAGCCCGTCGGCGCCCTCGACCAGCGACACCATGACGAATTCGGCGCGGCCGAGTTCGGACGCGATCCGCACCGGGATTTTGGCGCTGACCTTGGCATCGGAACGCGGCGGCAGGCCCGCCATCCGCCGCAGCACCGGCACGATCATGTCGTGAAAGGTAAACATCGCCGAGGTCGGAAATCCCGGCAGGATAATCACCGGCTTGCCGTCGCAGACCGCGAGACACAGTGGCTTGCCGGGCTTCAGCGCGACGCCATGCGCGATGATGCCGGGTTGGCCAAGCCGGCCGATGATGCGATGGGAGACATCACCCGCGCCTTTCGAAGTACCACCCGAGAGCACCAGCATGTCGCAGGCATCGAGCGCCTTGCGCATCGCGGCTTCGAGCAGCGCTTCGTCATCGGCGATCGCGCCGAGAAACTCGGCCTCGCCGCCGTTCTCGGTGATCGCGGCCGTGACGATCGCGCCATTGGTGTCGTAGATCGCGGCCGGTCTCAAGGGATGGCCGGGCTGCACCAGTTCGTCGCCGGTGGAGAGGATGGCGACACGCGGCCGGCGCGCGACGGCGACCTGCGCGATCCCGCAGGCGGCCAGCATGCCGATCTCGCGCGAGCCTATGATCGTGCCGGCGCGCAGCAGCGCCTCGCCGCGTGCGATGTCGGAGCCGGCATAGGACACGAACTGCCCGGGCGAGGCCGCGCGGCGGATCTCGATGGCGCGGGCACCCGCCGGCTGGGTGTGTTCGACCATCACGACGGCATCGGCCCCGCGCGGCACCGGGCCGCCGGTGGCAATGGAAGTCGCCGTCCCCGACAGCACCGGTCGCATTGGCGCAACGCCGCAGGCGATGACCTCGTCGTTCAGCATCATCCGCACCGGCGAGGCCTCTCCGGCCGACGCCAGATCGGCGGAACGCACCGCAAAGCCGTCGACATTGGAACGATCGAACGGCGGCACGTCGATCGGTGCCACCACGTCTTCGGCGAGCGCACAGCCAAGCGCTTCCGCAAGCAGCCGGCTCTCATGCGGCACGGCGCGCGGAAACAGCGCGGCTTCGAACCGCGCCAGCGCTTCTTCACGCGACAGAATGGTCAGGAACTGGTCCTGATCGGCACTGTCAGGATTTTTCGCGGGATTTTTCGTCAACGGCGTCTTGCTCATGCGAAAGTTCCTATCACTCCCGCAACATATAGGCATCGACATCAGCGCCCGCCGCAAAGCCCTCCGAGCCGCTGGGTACCACGAGCCAGGCTTCAGCACGGGCGATCGCATCGAGCGACAATTCGCCGGCCGCCAGCGTGAGCCAGGCGCCCTGCTCGCGTTCGAGCAGCACGATCTCGGCGATGCCGACGCCGGAGGCGATCTTGCGCGCCAGCGGCAGATTCAGTGTCTTGCGCGGCCGGCGGCCTGACAGGCGATCGAGCGCGGGCATCGCCAGCGTCCACCACGCCGCGAACGCCTGATCCGGCGCGCCCGGCAGCACGACCACCGGCGTGGTATCGATGCGGCCGACCGCCGAGGTGCGGCCGGGCTGCAGCGCGATGCCATGCGCGAACACCTCGCCACGCCCGGCCAACGCCGTCACGGTCGCGTCGGCGCTGCCGACGCCGGAGCCGCCGACAACGAGCAGCAAGTCGCAGGCGCTGGTGTCGATCATAGCAGCGATCGATCCGGCATCGCGCGCCGTCGCTGTGAGAGTCACAACGTCGGCGCCCGCGGTCCGCGCGCTTTCGGTAATCCAATCGGCCGTCACCGTACCGCCGGGCACATTGACGATGTGGACGCGCGGACGCCGTACCATTAGCCGCTCGATCCCCGCGGCGCGGGCCACCAGCAGGTCACGCACGACGACGCGGCGCCCGGCCTCGACGACATGGCTTCCCGCGGCAATATCTTCGCCGGCGCGACGCACCCCCTGCCCCGGAATCGCTTCCGCCACCACCTGTGGGATCGGCCCCGAGACATCGACGGAATCGGAATCCAGCACGCAGTCGCAACCGCCAGGGATGGCCTCGCCGGCCTCGACCCAGACCGGCACCGCGGCCAATGGCACCGGCGAATAGGAGGACGCGCCGACGAGATCGCGGGCGCGCAATGCAAAGCCGTCGGTGGCCGCAATGTCGTGCGGCGGGTGCGCGGCGATCGGCGGCATTTCGGCCGCAATGCAGCGCAGCGCTTCATGGGGCGAAAGCTCGATCGGCGGCACCGGTCCGAGCCCGTCCAGCAACGCAGTCAGCGCCGCATCGAGCGGAGTAAGCGAAGCTGGCAGGCGCTGGTTCGGGGTCATCGCCCGCCTATGCCCTGAATCGAACCGGAAATAAATAGAACCGGGCACCCGGCCGCCGCCGTCTCATACATCCGGCCAAGTTGACGCGGGCTTTCGAATAGTTGCAAATGGGACCAATCGGCGCCTTTTGAGCCGCCGAAACAAGTACTCGCGGCCAATGTGCCGTGCTCAGGGAGAAGACAGGATGTTCGCCGGGAACCACTCCAGGAATCTATCAAGGCTTGGTGCGCTTGCGGTCGCGATGCTGGCATCGACGGCGGCCTTCGCGCAAGTTTCGGACGATCTGGTCAAGATCGGCGTGCTCACCGACATGAACGGCCCGGCATCGACGCCGACCGGCCAGGGCTCGGTGACGGCGGCGCAAATGGCGGTCGACGATTTCGGCGGCAGGGTGTTGGGCAAGCCGATCAGCGTGATCGTCGGCGACCATCAGTTGAAGCCGGATATCGGCGGCGCCATTGCACGGCGCTGGTACGACGTCGATCAGGTCGACCTGATCGTGGACGTGCCGGTGTCGGCGGTCGGCCTTGCCGTGCAGAACGTTGCCAACGAAAAGAAGAAGCTGTTCATCACCCACTCCACCGGCACCGCGGACTTCCACGGCAAGTACTGTTCACCTTACGCGATGCAGTGGGTGTTCGACACCCGCGCGCTCGCGGTCGGCACCGCGCAGGCCGTGGTGAAGCGCGGCGGCGACAGCTGGTTCTTCATCACCGACGATTATGCGTTCGGTCATTCGCTCGAGCGCGACGCCTCGACCGTGATCACCGCCAATGGCGGCAAGGTGCTGGGCTCGGTGAAGCCGCCGCTCGCCACCCCTGACCTGTCGTCCTTCGTGCTGCAGGCGCAGGCTTCCAAGGCCAAGATCATCGGCATCGCCGCCGGCCCGCCAAACAACATGAACGAGATCAAGACCGGCTCCGAATTCGGCGTGTTCAAGGGTGGGCAGCAAATGGCCGCGCTGCTGGCGCTGATCACCGACATTCATTCGCTCGGGCTGCCGGCTGCGCAGGGCCTATTGCTGACCACGTCGTTCTATTGGGACATGGACGACAAGACCCGCGAATGGTCGAAGCGCTACTTCGCCAAGATGAACCGGATGCCGACGATGTGGCAGGCCGGCGTCTATTCTTCCGTGACGACCTACCTTAACGCCGTCAAGGACGCCGGCACCGACGAACCGCTCAAGGTGGCGGCCAAGATGCGCGAAAAGCCGATCGAGGATTTCTTTTCCCGCAACGGCAAGCTGCGCGAGGACAATCTGATGGTCCACGACCTGATGCTGGTGCAGGTCAAGACGCCGGAAGAGTCCAAATATCCATGGGACTACTACAGGATCCTCGCCAAGATCTCGGGCGAGGAAGCGTTCGGCCCAATCGATCCGGCCTGCGCGATGGCGAAAAAATAAGTGCGCGAATGGTAAGTGGCGAATAGCGAGTGGAGCAATCCATTCGCTACTCGCCATTCGCTATTCGCCCTATTTCGCCACCCCGATCTCTCTCAAATACTTGATTACGCCGGGATGGATCAGTCCGACGTTCGGCGCGGCGGCGACGGTGTTCGCGGCCGTGGTCTCGCAGGCCTGCGGCAGCTTCCTGCACAGCGCGGCTTCGATCCCGTGCAGCGTCTTGGCCAGCTGGTAGGCTGTGTCATCCGGCAGGTTTTCGCGCACCAGGATGAAGCTCCACGAACCCAAGGAATCGATCGCGGCGGTTTGGTTCGGGTAGCTGTTCGCGGGAACAGTCAACGGCTTGAGAAACGTGTGTTTGGCGCGGATGCGCGCGATCTCGCCGGCGTCCGGCACGATGAATCGCGCGCCGCCGGGCGCTTTCGCCATCGCCTCAAACCCGGGCCAGCCGATGCCGGCGCCCCACAGCGCGGCGGCGCGGCCGTCCTGCACCATTGCAGGGCCATCGCCGGCGCGGTCGAGATAGATCGACTTGAAATCCTCATCCTGCTTCAACCCGATGCCGTCGAGCATATAGCGCGACAGGATCGGCAAGCCCGAACCCTTGGCGCCGAACGCGACCGGTTGGCCGACGAGGTCACGGATGGTTTTGAAGGGGCTGTCGGCGCGCACCACGAACATGCCGGGGCTGGAATACATCGCGGTGAGAATTTTCAGTTTGGTGGCCGGCCGCCCGATGCCCATGAAGGCTTCGTAGGAAGGCTCGCCCGCCACCAGCCCGATATCGAGCTGGCCCGATTCGAGCAGCGGAATGTTCTCGTTGGAGCCTTTGGTGTTGCGCGGCTCGATCGACAGTGTCGGATCGGCGGCGTTCATGACTTCGGCAAAGGCGTTGCCATAGAGCGGGAAACCGCCGCCGGGCGTCGCCGTTCCCAAACTGATCGTGGTCTTGGTAATGGCCTTGTCTCCATCTTGTGCCGCTGCGCCGCTTGCCAGCAGAAGCATGCCGGCCCAGGCAATATGAGCGAGTTTCATGGTTGGCCTCAAGCGTTGCGTGCTGAATGACCGCAGCCGAGGTTGTAGGCAAGCGCGGGGATTTATGGAAGCATGTCCGCAAGCGTAACAAGAAAATGACGGGAAGCCTAATGATCGAATATTTGCGCAAAGCATTGCTGGTTTGCATTTTAACTCTCATTGGCGGCCTCTCGGCCGGTACAACGCCCGCCTCCGCCGCCGGCTACCCCGACCGCCCGGTGAAATGGCTGATCGGTTTCGCCGCCGGCGGCCCGGTCGATATCGTGGCGCGCATCATGAGCCAGTGGCTGTCGGACCATTTCGGCCAGCAGTTCGTGGTCGAGAACCGCGCCGGCTCCGGCGGCAACATCGCCGCCGCCGCGGCGATCAACTCGCCGCCGGACGGCTACACGCTGCTGTTCGTCGCTCCCAACAACGCGATCTCGACCTCGCTGTACAAGAAGCTGCCGTATGACTTCATCCGCGACACCACGCCGGTGGCGAGCATCATGCAGCTCACCAACATGCTCGTGGTGTCGAACGCGATGCCGGTGAAAACCGTTCAGGAGTTCATCGACTATTGCAAGTCGAACCCCGGCAAGATCTCCTACGCGTCGTCGGGCAACGGCACCTCGGTGCACATGTCGGCGGAGCTGTTCAAGGCGATGACCAAGTGCGACATGGTGCATGTGCCCTATCGGGGATCTGCGATCGCCTTTCCCGACATCATCTCCAACAAGGTGCAGTTGATCTTCGACAACCTGCCCTCGGCGCTGGAACAGGCCAAAGGCGGTTCGGTGCGCGCGCTCGGCGTCACCTCGCCGAAGCGCTGGCCCAGCGTACCGGACGTGCCCGCCATCGCCGAGACCGTGCCCGGATTCGAATCGGTCGGCTTCTACGGCATCTCGGCGCCCAAGGACACGCCACCCGAGATCATCGGCGTCCTCAACAAGGCGATCGCCGAGGCGCTGAAGGACCCGAAGCTGGTAGCCCGGCTCGCCGAGGTCGGTGGCATCCCGAAGCCGATGACCCCCGCCGAGTTCGGCAAACTGGTCGCCGACGAGACGGAAAAATGGCGCAAGGTGGTGGAATTCGCCGGGGTTTCGGTCGATTAAGCCCGGCATTGCCGGATCGCCATCCGGCCTGTAAACGATGCCGGCACCGTTGCCGGCCGCTCCCCCGCGGCCGCTTGCGGCGGGGCCTGTAGCTCAATGGTTAGAGCCGGCCGCTCATAACGGTCTGGTTGCAGGTTCGAGTCCTGCCGGGCCCACCAGCCTTCGCTCGCGAAGCGAGTGAAGGCTGCCGCGCCGAAGCCCTCTTGGGCGTAGGCGGGCGCTGCCGCGAGCTACCTACGGCTAGGCAAGCCACCCTCCTTCGCTCGCGAAGCGAGTGAAGGCTGCCGCGCCGAAGCCCTCTTGGGCGTAGGCGGGCGCTGCCCGCGAGCTACGGCTCGGCAAGCCATGCTTCCCGGCAGCAGTGCCGCCCCCAACCAAAATATCGAAAACAACCCCATGCAAAGTAGCCGGTGGTCGCTGGCATCGATGTTTTGAGCGATCCAGCACAAACATTTTGACACGTCGGGCAAATCAGCGGCACTATTCCATCATCGCGCTATTGGTAACGCCCATGGCCCTGCCCGACAATGGGCTCTTCGGCGCGATCGCAGGCAAAATCCTTAGCCCACAATTGAAGTTGCACCGGCTCGCGCGTTGCGTGATCGCAGCGGCATCTCTTACTGGCCACCACCTCGGCGTTCGCTGAAGCCCCTATCAAAGCGGGTCACCGTTTGACCCCGATGCCGACGTAAAGCGAGCCCGCACGTACTCGAATGGCTGCCATTGTAACCAGAGGCGCGACTGGCGTAACTACAAGACCAGCAGCAATCCAGAAAATAGCAACATGGTGAGGATGATCCGCCGGAACGACGCTTCATTGACACAGCGGAAAGCGAAAATCCCTAGCGCCGCGCCGGCAAACAGTGCCGGAATACTGGCGACGAACTCAACCAAGACCTTCGAAGACAAATCATTTTGCAACAGCATCAGCACGAGCGCGAAAATCTGCATGGCAGCAATGAAAGGCTGAACCAGCCCGCGCTGCTCAGTTTTTGGCACGCCGTGGATGTCACACCATATGGTCGGTATTGCACCCGGCATTGCCGTCAACCCGCCGACAAAGCCGCCGCCGAAGCCGATTAATACATTGCGCCCCACATTCATCTGCAGGCGACGAGAAAGCACCGGCCGGAATAACGTGTAGGCTGCATAACAGGCGATGGCGAGACCAAAGCTCTCTCTGAAGATCCGCGCGTCTGCAGCTTGCAGCAACCAGACGGCGATCGGAACGCCAAGCAATCCGCCCACGACCAATACCGAGCTCTGCTTCCAGCGGATACTTTTTCTCAACGCCCAAAGATTCGCGGCCTGCACGGTGATGCTGCAGGCCATCATCAGCGGGACCGCCTCCAGTGGTGGGAGAACGTGAAGGAGAATCGCGCCGGCCACCGCCGAAAAGGCGAAGCCCGCGAGGCCCGAGACGAAGGCGCCGCAAAACACGGCGATACTGAGCAGGCAGAACGACGCAATGTCGCCCATGAGCGAACCCTCCCGGTGGATAAGATCCCCGAATAACGGCTTGGCGATTAGTCCCCGGACGACAGTCTGGGCGGCTCGGCCGCTACCCTGGCGTCGCTCTGGCGGGCGGAGGTCAATATCGTGGCCGCAAGGATGTGCAGAATGACAAAGCAGATGGCGATCGTTACCAGCAGCCTATTCTCGCCCGGTGCCGCAATCTGAAGTTTGCGTTCGGACGACTTTTCACAGAGCGACATTGTCACCTCCTCCAACATCTGATCGAGAGTCAAACTGGTGCCACCTATTGTCGATCAGGCGACGATACTGTCGAAGGGTGCGCTCTGCCTGCAGCCGTCGCGAATAGTGCAGCGCTTGAAGGAGGCGCCCAAACGAGCCTTCCTTTCGAGAAGAACTCTCGGAGGCGACAACCGAATTCGCTGAAAATGACGCATCACTCCTGGTTGAAGCTCTGCTGTCAAACAATGGTACGAAGGATGCCGCGATCGACTGAAACATCTTGTGAAACAACAACCCATAGAACACGCGAGTGAGGCGCCGTGCCTTTTCTTCCATGCGCATGACACGAACACCTTATGTGAGTGACGGGATGCCGCTGGAAGTATCGAACGGGGCGTCGGGCCGCGCTTTAACGCGAGCTTAACTTGTCCTTATCGTTTCCTTGATTTTTGAAGGGTGTCCTTGATTTCGGGCCCGCGAGCCGGTTGAATATCCACCTCGCCGCTCCTGCGAAGGCATTGTTTTGCTGTATTTATTTGACGATTTCGTCCTCGACACCGACCAGCGGGAATTGCGCCGTGACGGATCTCCGATTCCGTTGCAGCCTCAGGTTTTCGACCTCCTCGAGTATCTGATCCGCCACCGAGCCCGGGTGGTGACCAAGGACGATCTGATCGGTGCAATTTGGGGCGGTCGCATCGTCTCGGAGTCAGCGCTTACCACCCGCATCAACGCAGCTCGCACGGGAATAGGCGATTCCGGCGAGGCGCAGCGACTAATCAAGACCTTGCCGCGCAAAGGCGTGCGCTTTATCGGCACGGTGCGCGAAGCAGCCAGGGAGGTCGAGAGCGCGGTCGCACCTCCGAAGGTCGAGATATCCAGCCTGGTGGTCGGCCGGACAGCCCCCTTCGAGACGATCGACCGGATGACGCGGCACGCATTGTCCGGTCAACGGCAAATGGCCTTTGTCACGGGAGAAGCCGGGATCGGCAAGACGGCCTTCATCGCCAAGGCGATCGAGCGATTGACGGAACAGGGCTTCGACCTGCTCTATGGGCGCTGCACCGAACGGTTTGGAACGGACGAAGTCTTCCTGCCACTCATCGATGCGCTGGTGAACCGTTATCGGGCGAACGGCCCGGAACTGATTTCGGCCGTTCGCGCGCACGCGCCCACCTGGATATTGCAATTGCCAGGTGTCATCGACGCATCGGAACGCGCGGCTTTCCAGGATGAAGTGTTCGGTGCGACGCGCGAGCGGATGCTGCGGGAGTTTTGCGATCTTCTGGAAGCGCTGAGCGCCGGCCGCCCGTGGGTCCTCGTTCTCGAAGATCTGCATTGGAGCGACTTCGCGACGCTTGACGTGGTGTCTCGCTTCGCGCGCGGGAACGGCAACGCGCGCGTGCTGGCCCTTTGCTCCTATCGTCCAGCCGACAGCGCCGTGGACGGGCATCCGATCCGTCGCCTGCATCGTGATCTCGAGATTCATGGATGTTGCAGCGAATTGCGCCTCGATCGATTGTCGCACTCGGAGGTCGAGCGCTATCTCGCATTGCGCTTCGACGACGCGGAATTGGCCTCGAGCCTGTCAAAGCCGGTATTCGAGCGGACGCTGGGGCACCCTCTGTTCGTTGCCTCGCTGCTCAAACACCTCATCGACCAGGAGTCGATCGTCGAAACGGACGGCCGATGGCGCCTGTCTTCGCAGGCGGCATTTGCTCAAGATCGCATTCCGGACAGCCTCTTGAACATGATCGGCCATGAGCTCGACCGCCTCACCGACAACGAACGACGTCTGCTCGATGTCGCCAGCGTTGCCGGCGAAGATTTTTCCGCGGCTCTCGTTGCAGCCGGCCTGTCCGATGATGCGATCGACGTTGAAAGGGACATCGAAGCCTTGGTCCGGAAGGATCATGTCCTCGTTCGTTCGGGGGTTTCCGAGTGGCCCGATGGAACATATTCGGGCTCCTACGCTTTCCGTCACATTCTCTATCAGAATATCATTTACCAGAATCTGCCGCCAGGACACCGCGCACAAACGCACAAGCGCTTGGGCAAGAGGCTGGAGGAGGCCCATGCCGGCCGCTCCCCTGAAATAGCGCCCGTGCTCGCACTTCACTTTGAGCAGGGTCGCGAATTTCCGAGCGCGTTGCGCTACCTCCGGGAAGCGGCAGAGAGCTCGACGAAACGCCTCGGCCATGCGGAGGCCGCAAGCTATCTCACCCGCGCGCTTGGCATACTTGATCGTTTCGATGCTGCCGACGAATTCTCAGCCCGCGTCGCTCTTCTGCGGCAGCGAAGCTGGGCTCTTCGCTCGTGCGGCGACCTCGTCGGCTCCATCCGTGATCTGCGAGACATGATTGCCTGCGCCGAACAGGCGGGCGAGATCAAGCAACAGCTCAACGGCCTCACGGCTGTGAGCAGTCTCTGCTTGCGCGTGGATCGCCACGCCTGCCTTGAGGCCGCTGAAGACGTACTGTCGCGAAGTCAGGCGCTTGCAGACGACACGTTCAAGGCCCTGGTCCAGGGCAGCAGCGCGAGCGTCAACCTGTTCCTCAACGGCTGGCGCAAACAGGACGCCACGCTCTGCGACAGGGCGATCGAGCTGAGTGCGAGTGCCACGAACTATGGCATCCTGATCAGACGCAATGGAATATCCGGTATCGTTGATTGCTGGAGGTCGCGGTACCAGGATTGCCGCCGCGCCGGCACGGAAGGAAAGCGATTGGCGCGTCTGGCTGGCGACGTTTACACTTTTGTTCTGTTCAACGTTCTTGAATCAATCGCGCTCATTCATCTGGGCGAATGGCGCGAATTGCGACGTGAAATCACGGCCGGCCTCGAACTGGCCGTCAGGAACGCGAACGGCCCCAGCAGCGCATTGTGCCGGCTGACGCTTGCGTGGTTGCACGTCGAAGCGATGGATTTTGATGGAGCCCGGGAACTCTGCGAAAGCGTCGACGATAGTCTGCTGGTCGGCGATCAGTCGACGTATTTCCACAAGCGGGCCGTCCTTGCGAAGGCCTATGTCGGCCTGAACGATCCGTCGGGAGCTCGCAGGCAATTTGACGATATTGAGCGCCGCAGGCATGAAGAAGGCATCGACATCGAATTTACCGCCGCGACGCAGGTGTATCATTGCCTTGGCGAATATTACTTGCAGGTTGACGACTTTGCGCAGGCTCAGAGCTGTGCACGCCAGCTCCACGACTATGTGGCATCGGCTCCAGATCTCAATCACCTGGCCCAGGCCCACGGACTGCTCGCACGTACGGCGCTTGGCTTAGGTGATTCAGCGGAGGCCCAGTTGCACCTGTCCCGCGCGCTGGAGATCGTCGACAATGCTGACTTCCCGATCGCTTCCTGGCGGGTGTACCGCACGGCCGCCGAGATCTTCGCGAAGTACGGAGACGTCGACAGGGCAGCGACGTATCGCTTGCGATTTGTCGAGACCGTCCGAAGGCTCGCGCAAAATTTCGAACCCGAGGATCGCCTGCACAAGAGCTTGCTCGCTGTGTTAGCAACGCGAACAGCGCAACTGGAAGCGATGACCTCGCTGCCTCCGCGGCCCGCTTAGCCGACGGGGCTTGCCGTCCGCGTTTGAGACTGACGTCCTCGATACCGGCCAGCGGGGTTGTGCGTCGCATTGGAAGTACCGCCAAAGCGAACGCCGGCTTCGCATTCAAAGTGCACGCGCATCATCCGCACTTGATGTCTGCTTTTGGGCCCAGGGCCGACCTCGATGAACCAAGGATTGTCCGCGTTGAGCCGGAAGCGGAATTCTTAAACACGGAACCTCGGGTAATCGGCCTCCAGATGAACCGCACCAGTTTCGCACCAGAAACGACCTGAGAGGCGTATCAGGTTTTCATTTCGCCGCCCTTTGGGCCATCGCACCAGAGACGCCTCGCTCCGTTACTCGTTGCCCTAATCCAGCAGTCCGCAAACTACCGCTCCGCATTCGATCTGACTACGGTCTCTCCCCTCGATCGTAGATTCGGCGGCTTTATCGCAAAAGCGGCCAACAGATCCATAGCAGACTCCCGCCGCGACTCATGGCGTTATACGATCAGATCGTGCGGCAGATGGGCAACGAAAGCGCGTGGCGCATGGTCTGGAACGAGATGGTGATCCGGATGTTGCCCCGGCGAGGGCAGCTCTATCGCCGGCGCTCCGACTGAAATCGCCGGCGATAGCTGAGTTACAGCACCGTCTTCGTGATGCACAATCGACGCTGGGATTTGGCCGAGCTCTGCAACGCCAATCAGACCTGAACCCTTCGGACTGGAAATATCGTTCTTGAAATGAAAGGAGTCCCCGGGCGTATCAGGACTTTCTGCGCCCTTTGAAATCGCCAGTAATCCGTGAGTCACGGCGGCGTCTTCGTGAGGGTCGGTCGACGCCGGAATATCGTTGGGCTTTGCAGCGCCATAGTCACCGCTTGCTGGTGCCATCGCGGCTCCCTGGTCGATCGCCATCGGTTTGGCATTGTCGAATACCGGCTTCTGGTCAAACGCGAAGCTCGGTTGCATCAGTGCCACCATAGCAACGTGTGTCAGTTGGATTGATAGTCCGCTGGGCTGAGCTATCGCCGGGCCGTCGACGCTGTTTTCAGTCGGGGGCATCCAGCCTACGGCGAAGCCGGCAGATTTGGCATCGTCGATCGCGTCAATATTGTCCCTGATGGTATCGAAGCTGTGGTGGATTCTGGTTGTTTGCGCCGTCCCATCCCCGTCGGCGAAGAGCGCGTCGTTACTGACCTTCGTGTCGGACGCATCGGCGGCGGTGGTCGTTGCAACGATCGTCGCGTCGTCTTGGGGTGTGGCGGCGTGATCGATCGGGTCGCTGGCTGGGGCCACGATCGTCGCTGTCGTCGTCGTGAGCACGAAATCCGACAAGTGCACATCCGCCACACCCGGCAAATGAATTGCCACCAGGCCGGAATCGCCAATGCTGAGCGTATGGTCGGTCGGATTGACATACACAAGCGCTTGGTTCGCCTTGCTGTCGGAGAGCCAGGCGATGGTGTGCGCCGGCACGGACGTGCTTGCGGAGGTCAAAGCCAGGATGGCGGAGGCGAGTGAGCCAAAAGCCGTCAGATCGATCTTGTCGGACCCCGATACGAAATCCGTGATGGTGTCGAACTGGGCCGCATCGGTAACAGCTACGGGCGAATGAACGGCAGTGTCGCTCCCGTTGCCGCCTTTGAGCAGGTCCGCACCAAGTCCAGCGATGATCATGTTGGCCAGCGTGCCGCCGGTATTGAGCGGGTTTACCACGCTGTTGTTGTCGGGCGCGTAGGCCCACACACCGGTCGCCGTCATCGGGGAGGTGCCGTTACCGGCCGCGCCCGTAGCCGGCGAACTCGTGAAAGTCTGACTGGCCGAGAGCGCGCTCGCCGTCCCCGTCAGAGATCCGGAGCCGTTCACGGTCTCTGTGGCGCCCGCCACGGGGTTCAGCGCCGATGTCCCGGGTGCGACGGTCAGCAATACCCTTGCCGAATCGCCGTCATCATCCTCGTCGCGGATCTCGATCGCGGTCGAGGCTTTGGCTGGCGCCGGGTAGGTGCTCGCGCCGTCGCTCGACGTCACCGACAGCACAAGCGTGTCGGAGCCTTCGTACTCCGTGGTCGGCGTATAGGTCAGTCCGGCCAGCAGCGTGTTCACGGCTGCCGCGTTGCCCGACAGTGTCAGTGCCGCACTGTCGTCGCCGCTCACCGTCACGCCGCTCGTGCCGGAGACATGCAGCGTCCCATGCGATACCGTCAGCGTCGCGCTCACCGTATCGTCGGTGTCCTCCGCCAGCGGCCCAACGCTTACCCCGGCAACCGCCACGCCAGTGGCGTCCTCGTTGAGCGTCAGCGTCGGTGGCCCGGTTGCCGTCGGCGGTTCGGCAACCGGGGCGACCGTCACGACCGTGGTTGCCGTCGTTGTCGCGCTGAGGTCGCCTTCGGAATCGCGCTCGGTCGCCGCAATCGTCAGCGTGAAGCTTCCTTCGAATTCCGTCGGGGGCGTAATCGTCAGGCTCGACAGGTTCCAGCTGGCCACGTCCTGCACGGTGTTACCTGCGGTCGCCGTAAAGCTATGGCCGGGCAAGCCGGTGCCGTCACTCAGCGTGGCGCCCACCGGGATGTCGCTCACGAGAAGCGCGGCGAGGCTGTTGGGTGACGCGTCGCCGTTGGCGCCCAACAGGCTCCGGGCCGTCGCGCCAAGGTCCAGAGCAATCGCCGTGTTCTCATTGCCCTGCGCGGCGACGGGATTAAGGGTGGGCGCCAGGGGGGCGGCCGTCACCAACTCGCTTGTACTCGCCGTGTTGGCATCCTGGTCGGTCGCCGTGACGCTCAGAGTGAAATTGGTGTCGTTCGGCGGGGTGATCTCCAGGCTTGAGAGAGTCCAGCTCTTCACATCGACCGAGGTGCTGCCGCTCGCCGCCACGAAGCTATTCGTACCGTCGGTAAGTACCGCTCCAACCGGGATACTGCTCACCACAAGCGACTGCACACTGTTGCTGTGGCCCGGCAGGCTGTTCGCGATCGCCGTGATCGTGCCCAGTGCGATCGCCGCGCCCTCAATGCCGCTCTCAGCCGGCGGCAACCAGGTCACCGCCGGCAGCGTCTCGTCGACCGTGATCGCTTGAGTTGCTTCTAGCGCCGTATTGCCGGCCGAATCCGAGACGTCCGCCGTCACCGTATAGCTGCCGTCATGCAGCAGCCTGGCTTCGGTCGAGGTGACGCTGATTGACCAGGTGTTGTTCGTCAGCGTGGTGACGAATGTGTCGACGACGTGGCCGGAGCCGTCAACGATCCTGACCGTCACCGGCTGGCCATTCTCTGCGTCCGACGTCGTGCCGACGATGACGAACCCGGCGCTCGCCGTATCGGCGTTGACGACATTGTTCCTCGCAACGGGATCGATTGCGATCGTCGGCGGGGTTTCGTCCACCCTGATCGGCTGCGAGGCATCCGCCGAATGGCCGGTCGCATTCGACACCTCCGCTGTCAGCGTGTAGATCCCGTCAGCCAGCGCCTTGGCCTCCGCCGGGCTGAGGGCAATTGACCAGCTGCCGCCGTTGACTGTGGCCGTACCGCTGTAAGCGACGTGGTTAGAACCATCGATGATGGAGACCTTGACGATCTGCCCGTCCTCCACACCCGACGTTGCGCCCGTAATCTCAACCCCGGCGTCAGCTTTGGCGGCATTGATGATGTCGTCTTCGGCAACGTTGATTTGTCCGCCGATGCTGGTGATCGCTAGCGTTGGACGTATGATCAAGACCTCAGGTGCCGCGAAGACCGCCGGCTCTAACGAAAAGAGCGAATTTTGCGGGTGGGTGGGGTCAGTCTGAATAAAATTGATAGGCTGCAGCAACTGCTGCGGATTGACGAAAGGAGGTGTGCTGGACCCGGTTGGCCCCAGCCCTTTCGCAAAGTTGGCGAGCACGTCCTGTTGGGCCGCCTGCAACTCCTGCATTCGAGTAGGAGAATTCGCGACCTCGCTCACGCTGACCGAGGACCCTCGTCTGCTCAAGACAATCGTCTCGCCGGGATCCTCAACAATGATGTGTCGCGGGATCGCCTCCTTGGTTATGAGCTCGAATACGCCGTGCTCGAGGTCTTTGTATGTGACGGTGTCGTCATCCAAGAATGTGACATTCGGGTCCGCGGCCTGGGCCTCCTTCATGAATGAAAAGATCAGTGCCGCAAATGATAGGATGCCGATACCGGCGCCCTGGGCCCGGCTGCGAATGCTGCCAACAGGCGTGTCCACCGTCAGGGAGCCGGTCTTTGCCAACCGGCCGGCAGTGAAAGCGAAGGTGCCTCTGGTTACTGCGAACAGGGCCGACTGCAAGATGCCGTTGGAGTCCCGCGCGAATTCGCTCAGCACCATGCGCGCGTCGCGGGACAGGTTGAACACGGTGCCGTCGATGAAGCGGATTTCGATCCGCCCGTCGGCTGCGGTCTCGATGACGTCACCCTGGCAAACAGGATCGCCAACCATGACTTGAACGGCAATGCCGCTCGCACGCCTGATGGTGCCGCAACCGATCGCCGTCTGAATGTTGCCAATCACTTGGGGAAGCTTGCCCACAGCAGCCATGCACGCGCCCCCGAACTCCACGCCGGACGCAACATTGGCTTCGACCTCGCCTGCTGAGTAGCTCAGGCCTGGAGTAGTGCCGAGAGTAGTGCCGAAGTTTTCTTGCTTTGGCTTGCCCAGCGCCACGAGGTCAAAATGTCTTGGTGCTTGCAACTCTAGGCTGGCCCGCCGAAACGACCTGATCCAATTCCAATTCCAACAGAAAGGAGACGCGTTAAGCGCGACGTCGACATGGCAGGACTGCTGTCGTTTTGCCGCGATATCCGCCCTCACGATATTATACTATTGTCTGAGCCCGAGTTGTCTACGTCTTAATGGCGGCACGCCGGTCTCCAGAAGAGGTACTCAGTCTGGGTTATTGCGGTCTTGCTCGGCGGTCAGCAACCATCGGCCTGCCGCACGACAATATCTTCGCGAGAAGGAGAGGATCATGCGCACACATACGATTAGCGTATTGGTGGCAGGTTTCGTTTTCGCGCTAGCCAGTCTTTTGCCTTGTCGAGGACAGGCGCAAAGCGATTCTGGCCGATCCGCCGTTCAGGATTCCGCACCAAAGCCGATTGGGAAAGTTGTGACCGCCGCGGGTTCGATCACAATCGAACATGCGGGTGCTGTGGTCATTCAGGCAAATGTCGCCGGTCAAGCCGGTCAGACGAAGATTGGTGATCTCGTCTATTTGGGCGACGTGGTCCAGACCGGCGCCGATGGCCGGGTCGGGATCAACTTTACCGATGGTACCTCGTTCAATCTATCGAGCAACGCCCACATGACCTTGACCGAATTCGTGTACGACCCAAACGGGAAGTCAAATTCGAGCTTCCTCAGCCTGACGAAGGGAACATTCACCTTTGTCGCCGGCAACATAGCGAAGACCGGCGACATGAGGGTCGACACCCCGGTGGCAACGATGGGGATTCGAGGAACCACGCCGCGCATCGAAATATCGGATGATGGGACGGTCAAATTTGCCACTCTTATTGAAGAGGGCAAGAGTAAGCTTATGAAACGGCAAGGTGCACCCACGGCGCAGCAACCCGAGCAAAAGGCTGATCACAAGTTCAATCTCAACATCTGTCGAGGGTGCTAGGTTCATCGCGATCCGTCGTCAGTGCAAGCAGCCATCCGGCGCAGGGCGGCGACTTGCAGAAATCAGCGACCGCACATTCCCAAGATCGGGAAGCCTGATATGGAAATTCGTGCAAAGGCCGGCACCATCAACGGCGTAGCGCCGATTCTCATCTTGCTGTTGCTCGGGTCGCCTGCGGCGGCGCAGAACCCGAAGCCAAAGGATAACTATCTCGGGAATATTGAGTTATGCAACGGCCTGGATCACACGCCGTTTGAAGCTCGCATTGATGGTTGCACGGCGCTCATCGCGCGCCAAGGCGCGACGACGACTACCTTGGCTATCGCCTATAACAATCGTGGCAATGCCTATGCCGCAAAGCGGGATTACGACCGCGCCATCCAGGATTTTGATCAATCGATCAAGCTCGATCCAACTTACACCAAGCCATTCAACAACCGCGGCGTGGCTTACTTGAAGAAGGGCGAATACGATCTTGCGATCAAAGCTTTCGATGAGGCAATCAAGCTCAAATTCAACTACGGCGAAGCCTTCGCCAACCGTGCTGGAGCTTACTTGAAAAAGAATGAATATGATCGCGCGACGCGGGACTACGATGAGGCAATTCGTCTTGAGCCCGATTTGGAAGGCGTATGGAACGGACGTTGCTGGGCTCGAGCCATCCTCGGCGCCTTGCAGGCGGCGCTGGTGGATTGCAACAAGGCGCTTCAGTCGGGGTCGAGCAACATCGCGACGTATGACTCGCGTGGTCTGATCTACCTGAAGACGGGCCAGGTTGCCGCGGCTATCGATGATTACAGTTCTGCACTGCGGTTCGACCCTAAGCTGGCGAGCGCGCTCTATGGGCGCGGGCTTGCCAAGCTCAAGCAGGGCGACAAAGCTGGCGGCGATACCGATATCTCTGCGGCAAAGACAATCCAGGCCAACATAGGCGACGACTTCACGCGCTATGGCGCGCGATAGGGACCACCAGCCGCGGCGACCACGGCATTCTCAACGCCGCGTATTGCTTTCTGAACAACCTTCAAGGACCGCTATTGGGCCCAAGACCGACCTCGATGAACCAGCGATCGTCCGCTTTAGTCCGGACGCAGAAGTCACAAGCACAGAGACTTTGGGCATTCAGCCCTCAGGGGGCACCGCACCAGTTTCGCGCCAGAAACGACCGCACCGAAACGCAACGAACGCGATCGAAATCAAACAAACCCGCAGTAAAATCAACGAGGCCGGTCGATATCCCGCCGCTCATAACGGGCTGGTTGCAGGTTCGAGCCCTGCCGGGCCCACCAATGGGATCAACTACTTGACGAAACAGCCATTTTGCCGCGGCGGCGCTTGCAAAGCAATAGAGGGCCTCAACAATGCGAGGCCTGACACCGCTGCACGATCTACCTTGGGAATAGCCTCATCGCTGGGGGATCGCGCCTTTCCCGCGAAGGCAAGCCCGGTACGTTCCTGAAGGCGATTTCAACTTCTCCGACCGCTGCCGTCGTCATCGATCCGATTCGCAAGGAATGGGGCCTGAGCGATACGCAGCTTGGCCTCATTGCTTCGGCCTCACGATTATCTACGCCCCTCGCGGTGTCGATGATGCCGTCCGGATTTTTCGGCACAAGTACTGTCCTAAATTCACTCCTGATCCGGTCTGATCGCACCTTTCGCGCACCCTCACGCATGGGAAGATTCTTCAGAGGAAGCAGGTGCTTTGACGGCCATCTGCGCACGGGTGCCATAGCAATACGGTGCATTCGCTCGGCGCGAACCACGGTAGCTCGGGCCATGAACGGCCGTTCCGATTTGGAGGATCTGCTTACAAGAGCCGGCTTTGAGAGAGATCGATTCGGCAGCCACCGATCTCAACCGGAATAAAGGGGCATGCGAGGTACGATGTTCAACGGCGGCAAGGGTAACAGAACCATGCACCATCGGCGCCTGAGACGTATGATCGAAGCTCTGAGGGCGGAGCTGACGGTGCAGGGCATTCTTGGTCAGGGAACCACTACCGACCTGCGCGTCGATCTTGTCAATCTGGCCGAAACTGCCCTGATGGCTTGCGATGTAGACAGGGTATACGATTGAACTCCTGATTGGCCGGCATAACGACGCCGGCTTTCTCGACAAACGACTTCCCTGTCCATGTCGGGCGAAGGGAGCGCGTTTGCGCTGATCCGGCTGCGGTTGGAGTCGTCCATGAAAGCGATTACAGCATCGACTGCCAAAAAGCTTGGCCTGTTCCTGGCGAGGGATTTTCGCCAGACTTTCGGCCGAGCCCACGACGATCAGGCTGAACGGCTTGGCACCCTGGCGCGAAGTACGATCGAATGCCTCGGAAGGAGCGATGCGCTCTACCACAATTTCGAGCACACCATGCTGGTCACGATGGTGGGACGCGATATTCTCCACGGCCTGGCGCTGTCCCGCCGTATCGAACCTGCCGATTACAGTCATCTCATCATCGCCTGCCTGCTGCACGACATCGGCTATGTGCGGGGCGTCCTGAGCGGTGACTCGGAGACCGAATTCGTTGTGGATCGAAGCGGAAAACGGATCACTCTCACCCGTGGCGCATCGGACGCCGCGCTCACGCCCTATCACGTCGATCGTTCGAAGCTTTTCGCCCTGGAGCGGCTCGGAAGCTCACCGGTCATCGACGCCGAACGCGTGGTAAGGGCGATCGAGTTTACTCGCTTTCCCTGCCAGCTCGATCACAGCGCGACGGAGGACGACCTGGAGCCGCGGCTGGTGCAGGCGGCTGACCTCATTGGGCAGCTTGGCGATCCCATGTACTCGCGCAAGGCCAATGCGCTCTATTGCGAGTTCGAAGAGATCGGCATGAATCGGCAACTCGGGTACTCGTCACCGGCCGATCTCATCGACAAGTATCCGGGATTCTATTGGAACAGCGTTTCCAAGCATCTGGATGAGGGCGTCAAATACCTGAACTTGACTGCTTCCGGACGTCAATGGATCGCCAATCTCCATCATCACGTGCACTGCGCCGAACACGGTTACCGCTTGATGGGACCTCAGCCCTGACGAAGGGGATCGCCCCCGCCCAGAGCCGGTCGCATGTCAGTCCGGAGCAGGCGCCTGATCCCGGATCGGCCGTTCGATCGCCGCAAGAAACGCCTTGCCTGCCTCGGTGATTGCCCAGCCGTCCCGGTCGCGGGTGACAAATGATTGTCCGAAGATATCAAGCCGCGGGGCGCGAGCGGCAAGGCCCTTCATCCGTTCGGCCCAGTCGGGGCCGCTGGTCATCAGGATTGCGACATACCGCTTCAAGTCCTGGAGACTCGCACGCCCTTCCGGCTGTCCGTAAAGAACCATCAGGATAGTGAACTGCAGACTCACGGTACGGCGGTGCTCATCTCGTCAACCCTGCAGGTCACTGGATCAACCCATGCAGCAACGCACTTGATGCGAAGCGGGCTGCCCGGAAGCAATGCCTCACACCTTGGAGCCTGATTACCGCCGCGCCCGGCCCGAGCGCGGAAACCACACCGCCACCATTGGGCTCGGACGAAACGGTTTCCACGTCCCCGCCGGCAGAGCGAGACGATCGGCAATCACCCACAGCGCCGGAGCATGGAAGCCGAGCCCAATATGGGTCGTTTTGACCTCGACATTCTCGCGCCGGTCGCCCTCGACCTCGAGGCACGCGCGCCAGGCGACCACACCGTCGTCGCGGGTGTAAATCGACGTCGACGGCACCGGGATCGGTTGCGCCAGCCGGCTTACCCGCTCGTGGCTCGGAGGCTGATATTTCTCGCCCGTGAGGAGTGTCCAGATGGCGCGAACGTTGCTCGCGCCCGGTGCCGCGAATGGACTCCCCAGCGTGATCACCATGCGGATGGCATCGGGAACTTGACGTGCGACTTCGCGGGCAATGATTCCGCCGCGGCTCCACCCCACCAGGCTGACCGCCGAACCGGATGCCTCGCTCAGCTCGGTGACCTGTGAGACCACTGTCGAAAGGTCTGCGTCCGGGGGACGGACATTGCGGCCAAGGCCCCAGCCATGGACGTTGTAGCCGAGATGTTTGAGGAAACTGCGGATGGCGATGGTCGATCGATCGTCGGCGCCCAGTCCGGGGAGAACCAGCACCGGATGCGACTGCCCTCGTGGCGCAGCGGCCAGGAGCGGCGCCACAGCCAGCAGCGCTGGAATATCCAGCAGTCCCCGCCCTTCGGCGGCGAACAAGCCCAGCGAGGGTGGACTGACCACGTCTTCATCATCCCGGCTCATTGTCCTGCTCCCTGGGCCAGACCCTATCCCCGACGCCGGTCAGCGGCGGCCTCACGCATCACGGCCCTTGCCAAGAAGACCGCCGACCGCCCGCATCAGCCAGTTCGGCTGATACTTGACCCACTGGACGGCCAGCTCATTTGCAATTCCGGCAACGTGGACCGGTTTACCCGCCATGCAGGCACGATACCCCTCCTGCGCCACCGACTTTGCGTCCATGATCATCATCCTCGGCATGCCTGCGAGGCTGGTCCCCTGGACCATTCCGGTCTCGGTCACGCCCGGACACAAGGTCGTCAGAGTAATCTTGCTGCCGCTCAATTCCTGCGACAGCGCCTCTCCGAACGACAGCACATAGGCCTTCGACGCCGCGTAGACCGCAAGGTTCGGGACCGGCACGAACGCAGCAATCGAAGCGACGTTGAGAATTCTCCCGTGTTTCCTTTCAAGCATCGGCGGGAGGAAGAGACGGGTCAGCGCCGTCATGGCCAAGACATTGACCTGCAACAACCGGAGCTCGTCCTCGAGATCGAGTTCGCCGAAGCGGCCTTCGATCAAAAGGCCGGCGTTGTTCACAAGCAGGCCGACCTGGATGCCCGCGTCATTCAGGGTGTCGAATACGGCCTGTGGCGCACTCGGTTCGCTCAGATCCGCAGGAACAACCGTGACCCTGGCGCCATGATCGGCCTTCAGCTCGCCCGCCAGGGTCTCCAGCTTGTCCCGACTGCGCGCAAGCAATACGAGGTCGAACCGATGGGCTGCGAGAACGCGCGCGAGTTCCAGGCCGATACCACCGGAGGCGCCGGTCACCAGCGCACATTGGCGCTCATTTTCCTTCGTTGACACAGGACCGCTCCGTTTGTTGCCTTGGAACA
This sequence comes from Bradyrhizobium ottawaense, assembly GCF_900099825.1. Lineage (NCBI taxonomy): Bacteria > Pseudomonadati > Pseudomonadota > Alphaproteobacteria > Hyphomicrobiales > Nitrobacteraceae > Bradyrhizobium > Bradyrhizobium ottawaense. The sequence goes on along the minus strand of NZ_LT629693.1, from coordinate 5,308,732 downwards.
ATTGCATCGCCGTGAAGGCCAAGGACCGGCGTCGGCCCTGTATCGCGGTGGCGCCGTCGATCCCGGGCGATCATGCCACCGACGATCCCGAGCCGATCACCTTGAGCAGGTCGGCCGTCACGTCGTCGACCGCCTGCAGGCCGTCGATGCTGCGAAGCAGACTTCGCTCGCGATAGTATTCGATGAGAGGCGCCGTCAGTTCGTTATATGCATCGAGGCGCACCTTCAGCGTGTCGCGGTTGTCATCGGCGCGCGCTGCACTTCCCGTCTCCCTTGCCTGTTGCGCCCTGGTCATGATCCGATCCAGCAATATCTCCTCGTCCGCACGCAGCTCGATCACATGGTCGAGCGTCATGCCCTGCCTATCGAGATGGTCGTCGAATGTGACTGCCTGCGACATTGTTCTGGGAAACCCGTCAAGTACGAAGCCGCGCCTGGCATCCGGCAACGAAATCCGCTCCATGACGGCCGCGACGATGACCTGATCGGACACAAGCTGACCGCTCGCCATCGTCTGCCTGACCTCGCTGCCAAATTCCGTATCCGCGAGCGCCGCGGCGCGCAGCATGTCTCCGGTCGACAGATGCGGAACCCTTACCTCGTCAACAATGCGCGTGGCCTGCGTACCCTTTCCCGCTCCAGGTGGCCCCAACAAGACGATCCTCATCAACTTGCCCTTCTGTTGTCGTCACAAAGCACGCAGCTCGCACCGTTGCACGATTTCAGCGTCAGCGTCCCTTTCGCCCGCCTCGGACGGGCATTCATGGCCGGAGCCGCGACTGGAGCGCCAGCCAATGGGCCTTCTGCGCGTAGTCGAACAAGCCGAGATGCTCGGACACGGCCTCGGTGGCGAGGCTGCCCAGATCGGCTCTTGGCAGACGTACGAAAGCCTCGGCCTCCGAACCGGACACAACGATATTGAGGCCCTGCCTGCGCGCCAGGTGCATCATTGGTGCATTCTCGACCAGGCAATTCATGAACATCACGCGAATACCCCAGTTCCGCGCCCGGGCGGCGCTGCGCTCGAGCAAGGTACCGCCGATCCCCTGACCCCGCCCCGGCGGCAGGACGGATACGCCCAACTGGGCGTGCCCATCGCTTCGGGCCAGATGCGCCGCGCCGACGACCGCGAGATTGTCCCCCGTGACGACGAAGACGGCATCGCGCGAGAAGTCGATACCGTCCACGTAGTGGCGCAGACCGTCGTCCGACAGCGCATGCTCGAACCTCAGACGACGGTCGTCCGCGCTGAGCGCGAGCAGGTGCACGAGCAGTTGTTTTCGCTCGTCCGCCTGCAGCTCGCGCGTCAGTGCTTTGAGGGCCATGGGCGTCCCGGCCTCACCTCCTGGATCCGTCCAATCGAAGACGCGTCAAGCCTCCACTGTGATCAAACTCGCCATGCCTGTTCGCGCGACCGCTTGGAGAAGTACGTTCGGTCGCCGCCTTCCGGCCGGCCACCGCCCCACCCAAAATATCGAAAACAACCCCATGCAAAGTAGCCGGCGATCCTTGCCTTGAGCGACTCCGCGAAAACATTTTGACACGTCGGGCAAATCAGCAGCACGGTGGTAACATCGCAACAGTCTTTCCGGACCACTATTCCGTCGATCATTCGGCTCCGGGACCGGGCGCGCCAGATGGTCGCCCTGAGTTTGGAAACACCCGCGGAAGATGAACCTCAGACCAACTCGGCTCCCTTCCGTTCGGGAATGAGGAGAAGCAACGCAGCAATGTCCAGAATGTAAAGCAGGGCGAGCAACGCGATGGCCGTTTGAAAACCATAGACGGCACTCACAGCGCCCACAGCCAGCGGGCCAAAGCCGGCAACAGCCCGCCCAATGTTGAAGAATACGTTCTGCGCAGTGGCGCGGGCTGCCGTCGGATAGAGCTCGCTCATAAGTGCCCCGTAACCACCCAACATGCCATTCACAAAGAAGCCCATGACAGCGCCGCCAACAAGCAGATGCAGCGGGTGGACCAGCTGCGAATAGACCACGACCATGATGGCCGCACCGAGCATGTAGGAAAGGAAGGCCGGACGGCGGCCGATGCGGTCCGCGATGTGTCCAAACAGAAAGATACCGAGCGCCATGCCGCCGATCGTCACGGCGGTCCAGATAGCGGAGCGAGTCAGACCGTAGCCGAACCGCGTCGACAGATAATTCGGCAGCCAGATCATGATTCCGTAGTACCCGAAATTCTGCACCGAGCAGAGGATGATCATCCCGAGGCTGGTTTTGATCGTCGGCCCGTCCGCGACGAGCAATCGCAGCGGAGACGGTGCATCCGGCGCGCGGCTTCGGTGAGATACGAACAACTCCGGCTCGTGCAGAACGCTTCTGATGAAGTAACTGACGATCGCCGGGAAAATGCCGACGACAAACATGCCGCGCCAGCCGATCACCGGCAACAGCAGCGGCGTCAGCAAGGCGGCGGCCAGGACACCGAGCTGCCATCCCAATCCCACATACGAGCAAGCGCGCGCACGTTTCGAGCTGGGCCAGGCCTCGGCCACCAGCGCCATCCCGATCCCGAATTCCCCGCCAAGGCCGAGGCCGGCAATGCCCCGGTAGACCAGCAGATCCCAATAGCCCTGCGCCAGGGCGCACATTCCGGTAAACACGGCGAACACGACGATGGTCCAGGTCAGAACGCGCACCCGGCCCAATCGATCCGACAGCATTCCAAATCCAAATCCGCCGACGACTGCGCCCACAAGCGTCGCGGTCACCAGGGAAGCGGCTTGCACGGAAGTAAGATGCAAATCACTTGAAATCGCATTCAACATGAAACCGAGTATCAGGAGATCAAAGCCATCCATTGCATAGCCGATGGCAGAGCCCCACATGGCTCTGCGGGCGTTGCTGTCGGTCTCCGAGACTGAGTCCGGGAGAACCGCTCCCGTAACATCCTGAACCTGGCTCATTTCACACTCTCCTCGGTGACGATCATCAGCCTTTCATGCGGGGCGCGCAACATACAGGCAATGTTGAGTCGTGGATAAAGGCGAACGGAACGCCACGGGTGAAGGCGAGCTACGGCTAGGCAAGCCACACCCGTGGAGAACCTGTAGCGCCCGTACATTCCACGCTCGACGCCATCCAGCCGGGTTGTTAAGCACCCGCCTCCGGATGGAGAGCTGAGTCGCGTTATGACCGTTGCGATCGAGATGGGGCAGACGACCGCAGGGGCGCCCGCGACACTGGACCTCGAGGAACTGCTGGCCACACGCCTGCTGGTTCAGGGCAATTCAGGTTCCGGCAAATCCCATCTGTTGCGCCGGCTGCTGGAGCAGAGCGCTCCCTGGGTGCAGCAGACGATCATCGATCCCGAAGGCGACTTTGTCGCCCTTGCCGATCGCTTTGGCCATCTGCTGATCGACGCGCAGGATCACACCGAGCAGGGCCTGCAGGTGGCCGGCGAGCGGGCGCGCATCCATCGCGTCTCTACGGTGCTCAATCTCGAAGGGCTCGACGCCGAAAACCAGATGCGGCGCGCCGCCGCCTTTCTCGACGGGCTGTTCGAGGTCGCCCGCGACCACTGGTATCCGATGCTGGTGGTCGTGGACGAAGCGCAGCTGTTTGCGCCTGCGATCGCCGGCGAGGTGACCGACGAAGCGCGCAAGCTCTCGCTCGGCGCCATGACCAACCTGATGTGCCGTGGGCGCAAACGCGGGCTCGCGGGCATCATCGCCACCCAGCGACTGGCGAAGCTCGCCAAGAACGTCGCGGCCGAAGCGTCCAATTTTCTGATGGGCCGGACCTTCCTCGATATCGACATGGCCCGCGCCGCCGACCTGCTCGGCATGGAGCGGCGGCAGGCGGAGACGTTTCGCGATTTGGAGCGCGGACAGTTCATGGCGCTGGGACCGGCGCTCTCCCGCCGGCCGCTGGGCTTGCGCATCGGCCCGACGGAGACTGCGCCACGCAACGCCATCCCGCGTCTGATGCCGATGCCGGAAGCCACACCCGACGCGCACGCGATCATTCTGGCGGCACCGCCGGCTGAGAATAACCGGCCCCGGCGACGATCGGCGGCGCCGGATTTGCTCGGACAGCTGATGGCGGCAAAAAACATAGCGTCGGAGATCCGTCCCGAGGCGGAGCCATCGCTCACGGCCGAGCAACTGGCGAAGCGGCGGGAGCAACTGGACCACGTTCTGCAAGCCGTCACGCAGCAACCCAATGCGGCGTTCCAGGCCATCGGGGTGTTGTATCAGGAGTTCGTCGTGCGCTGCCGGATCGAGGGTCTGGGCGCCGCTGTCCCGGACCTCGGCGAGTTTCGCCGCATGCTGACGCGGGCCCGCGCCGGCCTGGGCTCCGATGTCACCGAGGATGACGACGGATGGCAAGACGTCTCGGCCCGCGCCTCGCTGCTGCCGGAGGATATGCAGGGCGTCTTCATGATGATCGCCCGCGCCGCCAAGGAAGGATGGCCCTGCCCCGGCGACCCTGCGATCGCCCGTGCTTACGGCTCGCATTCGTTGCGCCGCGCGCGGCGTCTGCTGACCTATATCGAGGAGCAGGGCCTCATCGTTTGCCAGATCGACGGCGCCGGCCGGCGGATCGTCACACTGGTCGAACTGGCATGGGCGACGGCGCCGGGCGATCCTAACGCCGAGGAAGCAGGAAACGCGCTGGCGGCGGAGTGAGGCGGCGGTCTGGCACGCGCCTGGAAGAATGCATTAGAACATCTGTGTCACGGCTTTGACGGTTTGGACGAGGCTGTTTCCGTTGCCTGGTTTGGATGGGGTGGCCATTCCATTTCTCCTCGCGACCATTGCATGCGGTTGCATCCGCCGACCATTATTCGAATGACGTACCCGTCAGCTTCTCGGAAACATCCCAAAGTCTGGCGGCCGCTGCCGCGTCTCGTGCCTGTGGCATGATCAGCGCGGGCGCCGGCGACCCTCTCAGCTCGCTAAATCCTCCGGGTCCGTAATACCTCCCCTGCTTTGCCTCCGGGCTTGTCGCCGCGAACAGGATCGGCCTCGCGCCGTCAGCCGCGGATTGACCGAACAGCGGCGCTGCGAAATCGGTCGCAAGGGAAATCAGGCCGCCGGGGCCGCCCGCGAACAGGTTGGTGCGGGAAAATCCGGGATGGGCCGCGTTGCTGGTCAGATTCCAGCCCGCCGCGTCACTGCGTCGTTGCAATTCGAGCGCGAATATCAGGCATGCGAGCTTGGATTGCCCATAGGCCTTCCACGGCGAATACAGGCGAGTGCCCTGCAGATCGTTGAAATCGATCAGCCCGGTTCGGTGCGCCAGGCTGCTGACGCTGACGACCCTTGGTCCGCTCGCCCCGCGCAACAGCGGCATCAGCCGGGCCGTGAGGGCGAAGTGACCGAGATAGTTCGTTCCGAACTGCATCTCAAAGCCATCCGCCGTGGTTTGCCGGCGGGGCAACGCCATCACGCCGGCATTGTTGATCAGGAGATCAAGCGACTGCCGGGTTTGCATCCGCTGCGCGAAGTCAGCGATCGATGCGAGGTTGGCCAGATCCAGATGTTCGTAGCTTGTTTTGGCGCCGATCACCTCGCGGCTGATCTTCTCGATAGCCAACCGCCCCTTGTTGCCGTCGCGGCCGGCCAGAATGACTTCTGCACCGGCCCTGGTCAGGGCCAGGGCCGTCTCGTAGCCGAGACCACCCGTCGCCCCCGTGACAACGGCGGTCTTGCCGAGCTGCGAAGGGATTTCAGCCTGTGTCGCCATGGAAGCACCTTGCTCAAGGGATCAAGTCACTTTCGCAAGATCAATTTATCACGCTTGCACTATTTGCGGATCAGCGGGATTTGCAGGTTTGTGGGCCGGTTCTGCTCGGTATCGAAGCCACGGCCGTCGATGTTGCGGGCGCCCCAGAACAGCAGGTCGCCCCCGAGGTAGACGAGGTCGTACTCCATGAAATTCGTCCCTTCCTTCAGGGCAAAGGGGACAAACGTCTTTCCGAAGATGCTCTGGGACGCGTTGACGGCCCAGGGCGCGTATCCCGCCGAGGCGACCTTGTTGAGCACGTCGGCAAATCCCGCCGCGAGCGGCGTGACCTCGTAGGCCTCATCGGCAATGAAGTCGACCTTCTGCGCACCCGGCGCGATCGGGTGAGCGCCCTGCCACAGCACGTGCCCGCCAATCTTGAGGCGGGCGAGCGGCACCGCACCGTAAGGGTCCGCCGAATTGATGATCTCGAGCTCGAACCGGTCAGACGGCAGATATTTGAAAGCGCGCTTCAAGTAGAACGGCTTGAGCGAGCCGTCCGCATTCTTGGCTGCGCTTGGCCGGACCTCAGGCGCAATGCTCTCCCAGTTGCCGAGCAAGGCCTGCTTGATCTTCGTGACGTCTGTTTCCATGGCGCTTGCCTTCGGTTGGGTGGGGGACTGCGCGGCGGCTTCGCCAATGGCTGTCACCGCCAGGAGGAACAACAGCGACGCCTTGATGCCTTTGCGCATGCGCATGCCTTCATCTTGTCTGGATCGGGATACGCCCTGCCTGGCGGGCAGGCCCCCGCGTACAGCGCCCTTCTGCTATAGGAGTCGCTGGCCTGCCTGAAAAAGACTTTGTAAGCTGGCCCCATGCCTGTGGGATATGGGAGGTTGGAATGGAGCTCCGGCACCTCCGCTACTTCGTCGCCGTGGCCGACGCCGGCAGCTTGACCGTTGCCGCCGAGCAGAAGCTGCACACCTCGCAGCCGTCGCTGAGCCGGCAAATCCGGGATCTCGAAGAGGAAGTCGGCGTTCAGCTGATGCATCGCAGCGCGCAGGGTGTTGAGCTGACGTCGGCCGGAAAGGCTTTTCTGGACCATGCACGAATGGCGCTGGTTCAGGCAGAAGCCGCCAAGGAAGCGGCGCTGCGTGCCGCCCAGCCGGCGCGACCGGTATTTGCCCTTGGCTTTATGTCGGGAGCCGAAATCGGCTTGTTGCCGGAGGTGGAACGCGTCCTTCGCGATGAATTTCCCGGCATCGAAATCCGCCTGTCGAGCGATTACTCTCCGGTGCTGGCCAAGACCTTGATGCGGCGCAAGCTTGATGCCGCCTTCATCCGGCCGGAAGAGCATATGGAAGATTTGATCTACCGGCGCGTCCGCACCGACCCGCTGATTCTTGCTTTTCCGGCCGACCACCGCCTGGCTTCGCTTACAGCGGTGGCGCCGCAGGAGATCGCAAAGGAAGCTTTCCTGCTTCCTTCCAAGGCTGCCCCCGCGGTCCGCCGTGTCGTGCTGGAGTATTTCAACCGGGCCGGCATCGATCTCAAGCCGGAGCACGAAGTGCACAATGTCGTCCATGCGATATCGATGATCACGTCGACGCGCGCGGTTATGCTGTTGCCGGCTTACACGAGGAACTATCTGCCGGAATCAATAGCCACACGTCCGGTGCAGGGAGAAGTACCGACGCTCGACCTGGTTCTCGCCTACCACAAGGCGAACAAGTCGCCGGTCCTGAAGCTGCTGCTTTCCAGGATCGGCAAGCTTGCCGGGACTTCCTAAATGCGTCGGGCTTCTTCGATCAACCAGTCCCGGAAAGCGACCAGCGCCGGGTTGGACTCGGAAGAGATCGGGTAAACCGCATAGTGAGCGTGAGCAAGACGCAGGCTGTGTTCGGACAAGCGAACCAGCTTTCCCGCCAGGATATCCGATCGCGTGAACGAGAGGCGGCCGAGCGCAATCCCCTGCCCTGCCACGGCGGCTTCCATCAGCGCGTTGGTATCGGTGAAGGAGGTCCCTGCGATATCGCGATCAAGCGTCACACCGGCAGACCTGAACCAGGCGCGCCACGACACATTGCGGTCGATCAACAACGGCTTCGATAACATCGATGCAGGGTCCTTCGGCAACCGCCCGTCGTTGAGGCTCGGGCTGCATACCGGAAAAAGCTCTTCATCAAGAAGCTTGATGGCCCGCAGGCCCTTCCAATCGCCCGCGCCGAACCGGATCGCGATGTCGACGCCGTCGGATTTGAAATTGGCCAGCGACTGACCCGTTTTGATGTGCAGATTGATGCGCGGATAACGGATCGTGAAACGAGGCAGGCGCGGAACCAGCCAGCGCGCCGCCATGACCGGCAGCAGGCTTACGGTGATTTCTGCCTCGGTCCGGCGAGTCCCGATGTTGCCGAGCGCTGCGTTCAATTCCGAAAACGCGCCTTTGACGCCTGCCTGCAATCTAAGCCCGCTCGGCGTGGGCACCATTCGATTGCCCTGCCGCTCGAACAGCGTGAGGCCGAGCTCTTCCTCCAATTGTCTTATGCGCTGACTGACAGCGCTGTGCGTCACGTGCAGCTCGCGCGCCGCCTCGGAGTAGCTGCCGTGTCGGCAAGCTACCTCGAACACCCGCAATGTTTCCAGCGGCGGTAAACGCGTCATTCGCCAATTGTTAGGAACGCTAACATGTCCTGTCAAATCTTATCGTTCGATCCGCGATCGCCTCGGGAGTAATTGCACAGGCTCCCAGATGGAGCACCAGCCATGCAAGCTTCCTGCGTCCTGTCACCTCAAGCGCGCAAGCCGCTGGACGAAGCGTGCAGCAAGGCTCGCGCCCGTCCCTTAGAAGCAGATGCCCGCACCCACATGCTGCTGGCGAAGCCGATCGCGCCCACGATCCTGCGGCTTGCAGTGCCCAACTCCACGGTGATGATCGTCCAGATTCTCATCGGATTGCTGGAGGTCTATTTCGTATCGCGAACCGGCGTTGATGCCCTGGCCGGTGTCTCGGCGGTGTTTCCGCTGGTTTCGCTGGTGGTCGCCATAGCGCAAGGCGCGCTCGGCGGCGGCATCGTCACGACCGTTGCACGTGTCCTCGGGGCCGGCCGGATCGGGGAAGCCAGCGAATACGCCTGGTACGCCGTCCTGCTGGGCGTTCCGCTCGGCCTTGCGACGACGGCCGTCATGGTTGCGTTGGGCCCAACCCTTTACGCGCACATGGGCGTCTCCGGGAATGCTCTGGAGATCGCCGCCTCTTATTCCTTGATCATTTTTTCGGGCGCCACGGTGATCTGGTTGTTCAATCTCCTGATGGCGGTGGTTCGCGGCACCGGCAACTTGCAGGTTCCGGTGATCGTGGTTTGTGGCGGCGGATTGATGCTTGTCCCGCTTTCGCAGGCGCTGATCTTTGGTGCCTTTGGCTACCAGGGTCTTGGTCCCTCCGGCGGCGCGGTCGCGATGCTTGCCTATTACGCCTTGGGAACGCTGGCCTACGCGGCCTATCTCTGGGGCCGGTTTGGCGTCCTCAAGCCGTCAATTCGTGTGCCAAGGCTTTCGCTGGTGCCGGCGCTCGCCATTCTCCGTGTCGGCGGTATGTCGGCCGTCGTCTCCTCCACCACGAATCTGACGCTCGCGATCGTCACGGCCTATGTGGCAACGGGCGGCGTCGAGGCTTTGGCCGGCTATGGTGCGGGCTCGCGGCTCGAATTTCTTCTGGTGCCGCTCGCCTACGGTGTCGGCGGCCCGGTTGGAATCGTAATCAGCGCGAACCTCGGCGCCGGTCAGGTAGAACGAGCCGTAAAGGCGTCCTGGATCGGCGTGTTGATGGCCTTCGCCCTGACTGAATCGATTGGACTGACTGCCGCTGCCTTTCCGAAAGCATGGATCGGACTGTTCAGCCAGGATCCATCCGTCCTGCAAGTCGGCGCAGAATACCTGCACCGCGTCGGGCCGTTCTTTGGATTCTTCGGGATCGGCTATGCTTTGTACTGCGTCGGACAGGCGACCAGGCGCATGGAGGCCTCAGTCCTCGCCGCATTGCTCAGGGCCGCTATCGCGGTGCTCGGCGGCTTCGTGGTGGTCTGGCTCAAGGCCGACGTCACCTGGAATTTCATTGCCGTGGCACTGGGAATGGTGGCTTTCGGCCTGTTCGCATTGCCACCGCTGATTAACCGCTCAGGCTATGAGTGACGCTGCTTCCCCAGGAAATTCAATCTCCCCTGGGTCGCGATGCGCTGCCTGCTCCCAACTAAATTGGAGTGCGGCGTTCTAAAGCGGAGCCAATAACGGACCCAGCGGATCTCTCTCCCGTTTTCTCAGCAGTTCGTCATACATGCCGGATTTTTGACGTCGGGCCGGGAATCACCAGAGAACATATTTCGGTTCGGCATCTTGATCGCGCTCAGCGACCTGGCGTCGAGGGTCGCCTCAGCGGGCAGCAGGCCGTTCAGGTAGAGGATGTAAGCCGAGACCGCGTAGACATCTTCGCTGCCAAGCGATTGCGGCGCGTTCTGCGGCATGGCCCGGCGGATATAATCGAATAATGTTGGGGCGTATGGCCAGTAGCTGCCGACGGTCCTCACCGGGTTTGGCGTAGCGAGTGTGCCCTGCCCGCCGACAAGCCGATCACCAACACTACCCTCACCTTTTGCGCCGTGACAAGCCGCGCATTGCTGATCAAAGACTTCGCGGCCGTGATTGACGGTACCGCTTCCTGGCGGAAGGTTGTTGCCGTCGCGATCGACATCGATATTCCAGCCCGCGATCTCCGCCGGCGTCGCAGCCCGCCCGATGCCGTAAGGGCTCTGCGCTTGCGCGGGTGCCGCACATGCCAGTGCAAACACGGCGAACGCTGCGATGCGAAGCTCACGCATTGGCATTGGTCACCTCACCGCCCGCCGAGATCCGCCAGGGCCAGATCGCGTTGTTGTGGTAAAAATAATTCTCGCCACGAACCGCGAGAAGCTCGGCCAGCGTCGGCTGGACGTAACCGGTTTGATCAATTGCACGGCTTTGAATGACGGCAGGCTGGCCGTCCCAATGCCACGGCAGCCTGAAGCGGGTCAGCGCCCGGGTCAGCACCGGTTCCTGCAACTGCGCCTCCTGCCAGCTCTTGCCATCATCGACCGAGACATCGACACGCCCGATCTTGCCGCGGCCGCTCCAGGCGATACCGCTGATCTCATGGAACCCGGGTGAGGTCAGCCGCTGACCGCCCGAAGGGCGCGTGATAATGGATTTCGCTTCCATGAAAAACGTGAACTCACGCGCCGAGCCGTCCGGCATCAGATCCGTGTATTTCGAGGTCTCCTCGCGCGAATACGAGGGCTCGGCGGCGACATGCAGGCGTCGCAGCCATTTGATGCTCATGTTGCCTTCGAATCCGGGCAACAACAGCCGCAGCGGATAGCCTTGTTGCGGGCGCAGCCGCTCGCCGTTCTGGCTGTACACCAGCATCGCGTCTTCGAGACATTTTTCGATCGGAATGCTGCGCGTCACTGCGGCGGCATCGGCGCCTTCGGCGATCACCCATTTTGCCCCCGCCTGCAATCCTGCTTCCTGCAAAACCAGCTTGAGGCTCACGCCGGTCCATTCCGCACAGCTCAGGAGGCCGACGAGGTCGGACGCCGTTTTGCCGTAGGGTTTCTTGTAGCCGGGGTTGCCAGAGCATTCGAGGAAATAGATGTGCGACTGGGAAGGAAAGCGCCGGATATCCTCCATGGTAAAGATCAACGGCTTGTCGACGAGGCCGTGGAGCATCAGCCGATGTTGCTCCGGATCGATGGCGGGAACGCCACCGTGATGGCGTTCATAGAACAGTCCATTCGGCGTGATGATGCCATCGAGATCCTGCAACGGTGTCCGCCCGGACGCCGACAAGTATTGCGGCAGGTTCTTCGGGATGTTCTTGACGACATCCTTCTCGAAGGGCGAAGGCGTTCCGTAAAGCTGGCTTCCCATCGGATCGCCAGGCGTCTTCATCCATTCCGGGACATTGGGCGGCAGGTTGTCGGTATTTTCCGTCGCCGCCGCTGCTTCGCTGCCGGCGAGACCGCCCGCAACGACGATCCCACCCACCAGTGCGCCACCTTTACGCAGAAACCGCCGTCGCGATGTCGCGGCGAGACTCTCGCCGATGTCGGTCGGCTCGCTCATCGTACGCCCTCCGCTTAAGATCGATAGGCCTGGAACAATACAATGAGGCTCAGCCCCGTTCCAGGACGAAGGTCGCTTTATTGTAATTCATCGAGCCAGGCACCGCTTGTCGAGGCTTGCTGCGGCTGTCTCAATCTTGCCAATTCGGTACCGTTGACAGGGACGCCGCCCGCCACGCCCTCACCTGAACATGGCTCATGGAAAAGGCCGCATCGTTGCCGATCCGGCCTTCTCCATCGGCTGCGCTCGGTCTTGGCCGTCCATATTGATGTTTCGAGCGGTTACTCGCAGGCCTGCCGGCGTCCATCCTATCCAAGGAACGTCCCTGAAGACGGATCGCAGGAATGTTACCGCCGGGCGTGAAACGCACCCTTTGCACTGCTGCCCATGACCGGGCCGCCGCTGCCGAACAGCACCGGTGTCCTGGCGTCCATCCCCGCCGCCGGCGTGGGCCGGCCGCCGTTCAGGACGTCATTGTTGGGGTAGTAGAACGCGAACGCACCCGGCTCCTGAATTGCCGCCTGCGCGAACACCGGTGTTGCGGACATCAGCGACAGAATGGCTGCCGCACCAAGGATCTTGAATCTGGTCATAGCTGTTCTCCGTAAATCGATTGGCAGCGAGATTGGGGAATTCTCGCTTTCGCCCTGAATGCTCAGGTGCGTCACCAAGGAGCTAAGCGGCAATTCTGCGCGTCCCACTAAATTGGACTTCAAGAAACTAAATTGAGATTCAGCCGATAGCTGGCATTGCGTTCGAGGCGCGTCGACGACGGGCACAGCTCGGAGCGTGCACAGCTCTGCCAACACGCATTTGGGTCCGAAGTTCTAAACTCCAATTTAATGGCACGGCGGATCGACAGGCCTAGATAACTTCTCGTACCCAAAGGTCCCGTCAAATCAAACAAATGAGGCCTCTCATGTCCAACACCTCGGTAAAAATTGCTCTCGCATTCTTCGTGTCCTTCGCGGCGCCTACCGCTTCATTTGCGATGATGGCCGGTGAAGCAGGGGCGGGAAATTCGCCAATCAGTGGAATCCCGTCGGGCCCCGCTACCCGCGGCGGAATCGGCAATGTGGTCGCCGATCCGAGCGGCATCGGCAACGCTTCCAGGATTGCTCCGCTGCCGCAGCCGCACATAACTGTCCCGGCAATTCCGCAGTTCAAGTAAGGCGAAGAGAGCTCGCGGTCTCGCGCAGCAGGAGTACTGACGCATGAAGCATGCTACGATTACGGAAGCGACATCCATACGCGATGCTAATTTGACACTGACACAGAAGCGTCGCAGACGACCGATGCATAAGGTGCTGGTGTCGTTTTCGGCCGCCTACTTCGCGGGCGCTCTCGCCACCGACATTGTCTACTGGCAGATGCCTGACGTGATGTGGGAGAAGTTCTCCATCTGGCTGATTGTCGCCGGCCTGATCATGGCGGGCCTTGCCACCATCGCCTTCGTAATCGACCTGGCGGGCCGCAGACGAATGGACAGGCCAGCGTGGCCCCGCGCGGTTGGCTACGCACTCGCGGTTTTGCTCGCGCTGATCAACGCCTTCGTTCACAGCCGCGACGGTTATACCGCAGTGGTACCGACCGGCATGATGCTTTCCGGGCTTACCGTCGCCGTTCTCGTGGTAACGGCATTCGTCAGCATGGCCTTTGCGAAGCGCCGACGTATTGGAGGATAATCATGATGCAGACCCTCAAGAATGTCCGTACGGCGCATCTGTCGCGTCTCGCGCTTCTCCTCGTCGGTGTCGCCGGCCTGGGACTCGCCGGTTGCGACGACCATGCCGCCGATCCAAAACTGCAGATCGGTGCCAATCCCGCGCTGCCCGCGGTACAGCAGTATCTGATGCCCCCGATGCGGGTCGCAAAGGTGGTCGGATGGGGAAAGGAAACCCCCACGGTGCCGCAGGGATTGCAGGTCCATGCATTGGCGACCGGCTTTCAGCATCCCCGGTCGCTCTACGTTCTCCCCAATGGAGACGTGTTGGTGGTTGAGAGCAATGGTCCGAAAGCACCGATCTTCCGCCCCAAGGACATCATCACCGGCTGGGTTCAGTCGTTCGCCGGCGCCAAGGCGAAGGACGCGAACCGCATCACGCTGCTGCGGGGTGCCAAAGCCGACGGCACTCCCGAGCTGCGAACCGTGTTTCTGGATCACCTCAACTCGCCGTTCGGCGTCGCCCTGGTTGGTCACGACCTTTACGTCGCCAACACCGATGCGATCGTCCGCTATCCGTATCAGGACGGACAAACCAGCATCACGGCCGCGGGCACCAAGCTCACCGATCTGCCTGGCGGGCCGATCGATCATCACTGGACCAAGGCTTTGCTGGCCAGTCCGGACGGCTCCAAGCTCTATGTCGGCGTCGGTTCGAACAGCAACATCGGCGAAAACGGAATTGGGGCCGAATACGAACGCGCCGCGATCTGGGAGGTCGATCGGGCTTCAGGCGCGCATCGGATCTTCGCCAGCGGAGTTCGCAATCCCACCGGGCTGCAGTGGGAACCCGAGACCGGCAAGCTCTGGGCCATCGCCAACGAGCGCGACGAGATCGGGCCCGACCTGGTACCGGATTATCTGACCTCGGTGCAGGACGGAGGCTTCTATGGCTGGCCCTACAGCTATTACGGCCAGCACCTGGATCCCCGGATCATGCCGCAGCGGCCCGATCTGGTGGCCACAGCGATCAAGCCGGACTACGCGCTAAGCTCACACGTGGCGCCATTGGGCGTAGCCATGTACACGGGCACCGATCTTCCGGCGAGCTACCGCGGCGGCGCGTTCGTCGGCGAACACGGAAGCTGGAATCGATCGCCTCTTAACGGCTACAAAGTGGTCTTCGTGCCGTTCAGCGGTGGACGGCCGAGCGGCCCGCCACAGGATGTCGTCACCGGCTTCCTCGATGCGAACAATCACGCGCATGGAAGGCCGGTCGGTCTGGCCGTCGATCGCAGTGGCGGGTTATTGATCGCCGACGATGTTGGTAACACCGTATGGCGGGTGTCATCACTCAAGCCGGGTTCTTCCCCAAAGCCAGCCAGTTAGCAGCCCACGGAAACCTCAAAGAATTCCGGCGGCGCTCGCCTGCGCACCAAATGGAAATACTTATCGGCGTTGACGGCCTCAAGGCCGTCAACGCCGAAATCGTTCCCGGTAGTCGCTGGGCCCGGTGCCGATTCTTCGGAGGAAGGCGCGGCGCATCGTATCCAGGCTGCCAAAGCCGCAACGCGACGCCACGCGCTGCAATGGGGTTTCGCTCTCCTCGAGCAGTCGCCTTGCCGCGTCTACCCGCGCCATTTCGACAAAGTCCGCGGGCGTGGTACCGGTTTCGTCCTGAAACACACGCGTAAGATTGCGGACGCTCATCGCGACCCGGCTCGCCAACGAAACCAGGCTGAGATCGAGCGAGAGGTGATCGAGGATCCAATGCTGCAGGGATCGAATCTTCCCCTCGTCCGCCATCTGCGCCGCCAGATGCGCGCTGAACTGCGATTGGCCGCCGGGACGCTTCAAAAACACCACCAGGCGGCGCGCGACCGTCAATGCAAGATCGCGCCCGTGATCGTCCTCGATCAGCTTCAATGCGAGATCGATGCCGGCGGTTACTCCGGCCGACGTGTAAAGCGCGCCATCCTGAACATAGATCTGGTCAGGCACGACCTTGGCGGCCGGAAAACGTTCGGCAAGTTCGGCGGCATGCTGCCAATGCGTCGTCGCACTCATGCCGTCGAGGAGGCCTGACGCACCGAGAAAGAATGCACCTGTGCATACCGAGCCATATCTTCGCGTCTTCGGCGCGCGGCGGCGCAGCCAGGCGTGGAAATCTGTGCTGTCATGGGCGATGGCGTAGTCGGGCGTTCCGGCCACGAGCATCGTGTCGATCGACCTGCCGTCGTCGAAAATCGAACTATCCGCGACCAGCGACATCCCTCCCAGCTTGATCGTTCGCCCGGTGCCGATCGCCACCAATCGAACCTCGTAGAGAGGCCCGCCGGACGCGTGACGATTGGCTTCCAGAAAGGCATCCAACGGCCCCGACACATCGAGAGATTGCGCCTTCGGCGGCACGATGATGGCAACGGATTTCCGCGCGGTCTTCGCAACCATTTTTCTGCTTTCCTCCCCTGCCCTGAGAACGAAGCCAGACCGAGTGCACGAGCTTCCATCTGAAAGCGCGCCTGGCAACTCCAATTCTGCACCTACGAGCTGCCGCGAGCAACGCTCTTGCAAGCTGCGACATTGGCAGCAGCCTCAAGTGAAATCCGGCGCGGATGCGTGAACACTTCGAATCCGTCTGCGCGCGCGATGGCGGCAAGTGTGACACCCGCCGCATCCGCCATGCGAACGGCTAGCGCAGTTGGAGCCGAAACCGACACCATCACGGGCGCTCCGATCGCGGCGCTCTTCTGCACCATCTCAACTGATATCCGGCTGGTGAGAAGAATGATCCCTTCGCCCGCCACAATGGACGCACGAGCCAGCGCACCCGACAACTTGTCGAGCGCGTTATGGCGGCCAGGCAACGATGCCGGCCGCGGCATTCCAGAGGGCCGCGGCATGTACCGCGCGCGTCTCGATGTTGAGCTTTTGGCGCGATGGCAGGCTCTGCATAGCCACCATGATCTGTTCGGGCGAGAATTGCGGGCCGGGCCCGATGGCGGTCGCCGGGCGTAGCGCTTCCGCGATTGATTCGATGCCGCACAATCCGCAGCCGGTCGGTCCGGCGATGTGCCGCCGTCGTTCTCGCAGCCGATCGGCTTTTGGCTTGCTGAGCCACATCCGCAATTCGACACCATCATCGAGTGGCACGACGTCAAGCGAATCGATATCGGCAGAAGAGCTGATAACGCCTTCACTCAGACTGAAGCCAACCGCAAAATCCTCCAAATCCCGCGGTGTCGTCATCATTACCGCATAGGTCCCGCCGTTATATGTAAGCGCCACCGCCGTCTCTTCCGGAATCGAACGACTACCGACGCTCAGACTGCCCTCTCGCCAAATCCGTCGAGAAACGGCTCGGGCCGGCTCCATCATGTGTTGCTCCATTCAGGGGGACGCCACGCCGGAAACAAGAGCCCGCCGGTGGTACCGTCGCTGCTTGACATCGCCTTCTCAACTAAAAACGAATTTAGCTTTCCGGGGTTCGACAGCGAGAGGGAGAGAGTCGGTCAATTCCTGGTCCTACCACCAGGAACAACGTGGATGATTTCTGAAACATTGTTTAATGGCGCGATTGACGTTGCGAGCGTAGATCACGTTCAGAACAGCCACGCCTGTCCCCCGAGGCGATATCATGCGGCTGTCGAGTGGACGGCGCGCGCCGCGCTTCATGCCCCCTCAAGGCGGGTGCGCGCCGTCCAATTTTTTGCGAGGGATGAAATCCCGGCCTACTTTCAGCACCCCTCGATCAATTGCAAGCGCGCCTGTTCGCCTTGGTGAGGTGGGCATTCATCGGTTGATTGAAAGAGAATTTAGTAGAGACGAAGAACAGCCATTCCCATCTCCAGTCCATCGCGACGTTGGCGTTTACCTTGCTGAGACCCGCCAACGTCTGACAAGGCCCTGTGGCGGAAAGTCCGCCCATCCAAATGGAGAATGTTATGCGAGGACGAGCGATGATGATTTTGGCAAGTGCACTGCTTGCCGGCAGCCTTATTGCCACGGGTGCACAAGCCCGCGGTGGCGGCGGTGGCGGTGGCGGTGGTGGCCATATGGGTGGCGGTGGCGGCGGCCACATGGGCGGCTTTGGCGGTGGCCACATGGGCGGCTTTGGTGGTGGCCACATGGGCGGATTTGGCGGTGATCACATCGGATCTATGGGCGGGGCTCACATCGGAGGCCTTGGCGGAGGCCACGTCGGCGGCCTTGGTTCCGGCCACATGGCCCGCATGGAGCACGATCACCTTGGCGCTGGGCGGCGTCATTTCGGCGGCTACTACGACTACGGCCTCGATTGTCCCTATAACCCGAATTACACGTCAAGCACCTGGCCGTATACCTGCACCTACTAAATGCAAGCTGATCCGGAAGCCGCCGACGGGCGGCTTCCGCCGTCTTATGGCTCGCCTGGAGAAGATGCCGACGGCAGAACGCCAGCTCTACCGGGTGAGCCAACCTGCGAGAGCAGTGGTTCGAGGCGTTATCGTTGATGTCGTGACTGCAGCTATTCACTAACGAACTCGCGCTTGAATTCGAATTTAATGTCCTAAACCTCATTTTAATGGCTCCCCCGCGCGCTGCGCCTATCCTTCAGTAATCCGCTCGAGTTTCGAACGGCGGACGCCAACTTTCACAGCGGAGCGACTGAAATGGGCATTGAAGGACAATTCGCGGGCCTCGCAGCTCGAACACGGTACGCACCAGCGTTTGTCGGAAACGGACCCGGCAAGGGTTATCTCTGCGATATCCGGCGCTTCAAGATGCTCGAAAGAGACCAGGAGTACAGCCTCGCCAAACGTTGGCGCGACCACGGCGACCGGGATGCCGCGAACCAGCTCGTTACAAGTCATCTGCGTCTCGCCGCCAAAGTCGCCATGGGCTACCGCGGCTATGGCCTTCCCGTTTCGGAAATCATCTCCGAAGGCAACGTCGGCCTGATGCAGGCCGTCAATCGCTTCGAACCGGAAAAGGGCTTTCGCTTCTCCACCTACGCGATCTGGTGGATCCGGGCTTCCATCCAGGATTACATCCTGCGTTCGTGGTCACTCGTGAAGATCGGCACCACCGCGAACCAGAAGAAGCTTTTCTTCAAATTGCGTTCGGCAAAAAGCAAGATCGCCGCCCTCGAAGGAGGCGATCTGCATCCCGATCAGGTCTCTCAGATCGCAAAGAGCCTCGATGTCGCGGAGCATGACGTGGTCGACATGAATCGACGCCTTGGCGGCGATCGATCGATCAATGCGCCGCTTCACGAGGACGGTGAGACCGGCGAATGGCAGGACCATCTCGTCGATCAGTCCCCCTCGCCGGAAGCGATCGTCGTCGAACTGGACGAGAACGACCACCAGCGTAAGGCACTGAGCGCTGCGATCGACGTCCTGGACGACCGCGAACGTCGTATCTTCGAGGCTCGGCATTTTGTCGACGAACCACTGACGCTCGAAGACCTCGCGGTACAATTCAACGTGTCGCGCGAGCGGATCCGGCAGATCGAGGCACGCGCGTTCGAAAAAGTACGAAAAGCAGCCAGGAACCTCGCCGCAAGCGCGTCGGCGGTGATGCAGCAGGCCTGGCGTGCCTGAACCAAGAGCCGATCAGCAGATCGCGTTCAAAACGCGCCAGGTTGTTGAGCCATGGATTGGCCCGCATAAACTGCACGCATGGTGCATCATGCGACGTGGGCCTCTTCCACCAATCTGAATTCATGCGCTCGCCGGCGCTTTCCCGGCGCCCGGCCGGTTTGTGGTATTCGCCATCGAGTTTCGGCTCTATTCATTGGCGGCCTGAACCAATCGGCGCAGCACCTCATGGCTTGGCGAAGCGCGGAGCAGAACCGGTGTCGACTTGTAGGACGGGGTTCCGGATTCGGCGTCGTAATGATCGAGCGCAACCAGGACATTCGCTTCCGGATAATACGCCGCGATCGATCCCTGCGCGATATTGTAGGCGACCGCCGTCAGGTTGCGCATAACGCGCTCGCCCGGTGACGATCCCACATCGGACACGACGCTGACATCGACCAGGTCTCCGTGCTTCAACCCGCGGCTGGCGAGATCCCGCTCATTGACGAACACGACGTCACGGCGCCCGGTAATGCCTCGGTAGCGGTCATTCAGGCCATAGATCGTCGTGTTATATTGATCATGACTCCTGATCGTCGTGAGCGTCAGGGCTGCTGGATTCGCCGCACGCGGATCCTCATCGAGACCGGGGTAAACGAAGAAATTTGCCTTCCTGGTCGGTGTCAGCCACTCTCGCTCTGATGCAGCAACATACAGCCGAAATCCTCCTGGCTGTTTGATGCGAGCATTGAAGTCGGCGAACTCCGGGAAGACCGCTTCGATGCAATCACGGATCTTTCCGTAATCGGAAACCAGGTTCGCCCATCCGACCCGGGTTTCCGGTAATGTGGCCAACGCCATCCCGGCGATGATTGCTGGTTCCGACCTGAGATGCTCGGACGCGGGCTTCAGTCCGCCACGAGAGGCGTGGACCATCGACATTGAATCTTCCACCGTGACCGACTGGGGGCCCGTCGCCTGAACATCAAGCTCGGTGCGTCCCAGGCAGGGAAGGATGAAGGACTGCTTCGCAAGCAGCAAATGGGAGCGATTGAGCTTGGTAGCGATATGCACCGCGAGATCGAGGTTCCTCATCGCCTTGAACGTGACTTCCGAATCGGACATTGCAACTGCAAGATTGCCGCCCAGACAGACCAACGCCTTTGAACGTCCGTCCCGGATCGCTTCGACAGCCTCGATCGCGTTGTGGCCCCTGTGGCGGGGCGGGTCGAATCCGAACACGCGGGCTATTCCGTCCAGCAATTCGTCATTCGGAACCTCCGTAATGCCGACCGTGCGGTCTCCCTGCACATTCGAGTGACCGCGCAGCGGAGAAATGCCGGCGCCCTCTCGTCCGATATTGCCGCGAAGCATCAGCAGGTTGGCGATCTGCTGAACATTGCCTGTACCGTGCCGATGCTGGGTGATGCCCATGCCGTAATTGATAATGACCCGCTCCGCCTTGGCGTAGATATTGCCGACGAACTCGATATCCAAACGCGACAAACCCGAAGCCGCTTCGATCGCGTCCCACGAGGTGGCATCGAGATCAGCCAGCAGTTCGTCAATTCCGGCAGTATGATTCTTGATGAAGCCGCGATCGAGAACACCTGGACCGCCATCGGCAACGCTTTTCGCATCGAGCGCCAACAGGGTCTTCATGATTCCCTTCAGCAAAGCGATATCGCCACCTACTTTCACCTGATAGTAGGTCGAGGCAATTGGCGTCGAGCCAAGCGTCAGCATCTCGACGGGATGCTGCGGTGACGTGAACCGCTCCAGGCCGCGCTCGCGCAGCGGGTTGAAGACGATAATCGGCACTCCCCGCTTTGCGACCTCACGCAGCGTCGTCAGCATCCGAGGGTGATTGGTCCCTGGATTATGGCCGATGCAAAAGAGCGCGTCGCAGTGATCGAAATCCTCCAGGGTCACCGTTCCCTTGCCGACACCGATCGACTCGGGCAGGCCGACGCTCGTCGCCTCGTGACACATGTTCGAGCAATCGGGGAAGTTGTTGGTTCCGTATTCCCGTACAAACAGCTGATAGAGAAAAGCCGCCTCGTTGGACGCCCTGCCGGACGTGTAGAACTCCGCCATATCGGGGTGCGGTAACGCTCGGAGCGTGGCGCCAATCCTGGCGAGCGCCTCGTCCCACGAGATTGGAAGGTATCGATCGGTGGCCCGATCGTAGGCCATCGGATGGGTCAGACGGCCCTCATTCTCCAGGTCGAAGTCCGACCATTTCCAGAGTTCGCTGACTGTGTGCGCCGCAAAGAATTCCGGCGTCGTCCGTTTGGCCGTCGCTTCCCATGAGACGGCTTTGGCGCCGTTCTCGCAGAACTCGAACGACGACGTATGTTTCGGATCGGGCCAGGCGCAACCCGGGCAATCGAACCCGTGTGGTTGGTTCATGCTGAGGAGACCGCGCGTCTCCTTTACGATATCCATCTGACCACGAACGGCATCCGCGACCGCTTTCAGAGCGCCCCATCCCGCTGCGGCGCCCTCGTAATCGCCGACGCCAACGACATCGTCCTTGCCCATGGTGATCTCCGTAGTCGCTAATGCTTGCCGAAAGGCATTTCTCGTTTCGATGAATGTTTTTCGTCAGAGATAGTCCAATGACGTCGGGCGCGAACGAGCTCCGCTCAACTAAAATCGAATTTAGACTTCTGAAACCGAAATTGGCTCGGCCTCCCTTCATCCGTTGCGGCTAGCTGCGATGGAGTCGGTGCCAAGACCATAAACGCGTATTTAATTGAACAGCCCGCGCGGACCAATCACCTTCCCGATCAGATCAGACCTGAGACCCGTTCTCAGCCAATCAGCCTTGCGATGTACGACCCGCGACAACCCAAATCGGACGTGGCGCTGGACAAGAAGCTTGTCATCTGCCGCCGCAGACTATTCAGAAGCCTTTTTGAGCTCCTACTGAGGGATTGACCGATGTCCGATAGCCTCGCACCAGGCGGGATCGCCGCAAAGCCGATCGACACAGGCGCTCGCCGCAGTCACGCGGTCGGCAAACGAAGAACGCTCATGCGATTCGCGCTGGTTGCCGCAGTCATTCCAGCGCTCTTCGCCGGCAACGGCGCCATCGCACAAGTCAGTGGAATGGCCAGCCCGACCCCTACCATCGGTGCGACCTCGCCGCTTGGCTTGGGGACGGTTTCGCCAACCGGCATCCCCCTTGGCTCTACCGAGCTCGCATCACCTGGAATTAGTCCAGCGCCCACCACCTATTCGACGGGCGCAACTGCAATGCCGGGCAGCAGCACGACATGCACGACCGTTGGGACTGCGCCATCCGGGATGTACGGATCGACCTCGACCTATGACGGCGGTGGAATGGCAATGGGAACCGCGACGCCGGCGACGGCGGCAACGTCGGGAATGTCAACATCGTCAGCCATGTCGACGTCGTCGGGAATATCGGCGACATCGGGAATGTCGACGACCTCCGGGATGCTGGAAACGTCGGGATTGTCGGGAATGTGCGGCTCCGGCTCGAGCAGCATTGCTTCATCGTCGACCCCAACGTCAACGTCGCCCACAACTCCGGGCGGCGCCGCCCGAACGGGAGTTCCGTTGGGATCCATCGAGATCGGGAATCTTGGGGTCAGCTCCGCAGCGGCAGTACCGACGATGACCGCATCGCCGACTGTGGGCACCGTCGGACTGACCACGTTGGTGCCAACCATGCCGACGATTACAACTCCGTCCACTGTTTCATCTCCTGCGACAAATCTGTTCCCGTGCCTGACGGGCGGCACCGGCGGAGCATCGAGCAATACGAGCGGCTGCTGAAATAACTATTCATCCGTGAGTGGGACCGACCATGAAAAAGAAAGCCACCATTTCCGCTGCTGTACTGACCGCCGCTATCGCGGCCGGCGGTCTTCTGTACTTCACGCACACTCACCCACTGGAGACGGCCGCGGCCGCGCCCGCTCCACCACCTGCGGTGTCGGTCGTCGCCGACGTGGTCGCCCAGCATGACGTGCCGATCTATCTCAGCGGCGTCGGCACGGTGATTGCCTACAACACCGACGTCGTGCGCGCTCAGATCCAGGGGCAAATCATCAGCATCAACTTCACCGAAGGCCAGACCGTGCATGCCGGCGACCTGCTCGCGCAGATCGATCCGCGGCCCTATCAGGCCTTGATCGATCAGTACACCGGAAACCTCGAACGCGACCAGGCCCAGCTCATCAACGCCCAGGCCAATCTCGCTCGCTACACCACATTGGGTGAGAAGGGCTGGGCCACTCCGCAATTGCTCGAGACCCAGAAGGCGCAAGTGGGACAGCTCGAGGCGGCAATCAAGGCCGATCAGGCGTTGATCGACGCCGCCAAAGTGCAGCTCAGCTTTACGCGCCTGACGTCGCCGATCGATGGCGTGGCCGGCATTCGCCAGATCGACGTCGGCAATATCATCAGTCCCTCAAGCACGAACGGCCTCGTCGTCGTTACGCAGATCGATCCGATTTCGCTGATCTTCACTCTCCCCGAGACCGTCCTGCCGCAAATTCAGCAGCAACAGCAGAATACCAAAGCTCCGCTTGCGG
The DNA here is from genome assembly GCF_900099825.1 of Bradyrhizobium ottawaense. NCBI lineage: Bacteria > Pseudomonadati > Pseudomonadota > Alphaproteobacteria > Hyphomicrobiales > Nitrobacteraceae > Bradyrhizobium > Bradyrhizobium ottawaense. The sequence continues at coordinate 5,285,091 of NZ_LT629693.1, read as the reverse complement.
TTCTCGCCTACAGCCAGGACGATACGACCCTGCTGGAGCAAGGCGCGCTCGGCCTCGTCAACAACGAGATCCTGCAGACCACGGGCTCAATCCAGCTCAAGGCGAATTTTGCCAACAAAACGCACCGGCTCTGGCCTGGCCAGCTCGTCAACGCGCGGCTGCTCGTTGATACAAGGCGCAATGGCCTGACCGTCGCTGCATCGGCGGTGCAGCAGGGTCCGAGTGGCGCCTACGTTTACGTCATCGATCCCAACAACAACACGGTCCAGAGCCAGCCGGTCAAGGTCGCTCAGATCAGCAGCGGCCAGGCCCTGATTGATTCCGGGCTCAAGGCCAATGAGCAGGTCGTGGTCGACGGACAATACAAGCTGCAACCGGGCACGCGTGTCACGATGCTGCACGGCCAGGCAGCGCAGGAAGCTATTGCACAGAGCGCTCAGCAGGCACCCATCCCATGAACATATCCGCTCCGTTCATCCATCGGCCGATCGCTACCGCCCTGCTGATGGTCGGGCTGTTGGTCGGCGGCCTGGTCAGCTATCCGCTATTGCCGGTGGCGGCTCTGCCGAACGTCAATTACCCGACCCTTCAGATCACGGCCCAGCTGCCGGGCGCCGATCCGCAGACCATGGCGTCTTCAGTGGCGACTCCACTCGAATTGCAGTTCGGCGAAATCCCGGGTCTCGCCCAGATGACGTCGGCGAGCGCACTCGGCTATACCCAGATTACCCTGCAGTTCGATTTGAACCGTCAGATCGATGGGACCGTCAGCGACGCGCTGTCGGCGATCAATGCTGCGACCCCGTATTTGCCGGTGGGCATGCCGTACCCACCAACGATCCGGAAAGTCAATCCAGCCGACACGCCGATTCTGGTGCTCGGCCTGACCTCAGACACCCTGCCGCTGACCACCGTCGACGCCTATGCAGAGAATATCCTGCTGCAAAAGATATCGCAGATATCCGGCGTCGGTCTTGTGGGTATCGGCGGTCAGCAGAAGCCCGCCGTTCGCGTGCAGCTCGACCCGCAGGCTCTGGCGGCTCGCGGCATCAACCTCGAGGATGTTCGGACGGCGCTCGGCCAAGCGAATGTCGATCTGGCGAAAGGTACGCTCAACAGCCCGCGCCAGACCTACACGCTCAACACCAACGATCAGTTGCTGAAGGCCGATGACTACGCCAATCTGGTGATCGCCTATCGCAACGGGGCGCCGGTCCGCATACGCGACGTTGGCCGCGCCGTCAGTGCGCCGGAGAATGACCTGATCGCCGGCTGGTTCAACCAGAAGCGCTCGGTCATCCTGGCGATCCAGCGCCAGCCCGGCGCCAACGTGGTCGACACGGTGAACCGCATCAAGGCAGCGATGCCGGTGCTTCAGGCCTCGATTCCGCCCGCGGTCAAGGTCAATATCATCTCCGACCGCACCGAGACCATCCGCGCTTCGGTCAGCGACGTGCAGTTCACGTTAATGCTCACGGTCGCGCTGGTGGTGATGGTAATCTTCTTATTCCTCCGCAATTTCTGGGCCACCGTTATTCCGGCCGTCACCGTGCCGCTGTCGCTGGTCGGCACTTTCGCCGTACTCTACGAGCTCGGCTACAGTCTCGATAATCTCTCCTTGATGGCATTGTCGATCGCTGTCGGCTTCGTGGTCGACGACGCCGTCGTCGTGATCGAGAACATCGTGCGGCACATGGAGGAAGGCGCCTCGCCGTTCGAAGCGTCGCTGAAAGGCGCCGGCGAGATCGGTTTTACCATCGTGTCGATCACGCTGTCGCTGATCGCCGTGTTCATTCCGCTGTTCCTGATGGGGGGATATGTCGGCCTCCTGTTCCGCGAGTTTGCCATCACCGTCAGTGTTGCGCTGGTACTGTCGCTGTTGATCTCGCTGACGCTTACGCCGATGATGTGCGCCTACCTGCTCAAGCCGGAGAGCAAGGAACACGGATGGCTCTACCGGCTTTCCGAACGCGGCTTCGATGGCCTGCTCCACCTCTATGAGGCCGGCCTCAAGATCGTACTGCGGCACCGCTTCATCACCCTGATGACAATGCTCGGCACCATTGCGTTGACCGGATATCTGTTCGTGCTGATCCCCAAGGGTTTCTTCCCCGAACAGGATACCGGATTGATCATCGGCCTGTCCGAGGCCGCGCAGGATATCTCCTTCCAGGCGATGGCCGAGCGCCAGCAAGCCTTGCTCGACGCGGTGATGCGAGACCCCGCGGTTGCCACAGTCGGCGCGGCGGTCGGTGCGGGCGGCGGCAATACCACGGTCAATAACGGCCGCGTGTATATCGCGCTGAAGCCCCAAAGTCAGCGCGGCAGCATGGACCAGGTGCTCGCGCGGCTGCGGACCAACCTCGCCAAGATCCAGGGGATCACGCTCTATATGCAGGCCGCGCAGGACATCACGATCGGCGGCCGCGTGTCCAAGACGATGTATCAGTACACGCTGAACGACGCCGATCCCGGCGAGCTAAACCATTGGGCAGGGCTGTTCCTCGACAGGATCAAGACCATCCCTGGCATCGCCGACGTCGCCACCGACCAGCTCAATGCCGGGCCGATGCTCGACATTACCATCAAGCGCGAAGTCGCCTCGAGCTATGGCATCCTGCCCTATACCATCGACAACACACTCGACGACGCTTTCGGCCAGCGTATCGTCTCGACCATGTACACGACCCTGAATCAGTATCATGTCGTCCTGGAGGTCGATCCCAAATTCCAGTATGGGCCCGAAGCGCTCAACGGCATTTACGTCAAATCATCGAGCGGTCAGCAGGTGCCGTTATCAACGCTTGTCGACTCGGTGGTGAAGGTGGCGCCGCTAGTGGTCAATCATCAGGGCCAGTTCCCGTCGGTGACGATCTCTTTCAACCTCCTGCCGGGCACCGCGATCGGCCAGGCGGTCAGTTCCATCCAGAAGATCGAGAAAGACCTCGGCAAGCCACTCTCGCTCCAGACCAGCTTTCAGGGCAACGCCCAGGCGTTCGGCGACTCGTTGTCGAGCACGCCGATCCTCATCGCCGCCGCGCTGTTCGTCATCTACATCATTCTCGGTGTGCTGTACGAGAGCCTGATTCATCCGATCACGATCATCTCGACCTTGCCATCGGCCGGTCTCGGCGCGCTGCTGCTGCTGATGGCGGTTCACTACGATCTCAGCGTGATCGCGATCGTCGGCATCATCCTGCTCATTGGCATCGTCAAGAAGAACGGAATCATGCTGGTCGATTTTGCCCAGCACGTCGAGCATGAGCAGGGGTTAACGGCGGAGGAATCGATTTATCAGGCCTGCATCATGCGTTTCAGGCCGATCCTGATGACGACGATGGCGGCGCTGCTGGGCGGCGTTCCGATGATGCTCGGAAGCGGAGTCGGATCGGAGCTTCGCCAGCCGCTCGGCTACGCCATCGTCGGCGGCCTCGCTCTGTCGCAGGTTCTCACGCTGTATACGACGCCGGTCGTCTATATCTACCTGGACCGCTTGCAGACCTGGCTGTTCGGGGAAAAGAAGCAGGCCGCCCCGGGCCACGCTGAGGCGGCGCCTGCCGAATGAACGTGGTTTGGCAGGCCCTGCGGTCCTCCTCGAAGGGCCTGCCTCAATTCGGCGCGTATTGCTAAACTCCAATTTAATGGCTCTCCCATCGGCCGCTGCTTAATTTAGCAGGCAGGAATTCAAACCGATCCGGGACGCCATGAGTTCATCTGCTGCAATCCACATCGTCAGCCCGGCCGAATTCGATCGGGGTACGGCGCAGACGTCAGGCTCCGAACGTCGCGCCGCCATCGCGCCGGCGCTCGGCATTACATCGGCCATCTGGGGCGGACTGTTCGAGGTGGAGCCGGGATCGCGGACGGGAATCCATCATCATGGAGAGCAGGAGACGATTGCTTACGTCCTCTCCGGCATCTGCGAAATCCGCTGGGGCGAAAGCGGCGAATCGGTCGCGCGTGCACGCGCCGGCGATTTCATTCATGTCCCCGCTTTCCTGCCGCACATGGAAATCAATCCGTCGAAACAGGAGCCGTTTCGATGGGTGGTCGTGCGCAGCACCGCGACACCAATCGTTGTCAACCTTCCGGACGATACCTGGCCGTAAGCCGGGCGCTTCCTGGGGGCGGCAGGACGACACCGGCCGTAAGCCCAATGTCTTCCTGCCAGCAGCTTGAACGACTCGGCGAACATGGAGCCATCATGGACGAGCGCGAATTCAATACCGGGCTAAACGCAGTTGAGGTTACCCGCCGCACGGTCATCGAAACCGGGACCTCCACGCCGCTCTTGACCAAGCTCCCGGTGCGCGCATGAGCGGCCCAAACGCAGCTGGGATCCGACGCCATCAGATCGCAATTGGGGCGATCGCTATTGCCGCCGCGATCCTGGCGGTCGGCTTTGCGACGACGCGGAGCGTGGCCGCGGGGCCAGACGCAGCGCCCTCACCTCAAGCCGCCGGATATCTGCCAAGTATCAGCGACCTGATGATCGCGACAATTCAACCGCGGCACGAGCGGCTCTGGCGGGCCGAACAGGATGGCAACTGGGAATTTGCTGCCTACGAGCTTGGCAATCTACACGGGGCGTTCAATCGGCTCGGCCAAGCCCATCCAACGGAACACGACATCTCTTTTCCGGACATGATCGCTTCGGTTACAGAGCAGCCGTTCAAGGAGCTCAACAGCGCGATCCATTCGAAAGACACCACAGCCTTTGCCAAGGCCTATGCCGACCTGACTGACGCATGCAACTCATGCCATCAAGCTCTCAACCACGGCGTGGTCGACGTCCGCGTACCGAACCGGACGTCCGCGTCGGACTTGAACACCAACAACACCCCTCGAAATTGAAGCATGCCATGCAGGCGATTCAAATCGGCCCGATCCGCAAAAGCATCCTGAATGTTAATTTAATGGCTCACGATAATCGTGAGCCTATCTCTCACCTACACCCAGTCAATTTTGGATAGGAGACGTAACATGTTTTCGAGACGGGATATGCTGGCAGTGTCCGCTGCGGGCGCTGTGATGACCGCCAGCGCAGCACGTGCCGCCTCCTTCGGCAATCCGGACCTGCCGCCGCAAGGTGCAGTCAACGCCAGGGCTCCGGGAAATCTCAGGGATCCCGGCCCGCAAAGCGAGGCCATCGGCAACCAGTTTCCTTCGGCGCAATTTCCGCCGGCGACCGACGTCGGCGGCATGCCGATGGACTGGGCCTCCTTCAACAACGCGCCAAAGCGCGTCCAGAACGGCGGCTGGGCGCGCGAGGTGACGCAGAAGGATTTTGCGATTTCCGACACGATCACCGGCGTCAACATGCGGTTGACAGCCGGGGGCATCCGGGAATTGCACTGGCACCAGGCCGCGGAGTGGGCGATTATGACATACGGCAGTTGCCGCGTGACGGTTCTCGACGCCGTCGGGCGGCCCTACATTGCCGACGTCAATGAAGGCGACCTCTGGTATTTCCCGGCAGGCCAGCCCCATTCGCTGCAGGGTCTCGGCCCGGACGGTTGCGAATTCGTGATCTGCTTTGACGACGGCGACGCCAGCGAGTTCAATACGCTGTTGGTGACGGACTGGTTCGCCCATACGCCTCCCGAGGTGCTGGCCAAGAATTTTGGCGTTCCGGCCCAGACGTTCGCCAGGATTCCGCTGCAGAATCTGTGGATCTTCCAGGGAACGCTGCCCGGCGATCTGGCCTCGGACCGCGGCGCGGTCAGGAAGAACGGGGACGTTCCACCGCATCCGTTTATCTTCAGGCTTGGATCGTCAACTCCGACCAAGCAATCCAAAGGCGGCGACGTGCGGATTGCCGACAGCAGCAACTTCACGGTCTCGACGAGGATTGCGGCCGCGCTGGTGACGGTTCGTCCAGGCGGCATCCGCGAGATGCACTGGCATCCGAACGCCGACGAATGGCAGTATTACATCAAGGGCAAGGCGCGCATGACCGTGTTCAATACCGGGCCGAATGCGATGACGATGGACTTCAATCCCGGGGACATCGGCTACGTCAAGAAGAACCTGGGCCACTATATCGAGAACGTCGGCGACACCGATATGGTCTTTGTCGCGGTCTTTAAGGCCTCACGCTATGAGGAGGTTTCTCTGTCCAATTGGCTGACGCACACGCCGCCGGCGATGGTCGCCCAGCATCTGAATGTAGACGAGCAGACCATCGCGAAATGGCCGGACAACGCCCCGGGCGTAATGCCCGAATCGTAGATCACGGAGCCAAGGTCGGGCTTTGACACACCAAATGTTGCTGGTGGCGCCGCAAATAGCCGCCAGCGCATAACGGGATCACGAACGAGGCCGATATGGGTGCGCTCGACAACGTCACGATCGGCATGACCGCAGAGAAAACCGTGACGGTAACCTCGGAGATGACGGTCGGTCATTTCGTGGCTGACATGCCGCAGGTCTACGCCACGCCGATGATGATCCTGCATATGGAAATGGCCTCCGGCTCCGCGATCGCCTCGCATCTGCCGGAGGGCTTCGTCAGCGTCGGCATGGACGTGAAAGTCCGTCACCTCGCCGCAACGCCGGCTGGTCGCAACGTCCGCGCCATTTCTCGCGTGATCAGGATCGATCCCAGGAGCGTGCTGTTCGAGGTTGAGGCCTGGGACGGCGATCGCAAGATCGGCGATGGTACCCATCGCCGGGGCACCGTAAATGTGCGGGAATTTGAGCAGCGGTTCGGCGTAAAGCAGCTCACCGTGAGTATCGATTGAATCCATCCGAAAGCGCGGCCCTTCCCAGCCCACGGATGATTTTCCGTTTCACGACGACATCGCGGAAAAGGCAAGCAGCGACAGCAGCAGCGCGGGTGGCATGACGATGAGACCCAGTTTGAGAAACTGGTGCAACGTCACGTTCTCGCTCTCCCGGCGCAATGCGATCAGCCACAGCATAGTGGCGAGCGATCCTGTTACGGAAAGATTGGGCCCGAGATCGACGCCGATCAGGATCGCGCCGGCCACCTGCGCCGGCAACCGTGCGGCATGATTTGTGGTCGCGGCGATCAGACCCAGCGGCAGATTGTTGACGATGTTGGTTCCAACGGCGACGATGATGCCTGCGATCCACGACGTCGCGTGCGGCGAAACCGCCGCAGCGTCGTGCAGGTTGCGGGCCAGCGCGGACAACACACCGGTTTGATTTAACCCCGCGACAAGCACGAATAGACCCGCAACCAGTGGCAGCACGCCCCACGAAATATCGTTGAGAACCGGCAGCGGCGATTTCCGGGCGATGACCAGCACAATGGCCGTCAAGCATGCGCCGGCGCAAAAGGTCGGTAACCCGAGTGGCCGGTCGAACGCGGATGCCACAAGAAGCGCCACTACGGTGAGTGCGATTCCGATCGCCGCAAGTGTGGCACCTGGCGTCAGCGGCGGCGTGACCTCGATCGCGGCAACCTTTGCATCGAGCGCCCGCCGTTGCGTCAGCCGCAGTGCGACGTAGGTCGCGAGGATCGCAGCGAGTGATGGCCCGGCAAAATAGCGCAGCCAATCCCAAAGCGCCGGCATCTGTCCGCCGAACACGACGAGGTTGGCAGGATTGGCGATCGGGAGGACAAAACTCGCGGCGTTGGCGATGAAAGCGCAGATGAAGAGATAAGGCAGCGGCTCGACCTGCGCGGCCCGGGTCGTTGCATAGACCGCTGGCGTCATCACCACAGCGGTGGCGTCGTTCGACAGGAACGCCGTCACCAGGGCGCCGACGACGTAAATGATCAGGAATAGTCGTTTGGCTGAGCCTCGCGCATGCCTGACCGCCCGGGTCGCGAGCCAGTCGAACAGCCGCTCCTTCCTGGCGACCTCCGACAACAGCATCATGCCGATCAGGAAGAGATAGACGTCGGTGCCCTCACCGACGGCCGCGGCCGCCGTCCGCCACGGCAGCAAGTTGAACAGCAACAGCATCGTGGCACCCATCACCGCCCAGACGAATTCCGGCAAATTCCATGGCCGGGCGATTACGCCTAATGTTGCAGCAGCCGCAATAATCCAGATCGCCGAATTGAAAAGCATGAACGCGTGGAAACTTAATGGTGTCCGGCCGTTGGCACGACCTTGCCCCTGAAAACGCTGTAGCTGATGACCGTGTAGATCAGCATCAGCGGGAAAACGACGACGCCACCCCAAAACATGAAGACAAGGCTGGACTGCGGCGCGGCGGCCCCATCGATGGTGATGACGAACGGGATCATATAGGGCCAGAAGGACAGCGCCAGGGTGCCAAAGGCCGATACAAAGATCAGCGCGACCATATAGAACGGCAGGTAATCGTCGTGGTTCAGGATGCTGAGCGCGAGTACCGCTGCTGCGAGCGCTGCCGTCACGGGGAACACGAACAGATAGGGGCGATCGATCCAGCGATGCAGGATCGGAAGGTGCTCGACGAGCGCATAGGCGAACACAAGTAGAAGGAACGCCAGCACACCAATCGCAAGCACGGGAATCTGGCGGCGCGCGATGTCGCGAACCTCGGCGTCGCACTTCCTGAGCAGCCAGCAGGCGCCAAGAAGCGCGTAGCCAAGACACAGGCCGATACCGCACAGGACCGCAAATGGCGTGAGCCAGCCGATCTCCCCGCCGGAATAGTCGCCGTTTGTGAGTGGCAATCCTTCCACCAGGGCCCCGACGGTCAACCCCTGGATGAAAGTTGCAATAAGAGACCCGCCGCCAAAGCTCAAATCCCAGATCCACCGCAGTCGCTCGGTCTTGTAGCGAAACTCGAACGCCACACCACGCAGGATCAGGCCGAGCAACATGACGATGAGAGGGAGATAGAAGGCCGACAGCAACGTGGCATAGACAATGGGGAAAGCCCCCCACAGGATCACCGCGGTGACCACCAGCCAGGTCTCGTTGCCGTCCCAGATCGGCGCGACAGAGCTTAGCATCGCGCCACGCCTGGCTTCGCCGGTCGCCAGTCCGAACAGCAAGCCGACGCCGAGGTCGACACCGTCGAGCAGCACGTAGAGCAGAATGCTGATGGCCAAAAGCGAGACCCAGAACATGACCATATTCATTCTCCGGTGATGACGTAGAGCAGAATGCTGGCGGCAAACAGCGATGCCCAAAGCAGGAACATGGCTATTCTCCAGCGCTGACGTAGCCTGGTTCCTGACTTTGTTCCTGGTCGGCCAGCGACATCGGCCGGTTCGGAACCGCGAGATGCGAAGTCTCGAACAGCTTGCTGCGGGGACCAGTGCGGATAAGTCGATAGATATAAAACGTACCGAACAGGAAGATGAAGGCGTAGACCGCACAGAAGATCACGAGCGAGATGGTCGCCGCGCGCGTGGTCAGGAACGGCGTCATCGCGTCCGCGGTTCGCAACATGCCATAGACCACCCAGGGCTGACGGCCGACTTCAGCGGTGAACCAGCCGGTAATGATCGCAATGAAGGGGAGTGGAAAGCTCAGGAAAGTCAGCCAGAGCATGGGACGAATGTAGGCCAGGCGATGCCTGAAACTCAGATAGGTACCGAACCAGGCGAGCCCCAGCATCGCCAGGCCGCATCCCACCATGATGCGGAAGCTGTAGAACGGGATAACCACCGGCGGCCAGTTCTCCGGGGGAATGCTGTTGAGTCCGGTTTCCCCCGCCGTGAGGCTGTCGGAATCGATCAAGCTGCCGAAAGGCGGTGGCAGCGTGATTGCGAACAGGTTGCGCCGGTTCTCCACATCCGGCCAAGCGAACAGGACTTCGGAGCCTGGTCTCTCGTCGTTCCAGCGTCCCTCGATCGCAGCCATCTTGGCTGGCTGGTATGTGTTGACGTACCCACCGACCAGATGTCCAAACAGCAGCTGGACCGGCATCAGCACAGCGGCGAGACCAAGGCCCATGCGCAGCATGATGCGGGACTCGGCGTGATATACCTTCCGCAGCAGGTACCAGGCGCCGGTCGCGGCAACGCAGAAGGCACCGGTCAGGTAGGAAGCCAGCAGCATATGCGGAAATCGCGACCACACCACCGAATTGAAGATGATTTTGGTCCAGTCGTTTGGAACGAAAGCGCCATTCTCCATAGCGAAGCCGGTGGGCACCTGCATCCAGCTGTTATTGACCATGATCCAGAACGCCGAAAACGTAGTCCCAAGCGCCACCATCGCGGTTGAGAACAAGTAGAACCACGGACGCACGCGGCTGCGGCCAAAGATGAGGACACCGAAGAAACCGGCTTCGAGCATGAAGGCGGTAAACGTCTCATACATCAGAAGCGGGCCCTGGATGGGTCCGGACATTTTGGACAGCACGCTCCAGTTGGTACCGAACTGGAATGCCATCACGATCCCCGACACCACGCCCAATCCGAATGCCACGCCGAATATCTTCAGCCAGAATTCAAACAGCACCTGATAGACCGGGCGACCGGTCCTAAGATGAAGCGTTTCTAGAACGGTCAACCAGGCCGCCAGTCCGATCGTGAAGGATGGAAAGATGATATGGAACGTGATGGTGAAGGCGAACTGGATTCGCGACAGAAGAAGCGCCGTCATATCCATTTAATTCTCCTGGCCCGGGCTCGCCGCAATAACTGGATGCCCTTTGCTCTGGAAGTCGACCGTGGAGGACAAGGGCAACTACCTGAAGGTAGCAACAGGACAACGGACCACTATTAAATTCGCCGTTAGGCTTTAACCTCACCCCTGATCGGTCGCGCGATCCAGTACCCCCGGCCAGCGGGTCAAGAGCCTCACCAAGCAGCAACTGCTCGGGCGAGATTGCGTCAGTGCACGTCACGCTGCGGCGCTTCGTTCCGGCGGCGCCATGAATTCGGGCCCGACCGGATCGGTGATGGTCTCGCGCAGGATAAGGTCGATCTCGGCCTTGGCAGCGGCATCGAGCGACCAGCCAGTCACCTCGTCGACCGGCTTTAGCTGATCGGGATGACGCGCGCCCCACAATGCCGTGGTGACGCCCTGGTCCAGCATCCAGCGGACCGCCAGGTGGATAACGCGCTTGCCGAAACGTTGCGCGAGGCGGTCGAGCTTGCCCACGGCGGCCAGATATTGTGAGTATCGCGGCTGGAGGAATTTCGGGTCGGCTCGCCTCAGATCGTCGCCGCTGAAAGCGGTATTCGCCTGCATTCGTCCGGACAAGAGGCCGCGGCACAGCGCTCCATATCCCAGCATCGCAATTCCGTGTTTCTGGCAATAGGGCAGAAGGTCGGCCTCGATACCGCGCTCGAACAGATTGTACGGCGGCTGCAGTACATGCAGCGGCGCGACGCGGCGAAATCGTTCCATCTGGCCGACCGAAAAGTTGCTCACTCCGATGGCTCGGATTTTTCCCTGCGCGAACAGCATGTGCATCGCGTCCGCGGTCTCTTCGATCGTAATCAAGGGGTCGGGCCAATGAACCTGGTAGATATCAATGTAATCGGTTCGAAGCCGGCGCAACGAATCCTCGACCTCCCGCGCGATGCGGGCGCGACTGGCGTTGCGAGATACCTTCCCGCTCTCCCATTGCAGTCCGACCTTTGTGGCGATGATCACGCTCGAGCGCAGCCCGCCTTCGGCGATCGCCCTGCCAACGATCTCTTCGGAGCGACCGAATCCGTAAACCGGGGCCGTGTCGACAAGGTTGATGCCATGCTCGAAAGCGGCCTGGATGGTAGCGATCGATTCAGCTTCGTCGGTTCCACCCCACATCCACCCGCCGATCGCCCACGTCCCGATAGCGACCGGCGACACCCTGAGCGACGTGCCGGGAATGTTGGTGCGTTCCATGTTCATTTTGCGAGCTTCTGCTTGACGAGCCATGATCCTGTTCTCCTTGAGTGCGCGCGCCTTGGGGCTATTGGTGGCGGGCAAGTCCAACCTCAACCGGCGGTGACCGAAGGCACTGCGTAGAGTCCTGCCTCTTCGGCGGCGATGAGCCCGAGGGCAGTCCAGTCAAGGTCGCCGTAACCACGGGCAATACCCGAGATCAGCCGGTCCCGAACGATGCCCACCGACGGCATCGGAGCGCCGGCCTTCTCTGCCTCCGCGAGCGCCAAGCGCACATCCTTCAGCACGAGGGGCAAGACGAATCCGGGCGTGTAGATCTGCTTGGCAATCTTGTCGCCATAGATCTTGTGCGCGCGTCCACCGAACATCGCGCTCGTCATAATGTCGATGAACGGCTGCGGATCCAGCCCGCGCTTGCGGACGACGGCAACGACTTCCCCCAGCATCTGCAGCGCCGTTGCGCTCATCATATTGCCGAGCAGCTTGAAGAGGTTTGCGTCTCCTGGATCGGAACCGACGGTAAAAGTCCTTTGTCCGAGGCTGTCGAGGACCGGCCGGCAACGCTCTATATCGGCCGAAGCACCAGCGGCAACGATGAACAGCTGACGCGCTTTGGCTGCATCCGGATTCCCGAACACCGGCGCAGCCACGTAACCCTGCCCGTACCGCGCATGCTCGCTCGCCATGGCCGACGCCGCCGCCGTGCTAATGGTGCTCATCGATAGGTGGATCGCGCCGGGCATCAAACCCGCCGCCAGACCGTCGAGATTGTCGCTGCTGTCACCGAATACGACCTCCCTTACGGCATCGTCGTCCGGCAACATGCTGATGACGACGTCGCAGTCGAGCAGGTCGCCGATATCCGTCGTAGGGTTCAGACCGAGCGCCTCGAGTTCACCAAACTGATCCGGGCGGCGGACATATGCGATCACCCGTCGTCCGGCGGCTGCGAGGTTTGCGGCCATCGGCCGTCCCATGTGACCAAGGCCGACAAAGCCGATTTCGCCCAATGCCGACCGGCAGGTGGCGGCTGATCTCGAAATGACAGAGTGCTCGCGGGAAGGATTTTCAGATGCCCCCCCAAGAGCGACGGGGGAAGATTTATGCTTGGACATAGAGGTTCCTGACGGGTCCGGCCGAATCGTCCGCGGCTTGCGACGGACACACCCCACTAACTGGTGACGGACGGAGCTGGCGCTTGTCTCAGCTTGCCGCGCCTTACGTCTTCTTGCTTGGATTTGAGATGGCACAGCCGGACACTCGTCAGGTTGCATGTTCCGTCCGGGGGCTCGCGCCTCTCACCGTGAATAAAATCGAATTTAGCTATCTGAACCGGAATTTAATGGCCGCAACGATCCATCCGAATAGTCTCGGTGCGACTACAATTCTGATGAAAGCGCAGGGATGCGAGTGTCGCGAGAACGAATGAGTGATGTCGGCGATAGCCGTTCCGATTTTCCCTCCTCACCTCCATCGATCGTCGACATTTCTCCGCCTGATATCGCCCGCCGCCGACAGGCGACTTGGGGCGCAATACAGGCGGACAATGTGAGAATTACCCGGCGCGAGACCTTCGAATACGGCTTTCAGGCGCGAAGACACCTGCTGATCGCTTACGAGCGAGCAGAACGAGATGATGGCGAGACGCTCATCGAGGGCTTGCCAAAATCGACCCTCCGCGAGTTCAATTGCAAGCTCAGCTTGGTGCCGGCCGGACATCGGTTCTACGGGTGGCAGACGCCGCGGGTGCTGACCCGCGTCACCTATTTCTATATCGATCTGAAGGATCGGTTGTTTGATCCAGGATCCGGCATCGCCTGCCCTACGATCAGCCCACGCTTGTTTTTCTTCGATCGCACGGTCTGGGACACGGCGCTTAAACTCAAGGCCGAGGTCGGGAAGTCCGACCCAGGTAGCCGCGAGTATGCGGAGGCGTTGAGCCTCGTATTGATGCACGAAATCATGCGGTTGGAAGGAGCGACGTCCGCTGCGGCCAAACCACTACGTGGCGGCTTGCCGGTGTGGCGGCAGAAGCATGTGACGGAATTCATCGAGGAGCATCTTGCGGAGGAGATTTCGCTGGCCGCTCTGGCAGAACTCGCCGATCTGAGCCTCTATCATTTTGCTCGCGCATTCACGCAATCCTTCGGCGTGCCGCCGCACCGTTACCATATGGCCCGGCGGATGGATCGCGCGAGGAGCCTGTTGCAGAGGCCGGCGCTCTCGGTGACGCAGATCGGCATTCGGATCGGCTTTCGCGAGACCAGTTCGTTCACCAGGGCATTTCGCAGATTCACCGGACTTACGCCGACCGAGTATCGGCGCCACCGAGAGGACTAGCTTCGGAAGCTGAAAATCAGGATCACTTGCGTCAGAACCCATTGGCGGGGCTCAATTCAATGAGGGTCGCTGCCAACCTGGCTTGCGCGATTTGCACGTCGTGCTCCTGCGTGTCGAAGCTGGCCCCGATGGCGCCGATCACCTCGCAGCCTGCAATCAATCGTTTGCTTTCGGCCCGCCGTGATAGCGGTATGCGTCGGACGCAGCCGTGTGATCCAAGATCACGGCGTTCCCGTTCTGCGAGTAGACGTAGTAGCCGGCATCGGCCCGTGCCAAGGCGGGAGTTGCGAAAGCTGCCGCGGCGACCGCGGCTGCACCAATCAATGCTAATTTCATCATAGTCTCCTGGCTGGATGTTATTGGGGTAGGCGATGAGTTACATCGGAACGAAATTTCCTCTCCGCCAGTAAACTCCGCGTCAGAACCCCCTCGGATGCCGGGCGCTGGCGCGTTCATCTCATACAAATGATTTAGCAGCCAACGACAACACCGGTGCCTATTTGCCTGAGAGGTACAGACAGGAGATAGCGACCGTGAACGTCATCCCAGGACGAAGGGGCGTATTGAGGACGTTGGCTTTGACCGCGGCCACAAGTGTGATCGGTCTTGTGTCGGCGCGGGCCGAGCCCGCGGCGGCAGCCGTCGAATCCGCATTGACGCCTCCCGGCGCCACCTACCTTGACGCATTGAAGAAACGCCTGGCCCAGGCGCCGCGCCGTCGCGATTTCAAGACCGTGCCGATGATCCTGAACCATCAGGAGCAATGGGATCACGAAGCGTTGACAGAGGTGTTCTCCTATCGGCCTGCGCCAAGGCAGGCCTGGGACAACACCAACATCGGAGGGCCGTGGCTGAATCTGATGCGCAACGCGCTCAATTCGCAGATATGGTCGTTCAAGCATCCGGATTTTCTCGCCGTTTCGGTGACCCACGGCACGGCGCAGCTCGCGCTCTACGATCAGGCTATCTGGGACAAATACCAGCTCACGCGCCTTGCGGGCGACGAGTTCAGGACCAATACGCCGATCATAGAGCGGAAGTCGGTGGCCGCCGATTCCGTCGACTATGAGGACCCGGCGGGACCCTTCTCCGGCGAGGATAATTCGATCCCCGCGCTGATGCGGCGCGGCGTTGTTTTCATGTCCTGCCACAACGCAATCTGGGAACACGCCGGGGCCCTCATCAAATTCGACATCAACCCCGGCAAGCTCTCTCACGCCGCGCTTGCCGCGGAACTGACCAACCATCTGGTGGATGGCGTCGTCCTCATTCCAGGTGCCGCCGGCACGCTGCCCGAGCTGCAACAGGCCGGCTTTCACTACGCAACGTAGCAGCTGCCTGCAATGGATCGAGACCAGGTCCTGACTGTCGAGCCCGCTTATGTCGGCTTTGCCTTAAGACGGCACTTGGTGGTCGCCTGGACCGTCTTACTTGCCGGTTCCGCCGTGATTTCGATTAACGGCAGCTTCGACGCAGTTGACCAGTTCCGTTCCAGCGAACGGCTTGGCCAGGAAACCGAGGGCGCCGGCCTTCAACGCGCGGGCACGAACGCTTTCTTCGGGAAACGCCGTGATAAAGATAAACGGCGCAGCGTTCCCCTGGGCGCGCATATAGGTCAGGAGGTCCAAGCCGCTCATGGCAGGCATCTGGACGTCTGCAATGACACACGACGAGTCGTTTAGACGAGCCGACTGCAAAAACTCCTCGGCCGACGCGAATGTATGGACCAGGTATCCATGCGAACTGAGCAGGTTATTGGTGGCGGCGCGGACGGATGCATCGTCGTCGATAACTGAAATCACCGAGAGTGTTGGCAACATAGGGCTTCCTGAAGCGGGACCAAGGCACTTGCCCTAGCAAGGCCCTATTCGATAAATGCGCCATGAATCACTTTTGCAAAACCATACTTAGGTTTGTAGACGCTAGGGTTTATTGCGATGAATTCCGAGCGTTTCGGTCATTCTCACCAGATCCGCCAGCGAGTTCGCTCCCATTTTCCTCATGATATGACCCCGATGGAGCTTCACGGTGATCTCGGCAAGTCCAAGTTCCGCTGCTACCTGTTTGTTCATGAGGCCGGACGAAACCAAAGCCAAAACCTCCCGCTCGCGGGGGGTCAGGGAATTAAGAAGCACTTGCAAATGCGCGGTTATCCTGTCGGTTTCGCGCCGCTTGCGATCCCGTTCAACCGCTACCGTCACGGCATCCAGCATGTCCTGATCGCGAAACGGCTTGGTCAGAAAATCGACCGCCCCACCCTTCATGGCCCTGACACTCATCGGAATGTCGCCATGGCCGGTCATGAAGATGATCGGAATATTAATGTTCGCCCTGGTCAACTCGGATTGGAAATCAAGACCGCTCAGTCCTGGCAACCTGATGTCGAGAACCAGGCAGCTGGCGACGTCTGGAAGTTCGCCTTGCAGCATTTCAGCCGCCGAGCCGAATACTTCAACCGTCAAGCCAACCGACTGAAACAGGTTGGTCAGCGCCCTGCGCACGGAAGCATCGTCGTCGACAATAAAGACGATCGACTCGCTGGTGCTTGCCGGTTCATGCGATGATTTGGGTCGATCGGTCATCATGCATCCTCTTGATGCGCGGGCAGAGCCAGCTGAAATGTCGCACCAGGCCCTTCATTGCGGGACACCATCAGACGTCCACCGTGAGCTTCCACGATCGAACGGCAGATCGAGAGCCCCATCCCGAGGCCGCTGGACTTGGTGGTGAAGAAAGCGTTGAACAGCCGATTTGCATTGTCGGCAGCAATCCCGATGCCGCAATCGGTCACGCTTACGAGCGCGTGTCGTGCCTCGTCCTGGCCTGATCGTACTGCGAGTTCGCGCGGTCGATCCGTGACTGGCTGCATCGCCTCAATCCCGTTCATCACCAGGTTGATGATCACCTGTTGCAGCTGCACCCGATCACCAAGGATCATGGGCAGCGGCGCCAGCTCCATTCGCACCGATACGCGGTGGCTGGCCAGTTCGCGCTGCACCAGCACCATGACGTCCCTCACGACGTCGTTGAGGTCGAGCGGCACTTTCTCAACGTCGGTCTTGTTCGCGAGCGCCCGGACACGGCGGATAACCTCGCTCGCCCGAGTGGCGTCGTTGATGACCCATTCTGCCGAGCGGCGAGCGGCGGCCAAGTCAGGAGTTGCGCGGTCGAGCCAGCGCAGACATGCCTCTGCATTGGCGACGACGGCGGCAAGCGGCTGATTAACCTCATGGGCGATGGAGGCCGTCAGCTCACCCAGCGCGGTCACGCGCGTCACATGTGCGAGTTCGGCCTGTGCTTTGTGCAGCTTCTCCTCGGCCCGTTTGGTCGCTGTGACATCCGTCACCGCCCCAACAAACTCGATGCCACCTGATGCATCTCTCGTAGCACGGGCCACCGCGCGGACATGTTTCACCGAGCCATCCGGCATCATCAGCCGATACGCATGATCGTAATCATTTTGATCGGTGGAGGCACGGTTGATGGCCTTTCGCACGGCAACACGATCCTCCGGATGCGTTCGCGCAAGAACCATATCGACGGTCGCGGATGACGCCTCGTCGTATCCAAAAATCCTGAAGGTTTCCGCTGACCAGGTATTCTCGCCGGTAGCGACGCGCCAGCCGAAGGTACCGGTAAGGCTCAATCGCTGTGCCTGGGCCAGATAGGCTTCGCTCTGGCGCAGAGCATTTTCGGTCCGCTTGCGGTCCTCGATGTCGGTCGACGACCCGTACCATTTGACGATGTTGCCTGACTCATCGCGCAGCGGCACGCCTCGGAACAAAAACCAGCGATATTCACCGTCGAAACGCCGCAGCCGGGCTTCAAGCTCTCCGGGCATACCGGACGCCCGTATTGCGCTCCACTTCACCAGCATGCCCTTCTTGTCGTCAGGATGAAAGGCGCGAGGCCAGCCGGCTTCGGCTTGATCCGGTGTGAGGCCGGTGTAATCGAGCGCCGGCTGATTGAGGAAATCGGGAACCCCGTCCACACCGGCGCGCCAGACCAGCGTCGGGATTGTGTCGATCACCAGTCGAATGCGGTCTTCGGATCTCTGGATTTCCTCGAACGCCCGTTGCAACTTCTCCTTGGCTTCGAATTGCTCGGTTACATCCACATGCGTACCGATTAACTCAGTCACATCGCCGTCGCTATTGATGACGGTGTGCCCCACGGAACGCACACGCTTGATCGATCCATCCGGAAGTACAATCCGGAAAATCACGTCGAAAACCTCTTTCTCTCGGATTGCTCGAGACGCTGCTTCGATATTGCGGCCCCTGTCTTCGGGATGGATGCGGTCCCGGAACGCCTGCAGCGACACAGGACCTTTGTCCGGATCGAAGCCGAAAATGTGGTACACTCCGGGTGACCGATAAGCGAACTCACGGCGCCGCACGTCCCAGGCCCAACTGCTTGTGTGACTCAAACGCTGGGCTTCGTCCAAATAGGCCTCACTCCGTCGCAGCTTCCCCTCCGCCTCTCTTGCAACGGTAACGTCGGTGACGGCTCCGAAAAATTCGGTGCTACCCGACGCATCTCTTGCCGCATGAGCCACGACGTGGACATATCTCACCGAGTCATCCGGCATCAACAATCGATATTCGTGGTCAAAATCCTTTCCGTCGATGGAAGCATGCTCAATGGTCTTTTGAACGGCGACGCGATCTTCCGGATGGGTGCGCTGGACAATCACTTCGAGGGTCGGCTTCGCTGCTGGATCATGCTGGAAGATCCGGAAGGTTTCCTCTGACCAGAAGATCTCTCCGCTGGCGACGTTCCAACCGAAGCTTCCGGTGCGGCTCAACCTCTGCGCTTCGGTCAAATACATTGTACTGGCCATGAGCGCGGCTTCAATCCGCTTTTGATCTTCTATCGCCGCTTGCAGATCTTCGCCGGAACGCCGCAAATCTTCTGTTGTTTTCTTCTGCGACGAGATCACGCATGCAACAAGGAAGGACGTGATAGAGAACAGTATGAGGCGTGGCACCTCCGTAACATGCAGAACGAATAGACTGTGCTTCCAGGTAAATGAATTGATGGGCGGCACCAGATAATAATGGAAAGCCAGAAGGGCGAGTGCGATCGCCAACAGCGCGGGTCCGAAGCCGGCGAACCACGCGGTGAAGATGACAGCACAAAGCATCAGCGAAGCGATTGGCTCGGCTTGCAGCAGACTTGTCACAAGTTCCCCAGCCATGATTGCAACAGCAACCGACAGGACCGCCACGACGTAAGAGGAGATCCGATGGTCGGCGCTGCCGAGGAAATGCCGCGCGGCCAGATTCCGGAATTGGGTGGGCTGGATACGTGTCATCTACAAGTGCGTCCTGCGGCTCCGGCGACGGCAATTAGAGCACTTTGCAGGAAAATCAGCAATTCCGTCGATCGATACGATCGCACACCTATACGGTCCGGCGACATGGGGTACGACGGAGCACCCTAAACGTCCGTATAGTTCTTCCAAACCCATTCTATATCGGATGCTTACCTGCGTACGATTGAGCGGATGATCCCGATCCTCCTAATCTCACTGCCAATCGGAATATCCGATCGCAGGTGACAACATGTCCAGGATCTCGGTCAAAGAGATTGAGCGCAACCGTCCTGAGTACGGCGGACTTCGTCACGTAAAGGCAAGTACCGACCGCTACCCACGCAGAGCCCACGGGAGGCAACGATGCACAACGGTCCCCAACGTCTTTGGAACGGCGCGACCGGGCGTTGCGCGATATGTAACAGGAAGTTTGGCCTCATCCGTTACTACTGCTGGCGAACCGCAATTTGTTCGAGGAAGTGTGCCGACCGCTTCAAGACTCGTCAGGACGACGACCGCAGATGGTTGCGTCGATTTCCAGCTGCCGCCTGACAACAGCTACGGCGCGCATCGCGCGCCTCCACCCAGCGTCCATCACCAGTTCAAGGCGTTGCTCTGCTTCGCATCGGGAAACACCTCATGAGATACATCCTCGTAAATGGCAGGACGCCCTTTCGGCAATCCTTCTGCGTGATGTGCGAAGCGCCTATCGGCCCGCGCTATCTGCGAGAGGCCGGGACGCACCTCATCTACTGCGATCACGATTGCTACGCGGAGCACTGCAAAAGCGCCGTCCTGCTTCTCGAAAATCAGGCGAGAGCATCATGAACCCTTCGCGGCCAGATAAGCCGGGCCTTTGGCCGGAATCGTCGGATATCGGCCGTTGTGGCCAACCCGACATCGATTTATTTGCTGGTGTAGTGAAACAACGGCCCAGAGTATTTCGATGTATCAGCTGCACTATTTCCCGGCGAATGCCAACGCCGCGCCGCACATGCTGCTCGAGGAGATCGGAGTTCCATATGACCTCGTTCTCGTCGATCGAGCCAAGAACGCCCAGAAGTCCGGGGAATATCTCAAGATCAATCCGAACGGACGTATCCCCACTCTGGTTGACGGCGATCTGATCATGTCCGAGGCCGCCGCTATCGTGCTCCATCTCGTCGATCGGCATGCGGAGGCAGGGCTGGCCCCTCGGCTTGGAACGCCTGAGCGCGCGACGTTCTACCAGTGGCTGACCTTCCTGACGAACTCGCTGCAGGAGGAGCTGATGATCTGGCAGTATCCGGATCGCCTGACCGGCGAGGATGCTTCCGCGACCGACATCGTCAGGCACGGTGCCGAGACGCGCGCCAGTCGGTTTCTCGACGTTGTCGAAGATCATCTCAAGGCCAACGGCCCGTTTTTTCTCGGCAAACACCTCAGCGCCGTCGATTTCTACCTGGTCATGCTTTCGCGCTGGGCGCGCCCGATGGCTCAGCCGCCGCGTGCGCGTCCCAACATCTCAAAGCTGCTCGACAGGATGACGGGCCTCCACTCGGTCCGCCGCGCCTACGAGCAGGAAGGAATCGCCGACGAAATCTGCTGAACGATCCACCAATCCGGCCACCGGAGGCGAATCCGCACGGTCGGTGCAAAGGACACTGCCATGATAGCTCATAGGACCAGCCGCACCAGAGCCGACCGGATGAATTCGGCATTCATCGGCGCCGGTTCGAAGACTGCGGAGCCGCGATCAGCCTCAATACATCTGCTGACGCCATCCATACCTGGGCAGCATCGAAGCTCCGTTCGGAGCACGCCAATGCCGCCGACGTTGCAGGATGAAGCAACGGAGCTTCTGGCGGATATCGACGGCTTGCCGATTCTGGTTCGTTTCCGCCTCAACGAGGTATCCGCCGAAGTGCGCTCCCGCCTCGTCTCCAATGGCGCCGACATTCATTCGCTGCTGTCGAGCACGCTCGAGAGGATGGTTGATCGGATGCGTGGAACGTCCCTCCGAGAGGAGGATACCTGCAAGCAGCCGCTCGCGACGGTTGAATTGATATCGAGCGGAGAACCTTTGGTCCGGATGCAGGCACTGTTGAACGAGACAGTGCTGCGCGTGGGATCGCTGGAGCTTGATCTCATGGATCGGACTGCGAAGCGTGGCGACCGCAAGATCGATCTGCGACCGAGAGAATTTCATTTGCTCAAATACATGATGCAGCGGAGCAACAAATTGCTGACGCGGGAGATCCTCCTGAAAGAGGTCTGGAATTATAGATTCGTCCCCGAAACGAATCTTGTCGATGTTCACATGGGCCGAGTGCGTCGCAAGGTCGACGGGACGAATGAAGCCCCCATGATCCGCAACGTGCGGGGCGTCGGCTTCGTTCTAAGCACCGCTCCGCTGTCGGGCAGCGCACCGCCGAATGATGCCGAACGATCAGCCCATCCGGCCGTCGACGGCAGGTCGCCCGGGTTCTTGGAAAGGGGTCGCCATGACCGCCGATAACACCAGCCGCAACACACCCGACCGGATGGATTTGCCCTTCGTCGGTCTGGCAACCTTCGCCCGCCAACCGGCATGCCCCGATTGGGACAAGCTCGACGGAGCCGACGTCGCCATCCTCGGGATCCCGATCGACACAGCATCGAGCTATCGCGTCGGCACGCGATTCGGCCCGCGTGCGATCCGCGAGGTTTCGATGTTTCACAGCTTCGGGCAGGAGGGCGTGTTCGATTTCGAGGACGAAGTCACCTATCTGACTGCTGCCGAAGTGAAGATCGTCGATGCCGGCGACAGCGATGTGATCTACGCCGACACCAAGCGCAGCCTGGCCAACGCCGAGCAAGCCGTGCGCGCCCTGCTCGATGCCAGAACCATGCCTTATATCCTGGGCGGTGACCACGCGATCACGATGGCGACGGTCGCCGCCTTCTCGAACGAGAAACCGATCCACATTGTCCATCTGGATGCGCATTTCGATTTCATCGACGAGCGCAACGGCATCACGTGGGGCCACGGCAGCCCGATGCGACGGGCATCCGAGATGCGGCATGTGAAGGGCATCACTACGCTTGGACCGCACAACATGGCGGCCGTGAGCCGGAAGGATTGGGAAGCCGCAAAGGCGTATGGCACGCACGTCGTTCCCTTGCGTAAGCTCCGCGCCCAGGGCGTCGCCGCGTCTCTCGCGCACATTCCCGACGGCGAACGCGTCTATGTCTCGATCGACATCGACAGCTTCGATCCGTCGATCGCACCGGGCACGGCCACGATCAGCCATGGCGGCTTCAGCTACTACGAAGGCAAGGACATTCTCCGCGAGGTCGCCAGGCGGTTTGAGGTTGTCGGCGCTGATTTTGTCGAGGTTTCGCCGCCTTACGATCCTTCCGGGATCACCGCGCTGTTGGCCGCGCGAACCAGCCTCGACTTCATCGGGTCCATTTTTCACGAACGCACCAAGCGACGCGGCAGGCAGCCCCGGGCCGCCGCGTGATCATTTCTCCAACCCGTTCAACACACAGCTAAGGAGCAACTCAATGAGCAGTGAAACCAAACGCCCGCCGCTGGCCCATGCGTCGGGCACCCCCGTCACGGACAATCTCAACATTCAGACCGCCGGGCCGCGAGGGCCGGCGCTGCTGCAGGACGTCTGGCTGATCGAGAAGCTGGCCCATTTCGCGCGCGAAGTGATTCCGGAACGCCGCATGCACGCCAAGGGCTCCGGCGCCCACGGCACCTTTACCGTCACGCACGATATCACCCGCTACACCAAGGCGAAGATCTTCTCCAAGATCGGCAAGCAGACCCCGATGTTCGCCCGCTTCTCTACCGTCGCGGGCGAGCGCGGCGCCGCCGACGCCGAGCGCGATATCCGCGGCTTCGCGCTCAAGTTCTATACTGAGGAGGGCAACTGGGACGTTGTCGGCAACAACACGCCGGTGTTTTTCTTCCGCGATCCGTTGCGGTTTCCGGACCTCAACCACGCCATCAAGCGTGATCCGCGAACCGGTATGCGCAGCGCCGACAACAACTGGGACTTCTGGACGCTGCTGCCGGAAGCCCTGCATCAGGTCACGATCGTCATGAGCGAACGCGGCATCCCGAAGAGCTTCCGCCACATGCACGGCTTCGGCAGCCATGCCTATAGTTTCCTCAACGCCGCAAACGAGCGCATCTGGGTCAAGTTCCACTTCCGCAGTCAGCAGGGCATTCAGAACCTGACGGACGCGGAAGCCGAGGCCCTGGTCGGCAAGGATCGCGAGAGCCATCAGCGGGATCTTTACGGGAGCATCGAGGCCGGGGATTTCCCGCGCTGGACGCTCTTCATCCAGGTGATGACGGACGCCCAGGCGAAGGCTTTCCCATTCAATCCCTTCGACCTGACGAAGGTCTGGCCGAAGGGCGACTTCCCGCTGATCGAGGTCGGATTTTTTGAGCTGCACCGAAATCCCGAAAACGTCTTCGCCGAGGTCGAACAGGCGGCGTTCTCGCCTGCCAATATCGTGCCGGGCATCGGCTATTCGCCCGACAAGATGCTGCAGGCGCGCCTGTTCTCCTATGGGGATGCGCAACGGTATCGCCTGGGCGTCAATCACCACCACATTCCCGTCAATGCGCCGAAATGCCCGTTTCACAGCTATCATCGTGATGGCGCGATGCGCACCGATGGCAATCTCGGTGGAACGCCGACCTACTTCCCCAATAGCCGGGGCGAGTGGATCGATCAGCCGCAGCTCAACGAGCCGCCACTCGAGACAGAAGGAGCGGCCGCGCACTGGGACCATCGTGTCGACGACGATCATTGGCAGCAGCCGGGCGATCTCTTCCGCAAGATGACGCCTGCGCAGCAGCAAATGCTGTTTGACAATACGGCCCGTCAGGTCGGCGGCGCCGCGAAGCACATTCAGGAACGTCATATCGCCAACTGTGCCAAGGCCGATCCGGCCTACGGCGCGGGCGTCGCCAAGGCGCTGGGCATCGATTTCCGGCCGCAGATGATCGCCGCCGGATAGGCCCGCTGGCCGGCAACGCTCGCCCGCGCTGCCGGCCGCTCCAATCAATCTATCGCGCCCGGGCGACACCTGGTCGCGCCGAGCTGTCTATCTCGAACAGACAGAACACCTCGCCTGTCAGCGTGACGTGAAAGACGAATTCGATCGGCAAAGGATACCCTGGAATGTTCGACTATAATGAAAGCTTTCAATCCGCCATTGCTGCGCTGAAACGCGAGCGCCGCTATCGCACCTTCGCCGACCTGGAGCGCAAAGCGGGACAGTTCCCTCATGCGCTCTGGAACAGCCCAGGCGGCGCGCGGAATGTCGTTGTCTGGTGCTCGAACGACTATCTCGGCATGGGCCAACACCCGAAGGTGATCGAAGCAATGTGCACCGCCGCCCGCACGATGGGTGCCGGCGCAGGCGGAACGCGCAACATTTCGGGTACAAATC
Source organism: Bradyrhizobium ottawaense (assembly GCF_900099825.1). NCBI lineage: Bacteria > Pseudomonadati > Pseudomonadota > Alphaproteobacteria > Hyphomicrobiales > Nitrobacteraceae > Bradyrhizobium > Bradyrhizobium ottawaense. Next base: position 5,260,239 of record NZ_LT629693.1, on the reverse strand, counting down.
GGGCGCTGGTCCAGCTGGAGGCCGAGCTCGCCGACCTGCATAACAAGGAAGCCGCACTCGTTTTCACGTCCGGCTATGTTTCCAACCACACAGGTATCGCGACGATCGCGAGGCTGCTTCCGGACTGCCTGATCCTGTCAGACGCACTCAACCACAATTCGATGATCGAAGGCGTGCGTGCCGCTGGCTGTGCCCGGCAGATCTGGCGCCACAACGATCTTGAGCACCTGGAGGAATTGCTCTCGCGCGCGGCGCCCGGCCGCCCGAAGCTGATCGTGTTCGAGAGCGTCTATTCGATGGACGGCGACGTTGCTCCACTCAAGGCGATCTGCGATCTCGCGCAGCGCTATAACGCGATGACCTATCTCGACGAGGTGCACGCCGTTGGCATGTACGGGCCGCGCGGCGCCGGCATCGCCGAGCGCGATGGGGTCATGGCGCGGATCGATGTGATCGAGGGAACGCTTGCAAAAGCCTTCGGTACGCTCGGCGGTTACATCGCCGGCAGCAGCGCTGTCGTGGACGCGGTCCGATCCCATGCTCCCGGATTTATCTTCACAACCGCTCTGCCGCCCGCGGTTGCAGCAGCTGCGATAGCCTCGATTGCCCATCTCAAGGTATCGGACGTGGAGCGCATGGGCCAGCGCGCTGCCGTGGCGGCGACCAAGGCTGCCCTGCGGGGCGCCGGCCTGCCGGTGCTGGCGACGGAGACCCATATCGTGCCGGTCATGGTCGGGGATCCCGCGCTATGCAAGCAGGCGAGCGATCTTCTGCTTGAGCGGCACGGGATCTATATCCAGCCGATCAATTATCCGACGGTCGCCCGAGGCACCGAGCGATTGCGGATTACCCCCACCCCTGCGCACGACGTCCGGCTGATCCAACAGTTGGCTGATGCCTTGGTTTCGGTCTGGCAGGGGCTCGATCTCCCGCTCGGAAGAGATTACCGATACGTCGAGCGGCGCGCACAGATGCTCGCGGCCGGCGGCTAGCCTCGCCGCGCCGTTGCGCGAATCCATTTCGATCTCTTTTTTGGCCTCATGGCACTCGGCATTCTTTTCATGTCGCGCAGGACGAGTCTTCCGCGCCATCTGCTTGAAATTTCCTGCGTTAGGATCATCGCCCGTCGGCGTCGAGGCCTTTCGTTTTCGCGAGATATGCGACGATCGATCCGACATCGGCGTCGTCGATTGGCGCTTTGTAGATATTGATCATCTTATGAACCTCGGTCTCCCAGGTCGCCTTCGGAAGCGCCGGCTGGTTCAGCACCATGTCGGCGGAATGGCAGGCGAGGCAGTTGTTGTTGATGGCATCGGCCTCGGAGCCGCCAGGGAGCTGTTGATCTCCCGCTGGCAGATCCGCATTCACCGATTTGAGCGCGGTCAGGTCCTGAACCCATGCCGGCGTTGGCGCCAATGCCACCGCGGTCAGGAAAGCCAATACCAGGATATGCTTCGACATCTGCCCCTCCTAGATCGCTGCGACCGGTATGGCTTCAACGACATTGCGCATGAACCCGCTATTGTTCCAGTTCGCGGTATCGGGTTGGGCCACGTTCGCAGTATTGGTGCATCGAACCATGATCGAATGGTTGCCCATGCCGACAGGTGCAAAGCTCGTTTCCCACTGGCGAAAGCTGTATTTGCCATAATCCGTTCCGAGCTTCGTCGGCTGCCAGGACTTTCCGGCGTCTGACGAGAATTCGACTTTGGCAACACCGGTATCGCCGCCAAATGCGATGCCCCGCACCACGGTCGGTGCTCCCGCGGGTAACAAAGCTCCCGGGGTGATGTTGGTAATGAAGGAGCGCGGGACCATGCGGCTTATCGGCACCATCTTCACGCCGGTCTGCCCGGGCGCGATGTTGGCGTACGGCGTGTCCGGGATCGTATAGGCTTGGGTCATCCAGTAATTGTTGTCCGGCTTGTCCAGCACTTCGATGTCGCTGAGCATCTTGACCCAATAAGTCGAATACCAGCCGGGTACGACAAGCCGCAGCGGAAAGCCATTAAGCAACGGCAGCTGCTCACCATTCATCGCGAATGCGATCATCACTTCACCGTCGCGGGCATGGTCGATCTCCAGCGATTTCATGAAGTCCGGCGCATCGGGTACCACTGGCTCGTCGAGTCCGTTGAAACGAACCTGGATGGCGCCGGACTTGATGCCGGCGCGGTCGAGGACGTCCCTGAGCCGCACTCCCGTCCATCTGGCGTTACCCATCGCGCCGTGAGCCCATTGCGCCCCCGGCACCCTTGGCAGGAAATCGCCGCGCGAATTCCCGGAGCATTGATTGACGGCAACCAGTTCGACTCGTGGCAGCCCGCGAACAAGATCGTTCAAAGATAGCGAAAGGACCTGGTTGACATGACCGCGCACCGAAAGTCGGAACGTTCCGACGTCAACCGCATTCGGGATCACCGCCCAGTGCCAACGCACATAAAACTGTTCGTTCGGCGTGAACACGCCCCGATCGAATGCTTCAAGCGGGGTTTCCAGTAGCGGTGGCCGGGTACGCTGCAGTATCACGTTACGCTTCTGCGGAAAGTCGTTGCTAATCGGCCGGTCCCGCGGATCGCCCGCCAGCGGTAACTTGACCGTCTGTTCCGACCAGGCCGGCGTGGCGGCGAGAGACAATCCGGCCAATCCGATCTGGCCGAGAAACCAACGCCGGGACGACGGGCGCCCAAGAATTCCACTCGAGTGGGTCAGGCGTTCTTCGAATGCGCGCTTCGGGCTTGGTAATGCGGCATTGGTCATGATCGATCTCCTTGCCTTTCATGGCCAACGTAGCGGTCTCCTATTCAGCTATCCAACTCGTTGTTTGTGTGGTTCCGATCGACAAAATTTATGGATGACCCCTTGGTAATCAATCTTATAAATCTATTGATCAGACAATTATTATCTGTTGGATTGATCGAACTAGCGACGCGACATTGGGAGAAGAAGCCAATGGAGCCAACTCATGCCCCTTATCTCAGCCAGCAACTCCCCCGAACCTGTGAATGACAGGAGCAGCGCCCGTCTCATCTTCTTGACCCAATGGTCCGGCCGGCGCGCTCGCGAACTTTTACCTGGCCTCTGCCTCACATCGATCGTGGCGGGCGCATCATTTGGCATCAGAATGCTGCCAGGGATGACAAACTTCAGCCCCCTGATCCTGTCGATGGTTATCGGAATCGCATACCACAACATCGTCGGCACGGCGGCCTGGGCAAAACAGGGCGTGACATTCAGTCTCCGCCGGTTGCTTCGTATCGCCATCATCCTGCTCGGGCTTCAATTGACCTCGAGCCAGGTCATCGAGCTCGGCGACCGCGGTCTCGGCATCATCGCTGCAACCGTACTCGCCACCTTCGCCTTTACCGTCTGGATCGGGAAACTGCTCGGGGTCGAGCCGAAATTGGCACAACTCATCGCGGCCGGCACGTCGATCTGCGGCGCGTCGGCCGTCATTGCCACCAATACCGTCACAAATGCCGATGACGAAGACGTCGCCTATTCGGTCGCCTGCGTCACCGTCTTCGGCTCGGCCGCAATGTTCGTCTATCCGCTTCTTCCGGGCCTTCTGCATCTCGACCCCCGTGGATTCGGACTATGGGCTGGCGCATCGATTCATGAGATTGCGCAGGTTATCGCCGCGGCATTCCAGGACGGACAAAAGGCCGGCGAGTTTGCAACGATCGCCAAGCTGACCCGGGTCATGCTGCTGGCGCCGATGGTCATTTCGATCGGACTGATGACCGCTCGCAGCGCGACACGTCGGCAATCAGCGGCGGACAAAACAACGGCTCGTCCGCCGATGCCGTGGTTCGTACTCGGATTTGTGGTGCTGGTCGGGGTCAACAGCCTGGTGACGATCCCCGCCGAAGCGAAGGCATCGATCGTGGCCGCGACCACATTCCTGCTGTCGATTGCACTTGCCGCAATGGGTCTGGAAACCAACATCGCCAAACTGGCGTCGAGAGGGTTACGGCCGGCTCTGCTCGGCGCATTTTCTTTCTTGTTCATCGCGGCCTTCAGCCTCACGCTGATCACACTGACGGGGTAACACGCCATGACCTTGGAACAGCTTCGCATTTTCATCGCGGTCGCTGAAAAGCAGCACGTGACGCGCGCCGCAGGCGAATTGAACCTGACGCAGTCAGCAACGAGCGCCGCTATCGCGGCGCTCGAGAGGCGGTACGGGATCAAGCTGTTTGACCGTGTCGGCCGCGGTATTGTGCTGACCCAGATCGGCCGGGATTTCCTCGATGAGGCACGCGCCGTCGTGGCACGCGCCAAGGCCGCGGCGCAAATTTTGGACGATCTGGCTGGCCTCAAGCGTGGCTCGCTAACTCTGGCAGCAAGCCAGACCGTCGCCAATTACTGGCTGCCACCACGCATCGAGACATTTCGGCGAACATATCCCGGCATCGATCTGCGCGTCAGGATCGCAAACACCAAGCAGGTCGCTCACGCTGTCATCCAGGGAGATGCAGATCTCGGCTTCGTTGAGGGTGAAGTCGACGAGCCCTCGCTGGCCATTCGGAGAATGGAAGGCGACTCATTGACCATTGTTGTGGGAGCGAGCCATCGGTGGGTCGGTAGGGCGCGCATCACACCACGGCTTCTGACCGAGACATCCTGGATTTTGCGAGAGCCGGGATCCGGCACCCGGTCCATGTTCGAGGCCGTGCTCAGGAAATTTCAGGTCAAGATGTCGGACCTCGATATCCGACTTGAACTGCCATCGAATGAAGCCGTGCGCGTTGCCGTGGAATCCGGCGACTGTGCCACAGCTATTTCGGATCTGGTGGTAGCGCAGTCGATCGCTGCAGGGACACTTCACCGTGTCAAGATTGATCTGCCGAAGCGTTCATTCATCGCGCTCAGACACAAGGAACGTTACGCGAGTCAGGCAGAAAAAGCCCTGCTTGCTTCAATCGGGTTGTAAAGGCGAAGCCGCCGACGGCAGCTTCACCTTCACAAGGCGGTCCCGCAATCATGCGCGGGCACTCAGCTCCACGCAAGCGCAGTGCGCTTTCTTAGTTGTAGCCGCTGGTACCAGGCGAGGAGCCGCCGAACGACGAGTCTCCGGTGCCGCTCAGCGTGGTCGGACCGTCCGGATTTCCGTTCGGGTTGCCATAGTTCGGATGCAGCTGAACCATGCCGACGGTATTGCGATCGGCCCTCACGGCCGCTTTATGATGAACTGTGTTTGCAAAGGCGGCCGTCCCTGAGAGGGCGAACGCCGTTGCCAATGCGATTGTCGTGAGTTTCATAATTGCGTCCTTCATGTAGATCGTTGTGCGCCCTTGACGTGTAGATAAGCGATATTCTCGACCGTCCCACTAAACTTTTCTTTAGGGGCATGGAAGTCGCCAGGCCGGCGGCCGGAAAAGACCGGAGACACCATCTTGTCCGGTCTCCGGTAAGCCTCAGCACCGGCAGATGTTCAACCGCTTGTCGAGTTCCCCATCCAGCTTTTGCTGCTCGACATCGAACTGCGACATCTTCTGCTGCTCGGCCTGTTCCGCTGCAGAGCGCGAAGAGAACTGCTGCCTCCGCGGCTGCAAGTGCCCGATTGGCGCAGTTGGTACTCCAGTCGTCGCCCCTGCGATTGACTGGGCGAAAACAGCGGCGTCGCCCGAAGCCACAAGCGCGGTCCCGAGGGCCAGTGTGATGAGCAAGGTCGAGCGCATGGATTACTCCATCGAATTGAGCGCGGCTTCAAATGTGACTCAGTCGCGCGTCTGACCGGTGACGATCCGGCATGCTGATATTCCCGATGTACGCGCACGGATGGTCGATTCCATTAAAATCGGTTTCATCCTTTCGGAACCCGATCGAGTCAGGTTAAGGCCACGAATGCGCGCCTTCCGGCATCGCCGCACAACGCTATCGCAGCTCGCTTCGCGAAGACGAGCCAATGGCAATGGCAAGGCCGAGGCGTCGGCCGATAGCAGCTACCGGATCCTGATCCTGCCTCCAGCAGCAGGAAGGCCTCTGTTGGTCCGCCGCTCGGCGATCCGAGGGGCCACGCTTTCAATCTTGCCTGTCGGGACAAATGATCGCCAGCCGGCCACCCGGGCCGGAATGGATCGCGAGACGAAAGCCGTGCAGCTTCACGATCGCGGCCACCAGATTGAGGCCCAGGCCCACGCCCGGCGTACTTCGGACCTTGTCGGAACGGTAGAAACGCCGCAACACGGCCTCACGCTCCTGCTCGCTGATGCCGCCACCGGTATCGGTTACGCGCATGATGGTTTCGCCATCGCCACGCAACAGTTCGATATCCACATTGCCGCCTTCAGGCGTAAACTTGATGGCATTGTCGACGAGATTGGCAACCGCCTCGAGCAGGAGGTCGCGGTCGCCGCAGACGTTAAGCTGATGTCCCGCCTCGACCCGCAACTTGATATTCTTGTTCTCGGCGATGGGTTCGTAGATATCGCAGACCTCACGCAGCATTTCTTGCAATGGGACGTTACCGAAGGCCGCTGAGCGCCGGCTGTTCTCGATTTCGGCCAGGCGCAACAGCGCCGTGATGATTGTCAGCGAATGATCAATATTCGCGACTGCCTTGTCCGCAACCACCTGGAGCTGTTCCAGCGTCGTTGCGTTGGTGCGGCCGCGCTCCAGAGCGAGCCGCGCCCGCGTCAGCGGCGTTCGCAAATCATGGGCGATATCGTTGCCGACGCCGGCCAGCGCGTGGATCATTGTTTCCATTTCATCCAGCATGCCATTGACGATGGCCGCAAGATTCGAAAACGGCTCGTCGACGTCACGGTGCGGAAGCCGCTCACTTAGATCGCCGGCGACAATGCGCTGAACCCGCTGATTTACCTCTTCGACACGCTCCTGAGCCCGCATGCTCAACCACGCACCAGCCAGCAGGCACAGGCAAAACGCCGGCAACAGACCCAGCGCGAATGCCTGGCCGACGACGTGGGAAATCTCCCTGGTTTCGTCGACTTCTCGTCCGATCGCCAGCGCATCGCCATTCGGCATTCGCCGGGCGATCGCCCGGATCACGTGGGTCTCTCGACCGGCGGGCAGCGTCCGGACAACCGAGAGGCTCTGGACGGAATCATTCGGCTTGAGCTCTGGTGGGAACTGCTCCAGATTGCCCGCTATCCTGCGGCCATCTGCGGCGAACAGTCCGGCATATTGAACGCCACGGGAATCCTGCCTTAAATGTTCATCGATCGCGTCCGGCTGCCGTTCGGACGGCAAAGCCGCGATAACGTTGAGTTGCCTGGCGATCATTCGGTCGGACCGGGCGATCAGGTATTGATCGGTCTGCCAATAGATGAATCCGAATAGCACGATGATGAAAATAGCGAACACGCCGGCCACCGTCAGCGCCCACTGGAAGGTATTCGAACGTATGATTTGCGCCTGACGCATCGGATCTCGTCGCGTGGACCTTCTATTTGATGTCCGTGGCGGCGCGGGCGCCCCCGGCCATCTGCCCCTATGGTCCGGTGCGAAGGATGAAGCCGGCACCGCGAACATTATGAATCATGGGAACGTCGCCCGGTCCGTCCACCTTGTGACGCAGCCGCCCCATATGTACGTCCACCAGGTTCGTCGCCGGAACGAATTTGTAGTTCCAGACCTCCTCCAGAAGCATGGCTCGCGTCAGCAGCTGATCGCGACGTTGCATCATGTATTCGAGCAGGCGAAACTCACGCGGCAAGAGATCAATCACGCGGTCGCCGCGTTTGGCCGTGCGCTCGATCAGATCCAGCTCCAGCGGCCCTGCCCGCAGCGTCGTCTCGCGCGATTCTGCCGGCCGGCGCAACAACGCTTCTACCCGGGCGACAAGCTCAACCAGCGCAAATGGTTTGGTAAGATAATCGTCGCCACCCATCCGCAAGCCGCGTACACGATCATCCACTGCGCCGAGTGCACTCAGCACCAGCACGGGGGTACGCACCTCATCCTTGCGGAGCGCCTCGATGACTGTGAGCCCGTCCATTCCGGGCAACAGCCGATCGACGATCATGGCATCGGGCTGCGATGATCGTGCCTTGTCGAGGCCTTCGATGCCGTTGGCAGACCATTCGACCTCAAAACCGCGATCGGCCAGCTCGGCTGTAATTTCCTCAGCTGTTTCGCTGTCATCCTCGATCAGCAGCACTTTTGTCATCGATCGATTCCCGGCTCCGGCGAAAACATCCGCCGGGCTTGAGGTTCCTGTCCCCACGTCTGCACGCTTGCCCGTGACCACCGCCATGTCAATGACCTGCAACAACCATGGGTTTCTCCTGAAGAGAGCCGGACAGCGCCGCCCGCCTTTCGGGGAGGCAAATGGCGTAGCGTCGCCGTCCGCTCGGCGGCATCTGCCCACCGCCCAGGGAGCAGCGCGGGGGTGGCCGCTCACCAAGAATAGGGCTCATGAATGATCCGCACTACTAAATAGCATTTTAAAATTGGCCCAGCTCGGGGCGTTGCCTGGCACCGCCCTCACGCGGCGTTGAAACGGGGTGAATAATTGTTACTTTGAATGGCTGATCGCCGCTCCATTTCCACAGACGAGCCAAACGTGCAGGCTTGTCATATCCAATGGAGAAATCGAATGACCACGCTTAAACTTCTGTCGGCTGCACTGATCACCGCAGCCACGCTCGCAACGCCCGCCATGGCTCGCGAGAGCCATGTAACCGCGCGACACCAAGCCAATGTGACCACTACGTCCGACGCGCGTGACGTTGACGGGCGCGCCTGCATCCCTGCTCCGGCCGTGGGTGCATTTGCCACACAGCCCTGGGATAACGGCGCCCCTTGCGAACCCGCGTCGGTCAATTGATACGTCCGGATCGAGGACCGGCCTAGCAATTCGCTGGTCTCAAGCAACAAGTCCGGATCGATATCGGTCCGGACTGAGCGCTTACCGCCTCGACGAGGTCGGGCTGGCATTGAAATCCTGTCAGCCCGACTTTCTCCCGCGCTTAATCATGCCTTTCGAGAACCAAACACTTCGGAGCGCCGGAGCTTTACGCACGATCAAGGGACCAAGCCTGGGCAAGACGTTCAACGCTGGTCTCAACACACGTCATAGATGTTCGCCCGCTGGCGCGGCAGACCGAATGACATCATGTAGCCCTGGAGAACAACAAATGCTGATCCACCTGCCAATCATTATCCTGACTTCCCTGCACCCCATCGCTGTCGCCGACGCTGTACCGCAATTCGACGTCGTGCGGGAGTGCCGGGTCGAAGGCGGCACGAAAGAGACGGAGCAAAGGTGCGCGCAGGATGAGATGCAAGCACGCGACCAACTTCATGCGGAATGGATACAATTTAGTCCCAGCGCCAAGCTCCAGTGCATCAGAGAAACCAGCATCGATGACAGCGCCAGCTATGTGGAGTTTCTGACGTGCCTCCAAATGGAGAGAGACGTGAGAATCGAGAGAGAGGCCAAGGCGCCGCAGTAACGTGCACCGCCGTCGCCAGGCGGACAGCCGATTTCTCTGCCCGATACCTCTCTGCAACCAACGCGAACTGCCATCATGCTCGTCTTTTTCAGCGCATGCGATCCTGCAGCAAGACTACGCCCTCCGCTATCTCATCGAGCGCCTTTCAGGCTTCTTATCAGGGGCATGCGAGACATCGGGAACGATCGAGAGTTCCGATTGTCTCAAGAAATGATAAGTGTTTGATTTCTTTGCAAGCGGTCAGTCCTGCCGGGCCCCATGGGGAAGCTACGCCGCCATCCCCAACCAAAATCTCGAAAACAACCCCATGCAAAGTAGCAAGGCGATCCCTGCCCTGAGCCATCCCGCAAAAAACATTTTGACACGTCGGGCAAATCAGCGGCACTATTCCATCATCGCCCAAGTTGCAAACCGCCCCTAGCCTGCCGCCCTGCCCGGCAACGGGCGCTTCGGCGCGATTGCCGGCAAAGAATCCTTCCTGACAATCGAAATTGAACGGCACGCGGTCAGAAACCGAGCACGCGGAGCTGTTGCTTGCTGGTTGGGTCGGCCGGGTCGATCGCTTGCGCCTTGTGGAAATCGGCGATCGCCTCGGCGCGGCGGCCCAGCACGACATAGGAGAGGCCGCGGTTGTTGTAGGCCTCGACATAAGATGGACCGAACTGGATCGCTTGCGTGAAATCTGTAACCGCGCGGCTGCTGTCACCCTTTGCGACCCAGGCTTTGCCGCGGGAGTTGAAAGCGTTGAAGTCCTTGGGGTTTATCGCGATCGCCTGGTCATAGTCCCGGATCGCGTCATCGACCCTGCGCAGCGCCAGATACGCATTGTCGCGATTCCAATACGCCACGCCGTTCTTGGGAGTGATCCCGATCGACTGATCATAGTCGGCGATCGCGCGGCCATAGTCCTTCAAGCCTTCGTACGCGACGCCGCGGCAATTGTACCCCGCGGCATTTTTTGGTTCGCGCTTGATGACCTCGCTGCAATCGGGAACGGCGAGGTCGTACTGGCGATTGTTGCTGTAGGCAACGCCACGCGAGCTATACAGCCAGAGCAGATTTGGATCGAGCCTGATGGCCTCGCTGTAGTCCGCGATCGCAGGCTCCCATCCGCTTTTTTTCGTGATCAACCGCTTCCTGAAAAGCGCGTGTCCCCTTTGGCCAAAACCAAAGGCGTATTTCGGATCGATGGTGACCGCCTTGGTGAGATCGGCGACCGCCTGGTCGAATTCACCCTTTTCGGTCCACGCCATGCCGCGGCGGGCATAGGCCCACGCATCCCCGGAGTCGACCCTGATCGCCTCGGCGTGGTCGGCCAGCGCTGCGTCGTATTCATGCAGACCGTAGTAGGCGACGCCACGGTTGTTGTAGGCCCAGCCATATTTCGGATCGATCCTGATCGCCTCGGTGCAATCCGCAACGGCCGCGTCGTGGTCCCCTTTGCTCTCGTAAGCCTCACAGCGGTGCGCAAAGGCCCAGGCGTCTTTCGGGCTGAGCTTGATGGCCTCGCCGTAGTCGACAATCGCGCGGTCGTAATTCTTGCTGTTGAAGGAACCGCGGCCCCGGTTCTTGAAGGCCGTAACGCGTTGTGCCACCGACACGCTTGCATCGCCGATAATGCGGCTGCAGGCCTCGAAGCCGACGTCGGGCTTGTCGGCGCTGGCGGCGCACTCGCCCCGGTCGCCCGACGTGGCGGCGAGCGCCGGCATCGCAAGCAGGATAGCCACGCAAAGGAGCGGTCCACCTGATCCGCGCGCTGCCACGCTGTTTCCCCTCCTCCTTGCGCTCCGACCTCACACGTGAATTTAGCCCCAACGGCAGACTTTCTGCCATCGGCAACCGATGTCCGAGACGGGGTCAGAAACTGACATTCGATTACCTTGCCGCGCGCAGTGATTGCCCCTCTCATGACACAAAAAACCCCCGCCGAAGCGGGGGCAAGATGCCGAGCAACTTGGGTATTGAATAGAACTAACCACGTTTCGCCGCGCCGGAATGGCGCGACCGTTCACCTGATATCAGATCAGCCCCACGATCACAGCAATAACCAAGGGTGCGCTGATCACAAGATACGGCCATAGTCGAAATATCACTTGGTCAATGTCTCGGCCGCGATCTTCTTCTTAAGTGTTTCGCAGGTGTTCCGAACCTCTGTTGTCATCAACGAAACGGCCTCGATCTGCAGGAAGTAACGCTTGCCCTGGTCGCGATACCCTGCAGCGAACTCCTTGATTTCGGCGACCACGTTATGGACGCCTGCCACCATCGCCTCGCATTTCGTGGCGGCTTCCTGCAGTTCTGTTCCCAGGGCCTCGATCTCGTTCACCGCCGCTTCGTATTCGCGCACCACGGCCTCGGCCGACAGCTTGCCAACCTCGTTGACGCCGTTCCGGTGCTCGACGTAGTCCGGCATCGGTGAGAGCGGCCGAACGGTGCCGCGCGGCCGATGTGGACCCACCATGTTGTTGAGTTCGCGCTCCAACTGATCCAACTCAAATGGGGCACGGGTTAGGACTTCTGTACTAACACTCATACGAACGCTCCATAAGTTGTTACGACAAATGGAGTTTAGCAACGTCAACGGATTTGTCTCGCTTTTCCACAGCTTTTAACAAAGGAATTGTGCACTGCACAATAGCACCTTCCGCATATGTCAGACCTGGTTGCTGAGCATTCCAACACCACAGCTCGTCATGCCCACCAGCCCCATCACGTTGGGGCGCAATGCTGTCTTCTGCATTGGGTCCAAAGCAAGCGTGACGGCTGAAAAGACCCGCCAGCGTGGACCGTGGGGCTCTGCTCAGCTCCCGCGTTTGTGTTGCGAACGAATGTGAGACTGCGCGGCGATATGGCTATGGTGGGTCTCGATTGGGAGACTGTTCTCCACCCATCACCGACGTCTCAGAATGGGATGGACCGGCCGTGCTCCCGCCCCGAACCGCTCAGAGAATGAGCGGGGGGCTTAGCAGCACGAGGAGCACATCGCTATGTCCCATAAGACAGCCGCTACAGGCGCACACACCATCGGCATCGATACGGGCAAGAACACCCTGCATTTGATCGGCCTCGACGACAAGGGGGCAATCGTTTTGCGGGAGAAGATCGCCCGCGGCCGGATCGCAGCCCGGTTCGCCAATGTGCCGCGGTGCCTGATCGGAATCGAAGCTGGCATGGCGACCCACTACGTGGCTCGCGAGCTAATTGCGCTCGGTCATGACGTAAGGCAGGTACCACCAGCTTATGCCAAACCGTTCCGGCAAGGCCACAAGAACGACTTCAGAGACGCCCACGCGATCGCGGAAGCTGTGCAGCGGCCGTCGACACGCTGCGTTCCAGTTAAGACCGACGATCAGCTTGATCTACAAGCACTGCACCGGGTGCGATCTCGCCTGGTCGGCCAACGAACGGCTGTGATCAATCAGATCCGCGGCTTTCTCCTGGAGCATGGCATTGCGGTACGTCAGGGGCTTCGCTTCCTCCGCCAACAGCTTCCAGACATCCTGGCAAAACGCGGCGACGTGCTGTCACCTCGCATGATCAGGATCATAGAAGATCTCAGCGGCGATTGGCGGCGTCTTGATGAGCGTATCCAGCACATCACCGAAGAGATCGAGGTTTTGGCAAATAGCAGCGAGAGTTGCCGCCAATTGATGACCGCTCCGGGCATCGGCCCGCTCATCGCCAGCGCCATGGTAGCGGCCATTGGCAATGGTGCTGCCTTTGCCAAGGGCCGTGACTTTGCCGCCTGGCTCGGCTTGGTACCGAAGCAAATGTCGACCGGCGATCGGACGATCCTCGGGCGCATCAGCAAGCGCGGCAATCGCTATCTACGTACGATGTTAATGCAGGGTGCTCGCGTTATTTTGCTCAGGCCAGCAAACTGGGCGAAGCATAGCTTTGGGTTATGGCTCACCGCCGCAGCACAACGCTTACACCATAACGTCCTGGCAACCGCACTTGCCAATAAGCTGGCGCGGATCGCTTGGACTGTGTTGGCACAAGGTCGCAGCTACGAAGCGCGCGTCGAGCCAAAGGTCGCATAGGATCAACATGTTCGAACTCGCCGAGGGGATGTCCGACGCTGATCCCTGACGTAACTGATACCTGCCGAGGTCTGCGAGTTGGATGGAGGAAATGGAGAAACGGTCTCGCCGTCGTACCCGTGATCTGGTGACCCAAGCGGCCTCTCAGGGCCTTTCTCAGAATGAGATCGGGTGCGCGCGGATATCCATGATGGCCAGGAGCATAAACGCTCCATGCAAGGGCCGGATACAGATGCGCAAGACCAGCCCCCTCCATTTGTTCACATTCGGCTTGCAACGCACGGCCGGTCCATACATATGGGTCAAACTGAGACCTGGAGCTGCGTCCACGTCAGGTCCGTTCGTCGTCCGACAGCGGACATCCCATACCCACGGCGGCAGGTCTGTTTCGTGCCATTCCGGACTCATGCGCCGCGTCAAAATGGGGCCTATTCGATCACTTCGTCGGCGGGGCTACGAACGCGGGACGAACATCTAAAACGAAATCGAGAACAGGCGAACCAAGCGCGACCATGTTGCAGCCCATGCGCAGCTGACGAACACATGCGTGCGGCCGAGGTTGCGCATGTTAGCGAGTATCACCGACTTGTCGTGCAGGAGCTTGCGTCTGCGCCCCGGAAACGGGCAAGGCCGCCCGCGATATCGGGCGGCCCATTTCCGTTTCCGAACAGCAGAGCCACTCGAGGGACTGCCGTTCCAGCAATATCGATCAGTTGCCGGGAGGAGAATAAGCAGCCTTAAGCTTGTTTGCCTTCTGCCGAACCTCCACCACCTCCTCCTGTGTCAGCAGACGCATCAGCTTGACGTTTTGCAGGGTGTCGGCTGCGACGACGAGGCCAGCTATCGCGGCCGCCGAGCCGGGCTCGGGCACATCGAATATCGTCAAGACACCGGGTCCTTTCACGGGCATGCCGTAGAATGAAACCAATTTCCCACCCGCCGCTTCGACCAACTTCTTGGCCGCTTCAGCGCGATTCTGCGTGGGATTTTCGAGAAGGTTCTTGACGGCTCGTGGCGTGTATTGTCCGGTAAGACAGAAATGCATGGCTATACTCCTGTAATGGGTTTTCAATAATCGCCTTTTCCGTTCCGAACTGATCGGAGCAGACTGTCGATAGTCAAAAATCAGGAGTTTGCTACGCCCGCCGTGGGCTACATTGGCCGCCGCTGATTTCCAAAACTTCGGCACGTTTCGGTGACGGCTCCGAGGCAGAGTACATCACTTGCCGATCGTGAGGAAGAGATAGCCCGCTCTTCCGCGCGAGACCGAGGAGCGTTGGCACGGTTTGGCATGGTCGGTGCGGGTCACTGCACCCACCAAAGGTTGCGCAGCTTCATGACGCAGCGATCAGAGCGCGTTCGATGTCCGCTTGTCTCACAATCGCGGCGCAATAGCGGACGTGCCAGCAGGTCCGGGTTGGGTCATTCGCTACCGAATTGAGCCGTCAGCGCCACGTCCGCTTTTCCCCCGATAGCGACTGAACTGCGGACGTCGCCGGAGGTCCGGTTCGTGCCAACACCGAACGTTACGTCACGGCTTTTTCTGTATATCGTCGATCCACTTGCGGACGCGTGCGTCGAACGGCAAAAAGCCATCTGTTTCGATAGGGCCGTCGGGAAGATGAAGAATTTCGTCTAGAGACGTTCTTCTGCTCCGTTTGGGATAATACGTATATTCCGCAGTCAAATCGTCATACTGAAAATGGGCAGAGCAGGATCGCGTTTCTGTTTTCGCATCGAGCGTTGTACAGGTCATCTCAATGGGCGTGGCATGCGTTCGGTCGACAGCGGCAGCCTGCTGCAACAGGTACGCCCGAAAGTCGTCTTTGACATACAGAGGATTGTTGTTTCTCGCTCGCCACGCGTCGGTCACATCCTCCAAATAGCTGCCGTCGGAGTAGGTGATGCGGGAGGCGGGATTGCTCAGAGGAACGCGGGGGTGGCCGCTGCTCCATTCGTCCAGTCTCAGCTTTATAAAGAACAGATTTAGATCGCGCTCGCGGGCAATCTCGGGATCGGGCGGAAATAGGAACAACTGATCCGATTGCACCGGATCAACCGGGCACGCGGCGCCGCTGGTCGACGCCCAGACAGACCTGGCCAAGGTGTGCTGCCCCCGGATCCACCGCCAAGGTAGGTAGAATGATTTCGCTCCGACCCTAAGTTCGATGATCCGATCGGGCGGGCATAGCTCTTGCAATTTTTCTAAATCTTCCAGCGAGAGATAAAGCCCCTTCTCGCGAAATTCCTCGCGGTGGGCCTGGAAGCTCGCGTCACCTTCCTGCCTCTGGCGCAGCAACTCGACCGCCAAGAGGGTGTATTGCACCATTGTTCTAAACACGAGACCGGACAACAGTAGGCTGCCGAGGACAGCGACAGCGATCCCGATGTTTCGACCGATGGCGTACTTGCGGCACAACGCAAGAAAAACGCGCCATAGAACGACGCCGACGATGACGAGAATGGCAACGTGGAATATTCCGAAAACTAGCGCATTCAGCACCAAAGACGTCGCTCCGTCGCTTGAGTTACCTCGGCTTTAGGTTGCACAACCTATGGTGCGCACGTAACAAAACGATTAATCAATTGGTTAAAGGACAAGCCACGAAAGAGGCACCAGTGATTGCACCTTGCGATTACGCGGCTATGCGTGACCAAAGCATCTCACAGCATGCCCGCTTCGGGTCAAAAGCGGAAAAGCTCGGCACGCGCATGTGTTTTCCGCTCTACTCCCAACAGCGGACATCGTCAGGCCGCTCCGAATTGGACGCGGGTTTGCCCCGCACGGCGTAATGTGTCGAGCAGCTGATGACCATTGTGGGTCAAAAGCGACGTTTCGGTATGTCGGCGGTATTTCCGCTTCACCCTCAGCGCTCGCCGATGAAGCGCATCATTTGCACGCCTTGCAATTCGCTCCGATATTGACGGGCGTCCTGTCCGCACACCTCTGCGCCGATATTCTAAGACCATATTCCTATGAACGCGCCGCAGATCGTGCCCTTTCGCATTTGGGGAAAACTCGCCAGCCGTCTCGCGCCAATGCCGCGTCGACGGCGAGGTAGCGGCGGTTTGGCGGGTCCAAGACCTGTCAAAGCCCGTGACCCTCAGGCTAAAAATTGGTGACGGCCCCCGCGATTGCGCTAATGTTCGGCGTTATCCGCTTATCGAGCTGTCAAGACAGGTGTCGGCATAGTAGAGGGGTACATTGCCACTGGCGAAGACTCAGTTCATCGAACCGGACCTGGCCTACGTGACCAAATCTGAGCAACGATCCGAATCCGTCGAGACCAACGAGCTGCTGGCCTTCATCGCGCAGCACGAGTTGGCTGAAGGCGACAAACTTCCGCCCGAACGTGAGCTTGCATCCGAACTGGGGATCAGCCGTCGCGCGTTGCGACATCTCCTGACCAGAATGGAACTTGACGGACATATCTGGCGAGGGCGACGCAACGGCACCTTTCTCGGTCGCCGAACGGTTGGGCCAATCAGCATCGACCAGCGCATCGTACGTGGAAGTCCGGCATCCGTGCTCGAGACCCGCCTCGTCGTCGAGCCTTCGATGACCGCGATCGCGGCACTGAAGGCCAGTGAAGCCGATCTCCTGAACATCGAGACCTGCATGCGGCGCACGACCGAGGTCAAGAACGACGAGGACTGGATCAAGTGGGACGGTGCATTTCACCTTGCCATCGCCAAGGCGACGCGAAACGACGTTCTCGTCAGCCTGGTCACCGCGTTCAACGAGGCGCGATCGTCCGGCGACTGGCAGGCTTTGCGCCTCGCAACCATCACGCCCGAGAAACGACGCAAGACCATCGCCCATCACCGCACGATCTGCGACATGCTGCGAAAACGATCCGCCGACGATGCCAGCCGGGCGATGCGGGATCACCTTCTGAACACGCAGCGAAATCTCTTCGAGTAGGCAGTCGAGGAACGGCGACAGTTCTGCCGGGCCATCGGCTGGATCCGACGCGGGAAAAGAGCCGACGCCGCTATGCTATTTCGGGATGACGCCAAGCTCGCGCGCCCAACGCTGCTGGGTAGCGAAATCGCGTTCCAGGAAACGCGCAAACTCGTCCGGGGGCGTGGCCTCCGTCGCCGCTCCGAAAGTCGAAAGCAATTGCCGGATGTTTGGACGCGCCAGCGCCTCCCTGACGGCATCGTAGAGGCGCGTCACGACGGCCTTCGGCGTGTCGCGCGGAGCCCACAGGCCGATATAGCCGAGCACCACGAAATCCGGGAAGCCGGCCTCCCGCATCGTCGGCACGCCGGGAAGAACCGGAGCACGTTCCGCGCCGGTCGAGGCGATGACCTTGACCTGTCCGTTATCGACGTAACTGCGCGCACCGGAAATGCCTACAAAACACAGATCGACCTGACCGCCGACCAGATCGCTCATGGCGGCGGCAGTGCCGCGATATGGAATGCCGGAAAGCGGCATGCCGGCCTGCACCTTGAGCAGCTCCCCGGCGATGTACGAAATGTTGCCGATGCCGGCGTGTCCGTAGGTCAGGCCATTCGGTTGGGTTTTCGCGTAGGCATTGAGGGTGGCGATCGAGTCGGCAGGCATCTCCTTGCGCGCGAGAAGAACAATTCCGTTGGATTCGATCAGCCCCGCCACCGGCGTAAAGCCCAGCAAGGGATCGTAGCGAACCTGTGCGGAGTTGAACACCTTATTGCCGATGTGCGATCCCGTCGTCATCAGCAGCGTGTATCCGTCAGCGGCGGCACTCGCCACCGACTCCGACCCGGTGATGCCACCGGCGCCGGAGCGGTTTTCGATGACCACGGTCGCGCCCAGTATTTCCTGCATCGTCGTGGCCAATGGACGCGCGATGGCGTCGATAGGGCCACCGGGGGCAAACGGCACGATGATCCGGATCGTGCGGTCCGGGAACGCGGCTTCGGCGTTCCGAACCCCTATGGCGAGACCAACCAGGGTGACGACAACTGCCGATACCAATGCCGCATGACGCATAGCGCTTCTTTCTTCCAGAACGGGGTGGCCAATGTGGCCGGATCTATCGCAAAGGCCTCAGCAACGTGACTCGTCCATATGCCGCGAACGCGACCCGCTCTGCTTGCGGAATGCCGGGCGTATTCGGAATGGTTATGGTCAAGACTGTCCTCCCTTTCGAACACCCATATGGTTTGACGCTGCCCAATAGTGAAAGGCAGCCCCAATGGACAAAAGCGACATGGCAGCAATGGACCAGCGCAACGAGTTCTGGCCAAACTGCCCAGCCAGTTGATCGCTGAGATAACCCGTGAAAAAGGCACCGAATGCAATGCCAATGCCCTGGATACAGAAGAGCGTGACTGCCGCCGCGAAACTTCGCGACCCCGGCTCCACAAGCGACTGTATGGTTGCATAGGTGGGGCCCGGATAGGTTATCACAAGCAAGGCCGCCATTGCGTGGAAGAGCAGGAACAGTGGATAGCTGTCCACGAAGAAGGAGATGACGTTTAAGGGCGCAGCCAAAAGGAAAGCGATCGCTAGAAATCGGTGGCCGTAGCGTATGTCCTTGCGGGAAAACCAGCTCGCAAGAAAACCTCCCAATAGCGTTCCAGCGAGGGCTATCGTCCCCGACAGCGCACCGAGACTTGCGCCAGTGGCCGAGGCTGACATGCCGTAGCTACGCATAATGTAAGCCGGAGACCAGGCGCTTGACGATGCGAATGCCATCCCGAGCAAAGTGCCGCCAATGATCGTATTTCGAATTGCGGGATGAGCAAATAGCGCGACCAGACTGCCCTCCGACAACTTTCGCGCCGGATTTTTCTGTTCTCGAACAGGTTCTCTCACCGTCGTGAGCATCAGCAGCGAAAGTACAATTCCCGTAGCGCCTACGGCATACATTGCAGAACGCCAGCCGTAACGATCGGCCAGAAATCCGCCAACTGAAAGAGCAAGGAAGCCTCCCACGGCGATGCCGGTGAAATAGATCGCGATGACCTTGGCGCGCTGCCGTTCGGGAAAGTAGTCGGCAATCATCGAATGCGCCGCTGGCGTAAGCGCCGATTCGCCAAATGCAACGCCGACCCTGCCAAACATAAATAAAGCGAACGAGTGAGCGAAACCACATGACGCCGTGAATGCACTCCAGATCGTCACCGCGCCGACGATGACATATTTTCGGGAAAACCTATCTGACAATTTCGCCAAAGGAATGGTGCATATCGCATAGGTCAGCGAAAATGCCGGTCCGGCCAGGATACCCATCTGGGTGTCGGTCAGCGAAAGATCCCTCTTGATCAGCTGCACCAGAATAAATGGAATCTTGTTATCCAGGAATGACAGTGTGTAACAAGCAGTGAGGATGAACGTCACATACCAGGCGTACCATGTGACGCGAACTTCGACCCGCTCTGCTTGTGGAATGCCCGGCGTATCCGGAATGGCTATGGTCAAGACTGTGCTCCCTCTCGGACACCGCTATCGCGTCATGCTCGACGGTCCGTAAGCGTTCATCCCAGGATCGACGCATGGATGAGCGTGCTCAGCGTGTCCATGCGCTTGTTGTGCCACGCGTTGTCGCGACGGCAGTTGCTCAGGAAGGCGAATGACAGTCCGCTGGTCGGATCGGCCCAGCAGTAGGACGTGCCGACGCCGCTGTGTCCGAAGGTGCGCGGATGCCCGATGGCTCCCAGGCCCGGATGCCCGGATTGACCGAGAGAGAACGGGCCGAGACCGCGATGCATCGGGTAGCCGGTATAGTCGTCGACCAGATCGCCGGTGAAGTCGCGGGTCACATAGTCGATCATCCGCGGCGAGACGATACGCACCCCGCCCCACGTGCCGCCCTGCGCCATCATCTGGTAGAAGACGGCCATCGCGCGCGCCGTCGCGTAACCGCCGGCCCCCGGGATCCCCGAGCGCCTGAACAGGGGCGCCGACACCATCGGGTCGAGCGGCCATTTCTCCGTCTGCCTGGGCGTGTACATCGCGGCGGCGCGATGATCCTCCGCCTCGGGCAGGCCCAGAAACATCTCCCGGGTGAGCCGCAGCGGTTCGATCACCCGTTTGCGTATTTCGTCGCGGTAGTCGTTGCCGGTGATCGCTTCGATCAGCACCGCAACGACCCAATGGGCCGCCGTGCGATGGTAGATCGAGCGAGAACCCGGCGGCCATTCGAGCTTGAACTCGCAAACCGCACGTCGAAGCCGTTCGCGATCCATGAAACATTCCGGAGTCACTTCCGCGGCGGGGAACCCCGCCTGGTGCGTCAGAAGATGCGCAACCGTAACGCCTTCCTTTCCATGCGCCTCGAATCCGGGAACATGTTCCGCGACACGGTCCGAGAAGCGAAGTTTGCCTTCCTCGACCAGCGTCCAGACCGCCGCCGCGGTGATGACTTTGGTGTTCGAAAACAGCGGAAACAGCGTCCGCTCGTCAACAGGACGCGAGGGGTCGACCGTCGCGTTGCCGAAGCCGCGGTAAAGCGCGAGCTTGCCATGCCGCGCCACAGCGAGCTGCGCGCCCGGATGGAAATCACCCGCGATATGGGAAACCACGATCTCGCATGCGCGCTCAATTTCGCGGGATCGAGACCGAGGGCTTCCGGACTGGCGGACGCAATCGGAGAGGACGCTGTCTCAGCGATCATGACTAGACGGCCTGCTTCAAGGCCGCGCGAGCGAAGATCTGGCCGAAAGCCTCAGTGAGAGCGCGCGCGGGATCGGCGGGCGCCGACGCAACGCGCCAGGCGACATATCCGTCGGGGCGCACAAGCACGGCGCCCCCTTCCCCTACCCCGTAGGCGGCCATCCATGCCCCCTCGGAATCGACGATGTCTTCGCCAAGAACCCGCACGTCGATGCGCGGCAGGCCGTGCTGGCTGGCCGCGGACCGCCAGAACGCGCCGCCAGCGGCCGCCAGCAGCACGAAACCACGGCCGAGGAGATCGATCGTCGAGATCCTTTGGCCTTTATTTTCCAGCCAGACGTGCGGTGCGCGACAGCCGGGATGAGCCGACGGCACATACTCGGTGACGGGATCGCTCACTTCCGGCGGCTTCGAGCCGTCGGGCACGACGGCCAGCGATTGATATCGCGCGCCGAAGATGAGGCCGCGTTCGTTGAGAAATTCCTTTCGCGGCAGCCGCGCCTCCGCCTGGCGCTTGGTACGGTCGAAACTCTGCATGTTCAGCAGCGTCGCCTGCACGACTTCCAGGGCGTGAGGCCGACGTTCGGCTTCGTAGCTGTCGAGCAGCGAGGGGTCTGCCGCGCCGTGAAGCACGGCCGCGATCTTCCAGGCCAGGTTCTGTGCGTCCTGCACGCCCAGATTCATGCCGAAGCCGCCGCTCGGCGTGGTCTCATGGGCGGCGTCGCCAACCAGAAATACGTTGCCGCTGCGGAAGCTGTCCGCGACCATGGCCGAGCAATTCCAGAAGTTGATGCCGAGGACTTCCACCGGAAGGTCGGCGACCCCGACGGCCCGGCGAACCAGCTCGATGCATCGCTCCGGCGTGAGGTTCTCCTTCGTGAAATCGTAGGCGCTCAGGCTGTGCACCAGGAAGCCCCAACGATCGCTGCCGTTCACCGTGAGAAATGTCGCCCGGAGTTCCGGTTGCTCGATGAGATAGAGTGCGGCCGGCCGGTCTTCGACCCACGGCCGTAGATCCGCACGAAAGTGCACGTTCACCGAATCGTAGATGTCCTTTTCGCCTGACCTGCCGATCCCGAGCTTCTCCCGGACGAAACTCCGCGTTCCGTCGGCGGCGACGAGGTAGCGCGCGCGAAATGGATTTGTCTCGCCGCTCACATGGTCCTTCAGCACACCGGTCACGCCGCCGCCTTCGTGCCGCAAGTCGCAGAGCTCGGTGTTGAAGTTGATGCCACCGGGGGCCAACGCTTCCGCGTGGCGGCGCAGCACCGGCTCGAGGACATCCTGCGAGCAGCCACAGTTGGCGACCGGCGATACCGCCTGCCCCGCCGGCGTTGCCCTGCCTGGCGTGAGACGGTTGATTTCCTTGCCCGCCAGGCTTTCCGCCCAGAGGATCATGCCTCCGAATCTCGCGGGCATCCCCGCAGCACGGATGTCGCCTTCGACGCCCATCTGCCGGTACATTTCCATGGTGCGCGCATTGATGCCGCGGGCCTTGGGCGCGATCGAGGTGCTCGGATGGCGCTCGACCACGATGTGACTGACGCCGTGCTGAGAAAGAGCGATCGATGTCGTCAACCCGACCGGCCCCGCACCAACGACCACGACGTCCGCCTCAAACATGCGAGCCTCCTTAGCTTTCGCGAAGCACTTCGCTTCGGGCGTTCACGTCCCGCTTCGGGGTCCGTGGCGATTTTATAGTTTGGTGTAATTCCTGGACGAACGATGTGTCAAGATTAAAAACGAATGGTTCGTTACACGATGTTGCATTTATCGAAATATCCCATATTCATAGCATTTTGAAATCAAATTCGGGACCTTTAATATTAAATGGTCTCACCATTTGGCTTCGTTGCTTTCAATATCTCGAGCGAGCGATCACATGTCAGACGCCATATCTGTTCAACGAAGTGCGGCAACCACGCCCTCCGATTTGAATCTGCCGAATATTCCCGGACCGCTGCGCGCGCTGATGGCCGAGGTCGGCCCGAAATGGCGCGACGATACCAGAGGTCACGTCGACTTGATGATTGCAGAGTTCTCGGAAGTCCTGAAACTGACTTCCCGGGACGGCGTGACCGTGCATCGTGACATCCCCTACGGGCCGCATGAGAGGCAGCACCTCGATGTGTTCCTGCCGACCGGGAATGTCATGGCGCCACCTGTCGTGCTGTTCGTTCATGGCGGCGCGTTTGTCAGCGGGCACCGTAACCGGAGCGAGCAAATATACTCGAATGTCCTGTGCTATCTCGCCCAACGCGGCATCGCGGCGGTCAACGTCGGATATCGACTGGCCACGCATGCGGCATATCCCGGCGCCACGCTGGACATCGCCGCAGCCGTTGATTGGGCCCGCGCCCATGCACATGAATATGGCTGGAACCCCGACAGGGTATTCCTGATGTCCCATTCGGCCGGCGCCGCTCACGCTGGAAGCTACGCCTACGATCCCGCGTTCTCATCGGCCGGAAGACCGCCGCTCGCCGGGATGATCGTGGTGAGCGGCAGGGTCAGGATCGACAACCTCGCAGAGAATCCGAACGCGAAGCGGGTCGAACAATATTACGGCACCGACGCTTCGCGGTTCGAAGGCTATTCTCCCGTGCACCACATCAATCGAGACAGCGTCGCGACGTTCGTTGCCTGGGCGGAGTTCGAGAACCCGCTGATCGACGTATACTGCGCCGAGCTGGTGTTTCGTCTGGCGGAAGCAAAGCGGAAGTCCCCTCCCATGATGTGGTTGCCCGGTCACAATCACACGTCTGCCATCGCGCATATCGGCACATCGGACGACCTGCTCGGGAAGGCGATCGTGAATTTCGTAACAAACCCACGGTAGGGAAACGGCCGGTTCCGGCCGCGCGATATCGCGCAAGCCCGGCCCTCGACATCATCGAAGAAGCAACGGCGGATTGGAGCAGATCATGGGCACGGCAACCGACGACAGACTGACGTTTATCAGCGCCGTCGCAGTACACGCGGAAATCGAGGAGCTGTTGCCGCGGTTCAGGCGTCAGCACGGGATCGAAGTCGATGTGAACTACGACGTCAATCCGGCCGTCGCGAAGCGCGTCCTGGACGGCGAAGACTTCGACGTCGGGCTGACCAATCCCTGGTATGTCGACGAGATGGTCTCGCTCGGCCGTATCATTCCGGACATCCACGTTCCGTTCGGGCGCGTTCCGCTGACGATCGGAGCAGCCGGGCCCGAGCCGGAGGCAATCGCCACTTCCCACGAGGCGGTGCGTGAACTTTTGCTCAACGCGGATTCAATCGCGTACATCTCCACCGGAACGAGCGGGAAAACGTTCTTGAGAGCCATGGAAGTGATGGGCCTGCAGGATCAGATCCGCGATCGCTTGCGCCCGATGGGGCCCGGCGAACCGCCGGTCGCCGCCGCGAAAGGTCAGGTGCAGTACGCCATCGCCCCGCTGTCGAGAATCATCGCCGCTCCCGGCGTCGCGCCGATCGCGACCTTTCCGCCGGAGTTGGGTCTGAACATCGACATGTCGATGTTCGTCCACCGAAACAGCCGCGCTGAAATGGCTTTACGGCTGATCCAGTTCCTGTCGGACCCGGAGCTGGACGCCTATCTTCGCTCTCACGGCGTTTATCGGTACGAGCTGTAGCGATAAAAGCTCACAGCTAGCGGGCCTGTCGCCAGCGTCGCCACAGCCCCTCAAACAGCGGCAGCAGCCCGCGCGGCGTCACCAGAATGACGCCGATCACCACAATGCCGTAGATGAAGTAGTGCAGGCCCGGCAGCGTGCTGCCGAGCTTGCCGCGCAGCACCTCGCCGAGCGGAACCAGCAGCAGCGCGCCGAGCGCCGGACCGTAGGCCCGGCCAAGACCGCCGACGGTGGCGAACAGCACGATCTCGATGGTGATGACCGGCGAGATCAGCAGATAGGGATCCGCGAACGTCAGGTAGCGGACGTAAGCGGTGCCGACGACCGAGGCGAGCACTGCCGATATCGCCATGGCGGTGATCTTGTAGCGCAGAATGTCGACGCCGATCGCTTGCGCCGCCTTTTCGTTGTCGCGGATGGTGCGCAGATAGTAGCCGAGCGGCGAATTGAGAATCGCGACATTGACGAGCACGCAGACCGCCGCCAGCGCCAGCATCATCCAGAATGCGCCACCGCCGCCGCCAAACTGGAAGGCGAGGAAGTTGCCGGTATCCTTGGGCAGCAACAATCCGGACGCGCCGCCGAGAAAGTCCCAGCCCTCGACGATGATGCTCCCCATCTCGGCGAACGCCAGCGTGATCAGAACGAAAGAGAGATGGCCGAGCTGGAAACGGAAATCGATCCAGGCGATGGCGACACCGAGCGCGCCCGAAATCAGCGCCGAAATCAGCAGGCCCAACCACATGTTGATGCCGAGCTTGAGCAGCAGCGCGCTCGACAGCATCGCCCCGATGCCGATGAACAGGCTGTGTGCCAGCGAGATCTGCCCGGCCATGCCGCCAACGATATTCCACGACGAGGCCAATGCGACATAGACCAGCGACAGCGTGAGGATGTGAAGGTAGTAGCTCGACAGCATGAACGGCAGCGTGGCGGCAACGGCCAGCACGCCCCACCAGATCGGCGACGACAGCGTCTTGTAGAACTCCTCTCTCATCGCGAGGAACTCCAGGTCAGCCCTTGCGGCCGGAACAGCATGATCAGCACGAAGATGATATAGGGCATCAGCAGACCGAGCGGCCCTTCGAGATAGATGGTGCCGAACGCCTCGGCGATGCCGATCACCAGTCCCCCCAGCATGATGCCAACGAAATTGGTCATGCCGCCGAGCACGACCACCAGCAATGTGATGACGGTGTAGCGCAGGCCCTGGGTGGGCTGGATCGGCGTGCCCGGCAGCAGCAACGCCGCGGCCAGCGCCAAAATCCCGATGCCGAGCGCGAAGGTCATGACCTGGACGCGGCCGACGTCGATCCCCATCAGCGCCGCCGCATGGGCATTCTGATGCACGGCGCGGATCGAGCGGCCGAAGTCGGTCGATCGCAGCATGATATAGAGGCCGCCGGCGAGAACGAACGAGACCGCGAACGCGATCACATGGGGCACGCGCAGCACCACATCGCCCAGAAGAAACAGCTTCGATTCCACGACCGACGGCGTACGCGCCGGTTGTCCGCCGAACACCATCAGGATGCCGTTCTGCAGCACCAGGCTCAATCCCAGGGTCAATTGCACCACCATCAGGAACTGGTGCCCGACCATCGGCCTGATCAGGAACAGGTAAACCAGCGCCCCGATCGCCGTCATCACCGGCACCGTGATGATCACGGAGACATAGGGATCGAGCGACAGCGCCGAATACAACGCCAGGCACATGAACATGCCGAGCGAGATGAAGTCGCCATGCGAGAAATTGACGACGCCGCTGACGCCGTAAACCAGCCCCATTCCCAGCGCCAGCAGCCCGTAGGTGCTGCCGATCAGAAGGCCCTGCGCCAGAGCCTGGTAGAGTTCGCTCACGCCGTCCTCCGGTTACAGGCCAAGATAGGCACTCTTGGTGCGGGGATCGTCCCTGACCGCATCGCTAACTCCCTCCACCGCGACATGCCCGCGCTCCAGCACGTAGCAGCGCTGGGCGTGACGCAACGTCAAATTCAAATTCTGTTCGACCAGCAGGATCGTCAGTCCTTCGGCATGCAGCCGGTCGATGATCTCGAAAATATACTGCACGAACAGCGGCGAGAGGCCGAGCGAGGGCTCGTCGAGCATCAGCACGCGCGCCTCGGCCATCAGTCCGCGGCCGATCGCCAGCATCTGCTGCTCGCCTCCCGACAGCGAACCGGCATTCTGCGAAAGCCGTTCGCCGAGCCGGGGAAACAGCTCCAGCACCTTGTCCATCAGCCGGCGGCGATGCGGCCGCGCCCGGCTGTTGATGCCGCCGAGCAGCAGATTTTCCCGGATGCTCATGTCGGGGAACACCAGGCGGCCTTCCGGCACCTGCACGATGCCGCGTTCGACGCGCCGGCGCGGCGGCATCGCCGTGATGTCCTCGCCCTGAAACAGGATTCGCCCGGAGATCGGCTTGACGGTGCCGGACAGGCTGTTGATCAGCGTGGTCTTGCCGGCGTTGTTGGCGCCGAGCAGGCCGACGATCTCGCCGGCGCCGAGCTTGACGTTGATGTCGCGCAGCACTGGCACGCCGCCATAGCCCGCCGTCAGATTCTCGATCTCAAGCATCGAGATGATCTCCGAAATAGGCATCGATCACGCGCTGATCCTTCAATATCTCCTCTGGGGTCGCTTCGGCGATCTTCTCGCCGAAATTGATCACCACCATCCGCGTCGCCAGCCGCATGATCACCGGCATAACATGCTCGACCATGACGATGGTGACGCCCTGCCGGTTCAGCTCCTGGATTACCGCAATCGGCGCCGCCGTCTCGCTCATGGTCAGGCCGGCCATCACCTCGTCGAGCAGGATGCAGCGCGGATCGGTGGCGATGCATTTGGCAAGCTCGAGCAGCTTCTTGTCCTGCAGCGACAGCGTCAGCGGCACCTTGAGCTCCTTGCCGCCGAGACCGACACGGATCAGCGCCTGCGCGGCATAGTCGATCGCCTCCCGCATCGGCCGGCGGGTCAGCGCCGCCGTCGTCACCACGTCGAGTGCGGTCATATCGGCGAACGACTGCACGATCTGGAAGCTGCGCATCAGCCCGCGCCGGACCAGGCGGTCCGGCGAAATGCCGATGATGCTTTCGCCGTCATAGCTGACGTCGCCCTGGCTCGGCGCGATGAAGCCCGAGATCACACCGAACAGCGTGGTCTTGCCAGCGCCGTTCGGGCCGATAATGCCGACGATCTCGCCCTGCCCGACGGAGAAGCTGATCGCGTTCAGCGCGACCAGCCCTCCGAAGCGCTTCGTGACGTCGGCGACTTCGAGAAAGGCCACGGCAACCTCTTAGATGCGGGGCCGGGGCGGCACCTGGGCGAACTCCTTCGGGAACACCACCTGCTGATCCTGCTCGGGTGTCCACTGGATGAACATCGCCGAGCCGTCCTTGAGCAGGCGGTCCGGCGCGAACTGCAGGCCCTTCGGCTTGGCGACATAGAGGTTGGGATCGCCGAACGGAATATTGACGTTCTTGAAGGCGTCGAGCAGCGCATCGTTCTGCAGCGAGGCGGCGTTCTCGAGAATTTGCTGAAGCACGCGGGCGGCCTGTGCATACTGAACGGCGCCCTGCCCGATCTTGTCGAGTTTGGCGACGTCGCGCAATTCGGCGATGATCTTCTGCATCGAGTCGATCTTGGCTCCGGCGCTGAAGCCGGTCATGCCGAACAGGTTCTTGGTCAGCACAGCCTTGCCGATTTCGGGTCCAAGGTCCTTCCACAGCGACAGGTCGGTATAGCCGCCGGTGCCGCCGCAGAAAATGCTGCCGTGATAGTTGAGATTGTATCGGGCCTGATGCAGCAGGATCCCGTCACGCGGCGTGACGAGGCCGACGACGATATCGGGCTTCAGCGAGCGGATGCGGATCATCGCGGCGGTCTGATCCTGCGCGCGGATGTCGAGCGCGGCCTCGCCGATGATTTCGACGCCGCTGGCCTTCAGCTTCTCCACCAGGAACTTGTTGACCTGCTGGCCGGCCTCGTAGTTCGAGTAGCCCATCACCGCGGTCTTGATCGCGAACTTGCTGTCGTCGCGCAGCGAGACGACGAAGTCGTGCATCGACTGCGCGTAGCCGCGATCGTAGGGATAGCCCAGCGTGAACATGTAATCGGACTGCGATCCGCCGGCCCAGACCGAGAGCGTCGGCATCTTCAGTTCGTCCAGCACCGGCGTCAGCGCCAGCATCTGCGCGCTGAGAATGGTCCCGGTCAGCAACTGCACTTTTTCCTCGGTGATCAGCCGCCGCGCTTCCGCCGCGGTGCGGGCCGGCTGACTGGTGTCGTCAGCCATCACCAGTTCGATCTTGGCGCCGCCCTTGCTCTTGATGCCGCCTTCGGCGTTGATCTTCTTGATGACGTATTCGAACGCCGGCTGGCCTTCCTGGGCGTAGGCGGCAAGACTGCCGCTCATCGAGTTGACCACGCCGATCCGGATGGTCGATTCGGCGGCGCCGGCGCGGCGAATGAACGGCGCCGCGATCGGTCCCAGCAGCAGTCCGGACGCGCCTATTCCGAATGTTCTCCGGTTGATGGCCATATTGTCGTGTCTCCCTTTAAGCTTCGGTCGAGGCTTGCGCTTCGCGAAAAGCTAAGCCGGGTTTTTCCCGCCCCGTCAAACCGTCATCTCGCATACCGCCATTGCCGCTGCCATCGATTCAGCTATTGGTGATCGCGGCGCCACCAAATGCAACCACAGCGGAGCGAGACCGATCGCGCGCCGGCGCGGCCGTCTCCGTTGCCGATGCGGCCAGCCTGTCAGGCTCTGCCGTACAGCGTCACGACGCAGGCGCCGCCCAGCCCGAGATTGTGCTGGAGCGCATGCGTCACATCGGGCACCTGGCGGGAACCCGCGGTGCCGCGCAATTGCCAGACCAGTTCGGTGCATTGCGCCAGGCCGGTGGCGCCAAGCGGATGTCCCTTCGACAACAGCCCGCCCGAAGGATTGGTAACGACCTTGCCGCCGTAGGTGTTGGCGCCGTCGGTGATGAACTGCTCGGCCGTTCCCTCCGGGGTGAGGCCGAGCGCCTCGTAGGTCAGCAACTCGTTGGCGGTGAAGCAATCGTGCAGTTCGACCACCTGAATGTCTTCGGGGCCGACACCCGCCGATTGATAGACCGCCGACGCGGCATCCCTGGCCATGTCGTAGCCGATCAGCTTGATCATCGAGCGCTCTTCGAACGTGCTCGCGGTATCGGAGGTCATCGCCTGCGCCTTGATCGCGACCGAACCATCGAGGCCGTGGCGCGCGGCAAACGCCGGCGAACAGACGATCGCAGCGGCAGCGCCGCATGTCGGCGGACAGCACTGATAACGGGTCATCGGCCCATATTGCCGGGGTGAGGCCAGAATTTCCTCGACCGAAAGCAGATTGCGGAAAATCGCGAAAGGATTGTTGGCGGCGTGCACGCGCGCCTTGGCGGCGATCTTCGCAAACACTTCCGGACCGGTGCCGTATTTTTCCGCGTACTCCGCGCCGGCGCCGCCGAAGAACTGCGCCGCGCGCGGCGCCTTCGGATCGTGCGTCTGCAATTCGCCCATCAGGCCGGCATGCCGGGCCATCGGCCCGACACGATCCGGAAAATTCGATCCGAGTGCGCCGGGCCGCATTTCCTCGAAGCCGACCGCAAGCGCGCATTCGACCTGGCCGCTCGCGACCGCCTGGCGCGCCAGGAACAGCGCGCTCGAGCCCGTCGAACAATTATTGTTGACGTTGAAGATCGGGATACCCGTCAGACCGGCGCGGTAGAGCACAGCCTGTCCGCAGGTCGAATCTCCATAGACGTAGCCGGCATAGGCCTGCTGGATCGCCGTGTAGGACAAGCCGGCATCGGCGAGCGCCGCGGCTACCGCCTTGGCGCCCATCTCCACATAGCTTTCGCTGGCGCCGGGTTTCGCGAATGGAATCATTCCGACGCCCACGACCCTTACATCCATGCTCATCGTCGTTTCCCCTCGCGTTCCCTTGGCAGGTCAATCGGTGTTACGGCTCATTCGCGCTGATGAGCGGGCCTTCAGGTACCCAGGTAGTCCCGTCGAAACGCGCGATCTGCATCTGACTGAATGGCGTATACCGGGTGGGCGTCGTCGTGATGGTGATGCCCGGCAGCAGTAGCGGCGCGGCGAGATCGGTCAGGTTCGTCGCCTGCTTCAGCAGGTTCTCCCTGGTCAGGTCGTTGCCGCAGAGTTCGAGGATCTTCACCGTTACGAAGGCCGCCATATATCCGGAAATGTTGCTGCTGTCGGCCATGTTTCCGGCGGGATACCATTGCTTGAGGAAGGCCTTGTAATCTTGGACGTCCTTCTCGTTCTCCCAACGGGGATCGTCCGGCCGCTTGACGGCGAGCGCCGTGATCAGGCCTTTGGAGTTGTCCAGCCCGGCAGGCTCGAGCACGGTCTTGAGGGAAGTCGATACGGCGGACAGGTAGGTCAGCGGCTTCCAGCCCAGCTCGGCGATCTTGCGGATCGTCTGGGCGCCGAACTTCGGCGTGGTCATCACAAAAAGCGTGTCTACGCCGGCGGCTTTCAGCGTCACGATCTGGGAATCGATCGTTGAATCGGTGGTCTCGTACGTCAGTTCCTTGACGATGAGCTTGGAGGCCTTGTCGCCAAGGCCGTCCTTCAAGCCACGGACGTAGTCCCGCCCCGCATCGTCGTTCTGGGAGAACACGCCGAGCCTGGCGTCCGGCTTGTTGTTCAGCAGATACTGCGCGAAGATCTGGCCTTCCAGCCGGTAGGGCGAATAAAGAAACGTCGAATAGGGAAAGGCCTTCGGGTCGTCCCATTTGGCCGCCCCCGATGTGATCAGGATCTGGGGAACCTTCTTCACATTGAGGTACTTTTGCGCGGCCGAACTCGTCAGCGTGCCGAGCTGTCCGACGATCGCCAGCACCTCATCCTGCTCCACCAGCCGGCGCGTCTGCTCCACGGCCTTGGGCGGGCTGTAGGAGTCGTCGAGGCTGATGAGATTGATCTTGCGGCCGTTCACGCCGCCGCCGGCATTGATCATTTCGAAATAGGCGGTTTCGAGTCGGCCCACGGTGCCATACGCGGACGCCGGCCCGCTGTAAGGCATCGTCTGGCCGATCTTGATCTCAGTATCGCTTACCCCCGGACCGTACTTCTTCTCTGCGGCGTTGATCGAGAACGGCGTCGCGGCAGCAATGGCCACTGCCAGCGCAAGAATGGAAAACCTCGTTCGCATTTCTCTCTCCCTCGTTGGCTCTTGCCGATTTCTTTGACGACCGGCTTATCCGACCCCGACGGTCGATGTCTCCGTGGCAATTCGATGCAATGGTCTCCCGGGAAGTTCGCTGGCTGCACACCGACTGCGGGTGCTCAGATCGCATCCCAGTTGAAGATGTCCGCCGAACGGTCGAGCTTGTAGAACGACGACTTCAGGGCGGGCATGCCATGCTCGGCAATGGTCTGCGGCGTCCAGCCCTCGCCGCGGTGCACCGAACGCAGCGGGCGCGACTGGCCCATCAGGAAAATTTCGTTCATGCGCACGGCAAAAATCTGGCCGGTGACATCCTTGGCGGCGTCCGAGAGCAGGAAGGCGCAGATCGGCGCGATCTTCTCCGGACCCATCTGCTGGATTTTCTTGACGCGGGCTTTCTCTTCCTCGGTCTCGGTCGGAATGGTTCCGATCAGCCGGCTCCAGGCGAACGGCGAGACGCAGTTCGAGCGCACGTTGAAACGGCTCATGTCGAGCGCGATCGATTTCGACAGGCCGACGATGCCGAGTTTTGCCGCGGCGTAGTTGGCCTGACCGAAATTTCCGACCAGACCCGAGGTCGAGGTGAAGTGGACGAACGAGCCGCTTTCCTGTTCCTTGAACAGCCGGGCTGCGGCGTGCGCGACATAGAACGAGCCCATCAGGTGAACCTTGATGACGGACTCGAAGGCATCGATGCTCATGCGATGAAAGATCGCATCGCGCAGGATACCGGCGTTGTTGACCACGCCGTCGAGCTTGCCATAGGTGTCGGTGGCCATTTTTACAATTTTGCTGGCCGGAATGGCTTCCGCCACCGTCTCGAAATTGGCGATCGCGGTGCCGCCCTTCTGCTTGATTTCGTCGACCACCTCTTCGGCGGGCGCCGCGCTGGTGCCGGCGCCGTCGGCCGCGCCGCCGGGATCGTTGACCACGACCTTGGCGCCTTCGGCCGCGCAGAGCAGCGCGATCTCCTTGCCGATGCCGCGGCCTGCGCCGGTGACGATGATGACTTTGTCTTGCAGTGATTTGGCCATGCTTCTCTGTCCTGTTGTTCGGAGGCCGAAGCGGACTTCTACTCGTCATGCGCGGGCTTGACCCGCGCATCCATCTTTCTTCAGAAGAAGATGGATTGCCGGGTCAAGCCCGGCAATGACGGATAGAATGCTGCATTCGCGCCAACCATTTCTATCGTTCGTTCGTAAAGATGATGGTGCCTGACGCGGCAAACATGCCGCCGACGCCGTGGCAGACCGAGATTTTGGCGCCCTTGACCTGCGCCGGTGCGATGCCGCGCATCTGCCGGACGCTTTCCTGCAGCGCGTACATGCCGTACATGCCGGAATGCATGTAGCTGAGACCGCCGCCATTGGTGTTGAGCGGCAGCTTGCCGCCGGGGCGGGTGTTGCCGTCGGCGATGAATTTGCCGGTTTCCTCATGCGGCATGAAGCCGAGGTCGCCGAGGCCGTAGAGCGGCAGATGCGCAAAGGCGTCGTAGATCATCAGGTGATCGACGTCCTTGTGGGCGATGCCGGCCTCTCTGAAGGCGGTGGGACCCGCGACCCGGAACGCGCCGGAGCTATCGAACGTCTTCATCTGGCTGACCATCGGCGTTTCCACGCTCTCGCCGGTGCCAAGGATATAGACCGGCTTGTTCGGAAAGTCCTTGGCGCGGTCCGCCGACGTCAGGATCAGCGCGCCGCCGCCGTCGGTGACGAGGCAGCATTGCAGGATGCGGAACGGGTAGGCGATCATCCGCGAGTTCAGGACGTCGGCGACCGTGATCGGGTCCTTCATGGTGGCGCGCGGATTCTTCGCGGCCCATTCTCGCTGCACCACCGCCACCGAAGCGATCTGCTCGTGGGTAATGCCGTGGGTCTTCATGTAGCGCAGCACCGGGATCGGGAACATGCTGGGCGGCCCGTAGACGCCGTAGGGCGATTCGAACTGGCCGTTGAGGCTGTCTGATGGCGTCGAACGCGGCAATTTGCCGATCATCGACTTGCCGCTTTCGGCATGCGTGATCAGCACAGTCTTGCACAGGCCGGCCTCGATCGCCGCCGCGGCGTGGCGGACGTGCAGCATGAACGAACAGCCGCCGACCGAGGTGCCGTCGACCCAGGTCGGGGTGATGCCGAGATAGTGCGCGATCTGCTGCGGGGTCTCCACCGCGGTGGCGATGCCGTCGATGTCGGACAGCTTCAGCCCGGCGTCGGCGATGGCGTTGAGCGCCGCATCCGCGTGGAGCTGGATCTGCGACATGTTGGGGATGACGCCGAGTTCGGTGGTTTCGGCGGCGCCGACGACGGCGACTGCGTTTCTGCGCATGGTGCTTAGCCCTTCGCCGGACGGAACTGGGGAAGGGTGATCTTGTCGTCGAGTTTCTCGAACGCGACTTCGAGCTTCATGTCGAGTTCGAGCGCCTCCGGGGTCTGCGGACAATCGATGATGTTGCTCATCAGGCGCGGGCCTTCGGCGAGCTCGACGATCGCGATCGCATAAGGCGGGGTGAAGCCCGGCGCTGCGGGGCGGTGGTTGATGACGTAGCTGTAGAGCGTGCCCTTGCCGCTTGCCTTGAACACGCTGACCTTGCGCGAGGCGCAGGACGGACAGAACGGGCGCGGCGGGAAATAGACATTGGCGCAGGCGTCGCAGCGCTGCAGGCGCAACTCGCCGGCCGCAGTGCCGTCCCAGAAATGCTGGGTCTCCGGCGTCGGTTTTGGTTTGGCGCGCGCTGGCTCAGCCATATCAGGCATTCCTCCCGGATTGCCGCCTTGCAGCTTTCGGCGGCTTGATCGCAAGCGCATTTGCCATGCGTACTTGTAAATGTCAAATATGCGAAATACGATTTCGCAACCGGCACGACGCCGCTGGGAGGACAAACAGATCATGATACCGCAAACGATCTACGGTGGCGGCGAACACCAGGCATTCCGCGATACCGTGCGGCGTTTCGTCGACCACGAGATCGCTCCGCATCATGCGCAGTGGGAGAAGGACGGCGTGGTCAGCCGCGACCTCTGGAACAAGGCCGGCGCCGCCGGCCTGCTTTGTCCGGCCATCCCGGAGGAATATGGCGGCGGCGGTGGCGACTTCACCCTCAGCGCGATCGTCACCGAAGAACTCTCGCGCGGCGTCTTCAACGGTCCCGGCTTCCGTGTGCACTCCGACATTGCCGCCTTCTATATCCTGCATTACGGCACCGAGGCCCAGCGGCGGCAATGGTTGCCGCTGATGGCGACAGGAGAAGTCATTGTCGCCCTGGCGATGACGGAGCCCGGCGCGGGCAGCGATCTGCAGTCGATCCGCACCACCGCCATCCGCGACGGCGATGATTTCGTCGTCAATGGATCCAAGACCTTCATCACCAATGGCCAGCTCGCCGACCTCGTCATCCTCGCCTGCAAGACCGATCCGCGCGGCGGCTCCAAGGGCATCAGCCTTCTTCTGGTGGAGGCCAGCCGCCCGGGCTTTTCGCGCGGTCGCAACCTCGAAAAGCTCGGCATGAAAGCGCAGGACACGTCCGAGCTGTTCTTTGCCGATGTGCGGGTACCGGCCAGCAACCTGCTGGGCGAGGAAGGCCGCGGCTTTCGATGCCTGATGAACGAACTTCCCCAGGAAAGACTGCTGGTCGCCATCACCGCGGTCGCCGGCGCCGAAGCGGCGCTTGAATGGACGCTCGACTACACGCGACAGCGCAAGGCGTTCGGCCAGCCGCTGGCGGAATTCCAGCACAACCGGTTCAAGCTCGCCGAGATGAAGACCGAGATCCAGATCGGCCGGGTCTTCCTCGACCGCTGCATGGAGCTTCATCTGGACGGCAAGCTCGACGTCGAGGCCGCCGCGATGTGCAAATACTGGCTGACGGAGCTTGAATGCCGCGTGGTGGACCAATGCGTGCAGATGCATGGCGGCTACGGCTACATGCTCGAATACCCGATCACCCGCGCCTATGCCGACGCCCGCGTGCGCCGGATCTATGGCGGCTCCAACGAGATCATGCGCGAACTCATTGCGCGATCGCTGTAGCGCCGGCGCGGTGGGGCGTGCCACTGAAAACGCCCGGCCTGCAATAACCGCCCTGCCCGATATCCACGCGGCAGGTTTCACCAGAGAGGGGCGCACAAGCTCGCGCGACGGGAGATCCTCATGACCGTATCCACCGGCATCATCAGCGGTTCACGCCAACGAGGCTTCGATGAAGTCGAAAGGCGGGCGCTGCTGATCGCCGGCGGATTGCAAGGCCTCGGCGTCAGCGAGGGCGACTGCGTTTGCATCCTGATGCGAAACGACATTGCCTTTCTCGAGGTGAGCTACGCGGTCATGTTGCTGGGGGCATATGCGGTGCCGGTCAACTGGCACTTCAAGCCCGAGGAAGTCGAATACATTCTGAAGGACACCGGAACCCGCGTGCTGATCGGCCATGCCGATCTCCTGAATGCGCTGGGCGATGTTGTTGCTTGCGACATGACGCTGCTCAACCTTCCGACGCCGCCGGAGATCGAGGGCGCCTACCGGATCGATCCCTCGCGCCGCGCTCTGCCGCATGGCGCGGAGGATCTCGAACCCTGGATGCGCAGACAAAAGCCGTATGACGGCCCGAAACTGCCGCAGCCGCAGAGCATGATCTACACCTCGGGCACCACCGGGCAGCCCAAGGGCGTCCGCCGGGAAGCGCCAACCCCCGCACAGGCCGCAGCCGCCGAGGCGATGCGGGCGCGCGTCTATGGCCTGAAGCCGGGCGTGCGAGCGCTGTTGCCGGGACCGCTCTATCATTCCGCGCCCAACGTTTTCGCGCTGCGTGCCGGGCGTCTCGGCGGCGCGCTGTTTCTGATGCCGCGGTTCGACGCCGAAGGACTTCTCCGGCTGGTTCAGGAACAGGCCATCGACACCATCTTCATGGTGCCGACGATGTTCGTTCGCCTGTTGAAATTGCCGGCGGGGGTCCGCGAGAAATACGACGTCTCCGCGTTGCGTCACATCGTGCACGCGGCTGCGCCCTGTCCGCCCGATGTCAAACAGGCCATGATGAAATGGTGGGGACCGGTGATCCACGAATATTACGGCAGCACGGAATCCGGCGCCGTGACTTACGCGGCACCGGAAGATGCGCTCAAGAAACCCGGCACCGTCGGGAGGATCCTGGACGGTGCCCTGCTGCGGATTCTCGATGATGCCGGCAACGTTCTGCCGCGCGGAACCATCGGCGAGATCTATTCGCGCTCCACAGGCAGCCCGGATTTCAGCTATCACAACAAG
The DNA here is from genome assembly GCF_900099825.1 of Bradyrhizobium ottawaense. Taxonomy (NCBI): domain Bacteria; kingdom Pseudomonadati; phylum Pseudomonadota; class Alphaproteobacteria; order Hyphomicrobiales; family Nitrobacteraceae; genus Bradyrhizobium; species Bradyrhizobium ottawaense. The sequence continues at coordinate 5,223,055 of NZ_LT629693.1, read as the reverse complement.
CCGGAGAAGCGGATCGAGATCGAGCGCGACGGTTTCATCACCAGCGGCGACGTCGGCTACATCGACGACGACGGCCATGTCTTCATTTCCGACCGTAAGCGCGACATGGTGATCTCGGGCGGCGTCAATATTTACCCGGCCGAGATCGAAGCGGCGCTGCACGCCCTGCCCGGCGTGCATGATTGCGCGGTTTTCGGCATCCCGGACGACGAATTCGGCGAAGCCCTGATGGCCGTGATCGAACCCCAGCCCGGCATCGCCATCGATCCCGACACCATTCGCGCGCAACTGAAGGCGACGCTGGCCGACTACAAGATACCCCGGCACATCGCGCTGCAGGCAGGCCTGCCGCGCGAGGATTCCGGGAAGATCTTCAAGCGGCGCCTGCGGGATCCGTATTGGGAAAAATCCAACCGCCGGATTTGAGCGGCCTTGGGCAATGATTGAAGTGGCGGCTCACGCCGCCACTTCGGCCCGGCCGTTGTTGATGACCACGAGGTCACGCTCCTTCACCTTGGCGCGGAACGAGACGATGCCGCCTGGCTCCTTCCACAGCTCGGTCACGATGGTCTCACCCGGGTAGACCGGCGAGCTGAACCGGACCTGCATCGCGCGCAACCCGGAGGGATCGCTGCCGCAGACCATATCCAGCAACGCGCGGCAGACCACGCCGAACGTACACAGACCATGCAGGATGGGCTTGTCGAACCCGCCGCTCCGCGCCACCGCGGGATCGGCATGAAGCGGATTGTAGTCGCCGGATAACCGGTAGATCAGCGCGGCCTGCGGCAGCGTTGCAATGCTGGCGGTTTTATCCGGCGCCCGATCGGGCAGTGCGTGCGGCGCCGGGAGCGGACCGGAGGGGCCGCCGAAGCCGCCATCGCCGCGCATCATGGTCGTCGACGTCAGGCGGCAAAGCAAATCTCCACTCGCCTTGTCGATGACGTCACGCTCCGAGACGAGTACCGCACCTTTATCCTTGCCCTTGTCGAACACGCCGGTCACCCGCGTGCGACCGATCACAGTTCCCGCCGTCGGCAACGGCTTGAAAATCGTGATGCCCTGTTCGCCGTGCAGTACCTTCTTCCAGTCGACGCCGGTGCCCGGATCGCTGATCCAGAATCCGGGATACCCCAGCACCACGGCCATCGACGGCAGCGCCCGCAGCCGGCCCTCATAGACGAACTGAAGCTGGCTTTCGTCCATCGGATCCGCGCCGCAGCCGAGCCCGAGGGCATAGAGCATGGTGTCGCGCTCGGTATAGGTATGCTCGAGATCGGCGAAGGGCCATTGCAGCAGGGTTTTGGGATCGATCGGCATCTGCGGGCGCTTCCTTGAATTTTGGAGGGATCAAAACTGCCGTTGAAGTTGCCACGGCGCCGCCAACAAGACAATATGCGAAATATCATTTCGCAAATCTGATTTAGAGCACGACGCAGCGACAAACCGGCAGGAAACTGATAAGTCCCTTGGCATTGTGACCCGCGAACATTCCAGAGGCGTTCCGGCACCGAGCAAGAGGTTGAGAGCTATGAAGGTCGACAAGCCGCCGCGCAAATCCAGTTCAGGAGCGCGCAACCTGACCACAAAGAACAGGAGCGGCAAACCGCCCGGTCAGGCGCCCTCCGCTGCATCTGAAGAGCGAGCGAAAAAGAAAAGCGCGCGCATGCTGCTACAACGCGCTGCCCGCAGACCGCGGGCCGCCGCAAAGGACGAGGTTGCGGACGACGCCGGCGGCCGGCTGTTTGTCACCGCGCTGGCGCGCGGACTTGAAGTCCTCAGCGCCTTCAGAGCGGGCGACCGCGCGCTCGGCAACCTCGATCTCGCGAAACGGACGGAACTGCCGAAACCGACGATCTCGCGTATTACGCACACGCTCACCCAACTGGGCTATCTCGCCTACGACAACCGGCTCGGGACTTATGAATTGGGCGGCCGCACGTTGTCGCTGAGTTATGCGGCGCTCGCCAACCTCGATGTCCGGCGCGTGGCCCGACCGATCATGGAGAATCTTGCCGACACCCATAACCTGCATATCGCGCTCGGCACGCGCGACAGGCTGATGATGCTTAACGTCGAAACCTGCGAAGGCCACGGCCTGGTCGGCCTTCGGCTGGCGCCGGGTTCGCGGATTCCGATTGCCGTCACTGCGGTCGGTAAGGCTTATCTCGCCGTGGCCCCTGACAGCGAACGAAAAAGCATTCTCGACGCCATCCGCAAGCAGCACGGCGATGACTGGCCGCTGATCACGCGATCCGTCGAGGAGTCGATCCGTGATGTTGCGGAACGCGGATTCTGCACGTCCGCCGGGGAATGGCGCAAAGACATTAATGCCGTAGGAGCTCCGATCATCACACCTAACGCTGGAAGCATCTATGCGCTGAGCGTCGGCGGGCCGGCGTATCAGGTGTCGCAGGATCAGCTCGATCACGAATACGGCCCGGCGATAGCCGCCGCGGCGAAGAAGATAAGCGCTTCGCTCGGAGGCTCCAATATCTAGAGAACGGTACTCCTTGAGGCTCACCCAAGGACAGGCTCTGCCCGGCCATGCCTAATCGACATCAGTCCATTTTTCGCCGTCGAATCGCTGCAACTGGAGCGATCTGAACGCGTTAAAATCCTGCGGAGTTGTTTTCAGCACCACGTGCGGCAGGTGCAACGGCAGACGAACATCATGGATATTCGCTACCTGTTTCATAACATTGTCCCGCGTCAGGTCGTCGCCGCTGCTCTCAAGCACGTGGCGCAGCATCGCCGCGTTGACGTAAGCAACCGTTGCATAGAAGTCGTTCGGGTTGTCTTGCGAATTCCACTTCTTCATGAACTCGACGTAGTCCTTGACGTCTTTGTCGTTCGCCCAGACCGGATCGTTGGGCGCCTTGAGAAAGGCCGCGGTCATGACACCCACCGAATTCTCAAGGCCCGCGGGCTTGAGTACGGCGCTGACCGAGCTTGAAGCATTGGTCAAAAACTTCAGGGGCGACCACCCGATCTCGTGCGCCTTGCGGATGGCCTGGGCTGCAAATTTCCCCGTGCTGGCGCAGATGAACACATCGGCGCCTGACGCCTTGAGATTTACAATTTGGGAATCGATCGTCGGATCCGACGTTTCGTAGCTCAGTTCGGCGACAATCGAAGCTTTGGAGCCCGGGTTCGCGCCCAGCGCAGCCTTGATGCCGTCGAGATGGTCTTTTCCGTAATCGTCGTTTGCATAAAGAACCGCAATCTTCGCTTCCGGCTTTATCTTGAGAATATAATCGACATAGATTTTCTGCTCGAGGCCATTGGAAGGCCAGAATGGCATCGTCCACGGAAAGTCTTTGGGGTTGTTGAATTTCGACGCCCCCGTAGCAATGAGAATTTGCGGTACGCCCTTGCCGTTGAGGTATCTCTGAGTGGCGGAATTGGTCGGCGTTCCGGATACGCCGTAGATCAGCAGCACCTCCTGATCTTCAACCAGCTTCCGCGTTTGCTCTACCGTCTTTGGCGGGCTGTATGCGTCGTCCAGGGAAATGACGTTGACGCGGCGACCGTTGATTCCACCCGCCTCGTTGACCATCTTGAAATAGGCCACCAGGGTACGTCCGCCTGCTCCGAATGCGGATACCGGACCACTGTAGGCGGTCGTATGACCGATCTTGATTTCCGTGTCGGACGCGCCAACGCTGTATTTTTTTCCGCGGCATCTGCTGAAAACAACACTGCGATCGCAAATATCCCGGTCAGTACCGGTATCATGAATTTCAACTTCATTTGCCTCCCCTGTCGGCTACGTCCTGTGGCAGGCACGGTGATGACCGGTTGCGCATCGGTCAATTGACCTGCCGTGCATGCGCGCTCCAGAACGGCTCGCGCAGTTCGACCTTGTTGATCTTGTTGACGCTCGACAGCGGCAGCGCCTCATCCCGGACATCCACGCTGCGCGGACATTTGTAGCCGGCAATCAGTCCGCGACAGTGAGCGATGATATCCGCGCCGGTCAGCGCGGCCGCCGGCCGCCGAACCACCACGGCGTGGACGGCTTCGCCCCAGCGGGCATCGGGAATCCCGATCACGGCACATTGCAGCACGTCGGGATGCGAACAGATCGCATTCTCAACCTCGGTCGAATAGACGTTCTCGCCGCCAGATATGATCATGTCCTTGATCCGGTCGGCGATATAGAGGTAGCCATCCGGTTCGAAATATCCGGAGTCCCCGGTGTGCATCCAGCCGCCCCGCAAGGTTTCCGCGGTGAGTTCGGGCTTGTTCCAGTAACCCTGCATCACCATCGGGCCACGCACAACGATCTCGCCGACCTTCCCGAACGGCAGTTCGCAATCCTTTTCATCGACGACCTTCACCTCGGCCGACCAGATCGGACGCCCGGCCGATCGAAGATGTCGTTTCGGCGCATCGGGCAGGTGGTCGTCCGGCCCGAGCATTGTCGCAACCGGTGACAGTTCGGTCATGCCGTAGGACTGCGCAAACCGGACGGCGGGAAAGCGCTTCATGCATTCGATCAGCAACGCTTCCGGCATCGGCGAGGCGCCGTAAGTGATCATTCGCAGGCTCGACAGGTCGTAGGAAGCAAGATCAGGAAGTTCGAGCAGCCTCGACAGCATGGTCGGCACGAAGGTCGCCACGGTGACCTTGTCGCGCGCGATGGCATTGAGCACGTCAGCCGGCGTGAAGCGCGGTATCACAACATGCTTGCCGCCAAGCATGGCGGTCGTGAACACCCGCGCACCGGCGGCGAGATGAAACAACGGCCCGGCGTGCAGGCTGACAATGCTCTCGTCCAAACCGAGGCGCCCGGCCGTCACCGCGACATTGGCCCACAGGTTGCGATGGCTGAGCATCACGCCTTTCGAACGGCCGGTGGTCCCCCCGGTGTAGAAAATACACGCAAGGTCATCGCCGCCCCTGAGCGCATCCTCGCACGGACGCGCGCCCGCGAGCACGGCTTCGTAATCCAATGCGTTCCCGGGCGCCTTGCCGGCACCCGCATACAGCAACGCCTTGACCGACAGCGCGGCTTCGGCCAGTTGCGCGCCGGTCTCGGCAAAATTCGCGTCCACGATCAGAACCGTGGGACCGGCGTCACGGATCTGCTCGATCATTTCCGGAAGCGCAAACCGCGAGTTGATCGGGACGATCACGCCGCCGCCCCACAACACGCCAAAATAATACTCGATATAATGCTGGCCGTTGGCCGCCAGCATCGCCACCCGGTCGCCATCGCCCATCCCGAGTCCGCGCAAGGCCGCGGCAAGGCGCGCAACCCGATCGACAAAGGTGCGATGGTCGAGACGCACATCGCCGCATACCAGCGCCTCGGCGTCACCGCCGAATGCGATTGCCTTTCGAAGGCCCATCGTCAGGTTCATCGTTTCCCCGATATTGCCGATTATTTGGCGGTCATCGTATACATGCCGACGGCCGGACTCAATATGCGAAATTGAGTTTCATTTTTCGCGGTTTCGTTCTAATCGTGCTCGACGAGGTCGAAATTCACAACAATCCGGAAACTTGCACCCGGCGGGAGGAAGAGATGGCAGCTCAGGATAACAAGACAGACGCGGTCACTGTCGAACGTCATGACGACGTCGCTTTGGTGCGCCTCAACCGGCCGCGCAGCCGCAACGCCCTCGGTCCCGACATCAAGGCGGGTCTCGAAGCGGCGATCCCCACCCTGATGGACGACAGCGCCGTGCGCTGCCTGGTGATCACCGGCTCCGAAGAAGCCTTCTGCGCCGGCGGCGACATCAACAACATGAACGATCGCGGTGCGCCGTCGGTGCGGGCCCGCATGTATCAGACCTACGCATGGTCGCAACGCATTCTGACCGGCGAAAAGCCCGTCGTGGCAGCGGTCAACGGCGCAGCAGCGGGAGCCGGCTTTTCGCTCGCGCTATTGTGCGACATCGCAATCGTCGCGGACAACGCCTACTTTCGCGCGGCCTTTCCGGGCCTCGGCGCGGTTCCGGATCTCGGGCTCGCGCTGACACTGCCGCGCAGCATCGGCAGCGCCCGCGCCAAGGATATTCTGCTGACCAATCGCCGCATCGAGGCTGCCGAGGCCGTCGCGATTGGCATTGCCAAACGCGTGGTTCCCGCCGCAGCACTTCTCGCTGACGCCATGCAGCTCGCGAGCGAGTTGGCCGCCGGGCCCGCGACCTCCTTCGGCCTGACCAAGATGCTGCTCAACAATGCCTACGGGCCGATCAACGATTTCTTTGCCACCGAAGCGATGGCCCAGGCCGTGGCCTTCGGCAGCAAGGAATTCGCCGAAGGCGTCAACGCCTTTCACGCCAAGCGCAAGCCTGATTTCAGGAACAACCGCTAACCGCGGATAACGTTTGGGAGTTAAGACAATGGGACCGCTGGCGGGAATACGCGTGGTCGAGTTCGCAGGCATCGGTCCGGGGCCGATGGCCGCGATGCTGCTGGCCGACATGGGGGCGACGGTGGTGCGTCTCGATCGAACCGCACCGAGCGATCTCGGGGTCCACAAGCCAGCCCGGTTCGACCTCTTGATGCGCGGACGGCGCTCGATCGCCATCGATCTCAAGCAGCCGTCCGGCATCGATCTCGCCTTGCAACTGGTGGCACGTGCGGACGCTTCGATCGAAGGCTTTCGCCCCGGCACCATGGAGCGGTTGGGATTGGGACCGGAGGTGGCGCTCGCGCGTAACCCGCGGCTGGTGTACGGCCGGATGACGGGCTGGGGCCAGGAAGGGCCGCTGGCGCAGGCCGCCGGGCACGACCTCAACTATATCGCGCTGACCGGCGCGCTGTCGGCGATCGGGAACGCCGGCGAAGCGCCGGTTGCGCCGCTCAACCTGGTCGGCGACTTCGGCGGCGGCGCACTCTACCTCGCTTTCGGCATGGCGTGCGCGTTGCTGGAAGCCAGGCATTCCGGCCAGGGACAGGTCGTCGATGCCGCCATGACCGATGGCGCATCATCGCTGATGACGATGTTCTTCGGCATGCACGCCGCGGGCTTGTACAGCCTGGACCGCGGCACCAACATTCTCGATGGCGGATCCGCGATCTACGGGGTGTATCCCTGCGCCGACGGCCTCTACGTGTCGGTTGCCGCGATCGAGATGAAGTTCCGGGCAGATCTGTTCCGCCTGCTCGGCATCGAGCCCGGCAATGACGGACCGGAACTGCGGGCGCGGATTGCAGCGGCGTTCAAGACCCGCACCCGGGATCAGTGGTGCGCAACGCTCGAGGGCAGCGACGCCTGTTTTGCCCCGGTGCTGACCATGGCCGAGGCGCCGCATCATCCCCACAACAAGCTGCGTCAGACCTTCGTCGACATCGACGGCGTGGTCCAGCCCGCGCCCGCGCCGCGGTTCGGAAGGACCAAGCCCGCTTTGCCGCGGCCTCCGGAAACACCCGGCGCCGGCACCCGCGAGGCGCTGCTGGAATGGGGATTTTCCGACTCCGACATCGACGGGTTCGCCGCGACCAAAGCCATTGCGCTGACCACGAAATAAGCTCGAGGCGGCGGTACCCGGCGCCGCTAACGGTTGCAGGATCGCGTCGCGGCGGCGCGCATCCGGCATTGCGGAAACCCTCCTTGACTCTCCACGGCGCACGCGCTTTACCTTATTCCAACTGATGAATGATCTTTCACAATAGTGAAAACAGATGAAATCGGCGTCGCGCACCTTTGACCTTTTCGAGACGTTTGCGCGCATCCAGGCGCCGATCACGCTGTCCGACCTCGCCCGCCAGATGAAGATGCCGGTCTCGACCTGTTTCAACCTGGTTCGCACCTTCGAAGCCCGCGGATTCCTCTATTCGCTGGGATCGCGCCGCGGGTTGTATCCGACCAAGCGGATGCTGCAGCTCGTCACCACGATCGCGCAGCACGACCCGATCGGCACGCGCGTTTCCCATGCGCTGTCGGAACTGCGCGACACGACCGGCGAAACCGTCGTGCTGGCAAAGCGCAGCGGCGACAAGGTCGTGTACATGGAAATATTCGAGTCGTCGCACCGGATCCGCTATTCGGCCGAGGTCGGCGAAATCCGCGACCTGCACGCCAATTCGATGGGCAAGGCCCTGCTCGGCCAGCTTCCCGAGGCGGAGCGCAAAGCCGTCATCTCGAGGCTGAAATTCACCAAATACACCAAGCAGACGCTGCCATCGGCCGCCGCCTACGCGACCGACATCGCCAAGTCGCTGAAGCGCGGCTATTGCCTCAATGATGGCGAGAGCGTCGCGGACGTGATGGGCGTCGCCGTCGCCATGAAGATCAACGACGAACATTTTGCGGTCGCGCTGGCAGGGCCGCGCTACCGCATGAAGGACGAGATCGCCGCCAGGGCCGGTCAGTTGCAGCGCGCCTGCCGCTCGATCGCCGATGCCGGCTGAATTTCCGGGCAACCAAGCAATAAGAAAACGGGAGAACGTTAATGAGGAAACTGTCAGGCATCGTTGCCGCGCTCTGGGTCGCGCCGCTCGCAATCGGTTCGATCGCACCGTCCCATGCTGCCGATCCGCTCACCCTTCGCGTGGCGGATTCATTTCCCGGCGGACATTACATCAGCGAGCAGGTCACGAAATGGTACATGGACCGCGTCGCCAAGGAGACCGGCAATAAAATCGCGTTTCAATACTATCCGTCCGAGCAGCTCGGAAAAGCCAAGGACCTGCTCTCGCTGACGCAGACCGGCGTCGTCGACATCGGTTACGTCGCGCCGTCGTTCGTGACCGACAAGCTCCCGCTCTCGGTCGTCGCCGAACTTCCCTTGCGCTTTTCCACATCGTGCGAAGGCACGGCGGCCTTCTACAAGCTGGCGACCGACGGCATCATCGCCAAGCGGGAACTGGAACCGGCCGGCGTCAGGTTGCTGTTCACGATCGTGCTGCCGCCCTACCAGATCTTTCTGCGTAGCGCGACGTTTCCCGGCATCGACGCGCTCAAGGGCCTGAAGATCCGCACCTCCGGCAAGGCCAAGGAGCTTGCCGTTCAGAAACTCGGCGCCGTGTCGCTGCAGATCGCCTCTCCCGACGTCTATCAGTCGCTGTCGCGCGGCACCATCGACGGCATGCTGTTTCCCTATTCGAGCATCTTTTCCTACGACGTGCAGGACCTGATCAAGTCGGCTTCGGTCGGCGCCAATTTCGGCAGCTTCGTCGTCACCTATGTGATTTCGGAGAAGCGCTGGAAGACCCTGCCGCCCGATGTCCAGGAGGCGATGCAGCGGGTCGGCCGCGAGACCACCGAGCGCGGCTGCGAAATATCCCAGCGCAACGAGCTGCAGGACCAGGAAAAGCTCAAGGCCCGCGGCGTGCTGGAAGTCGATTTCAGCCCCGCCGACAAGGCGCGCATCCAGGCCCAGATGGTCGACGTCAGCAAGGAGTGGGCCAAGGAACTCGACGGCCGCGGCAAACCCGGATCGGAAGTTCTCGCCGCGTTCGAGAGCGCGCTCAAGTGAACCGACTTCCCGATCGTTGCCGCGGTTCTCGCATCGCAGCTGCAGGCTGAGAGGGCTTGGCAAATGACAGGCCCCCTCACCGGTCTGAAAATCCTCGATCTGACCACCGTTCTGATGGGGCCCTACACCACGCAGATTCTCGGCGATATGGGCGCCGATGTGGTCAAGATCGAATCTCCCGAAGGCGATTCGGTCCGCGGCATCGGACCGTTCCGCAACCCCGGCATGGGTTCGATATTTCTGCAGGCCAATCGCGGCAAGCGAAGCATCGTGCTCGATCTCAAGCAGAAGCAGGGCCGTGAGGCGCTGCTGAAGGTGATCGAGACCGCGGACGTGCTGGTCTACAACCTCCGGCCGCAGGTGATGGAACGCCTGATGCTCGGCTATGCCGACGTCGCGGCCGCCAACCCGAAGATCATCTATGCCGGGCTGTTCGGCTACGGCCAGGATGGCCCCTATGCCGCGCGACCGGCCTATGACGATTTGATGCAGGGCGGCACCGGAATCCCGAGCCTGGTGCAGCGGGCCGGCAATCCCGCGCCGCGCTACGCGCCGCTGGCGATCGCCGATCGCGTGGTCGGCATCTGGGCGGTCGGCGCCATCACCGCCGCGCTGTGGCATCGCGAGCGCCACGGCGAAGGCCAGCGCATCGATATCCCGATGTTCGAGACCATGGCGCAACTCGTGCTCGGCGATCACATGGGCGGAGGCTTGTTCGAGCCGGCGCTGGGCGACATGGGCTATGGCCGCTTGCTGTCGCATGACCGCCGGCCCTATCCCACCAAGGACGGCTACGTCTGCGCGCTGGTCTACAGCGACAGGCAGTGGCGCCGCTTCTTCACGGCGATCGGCGAACCCGAGGTTTTCACCGGCGATCCCCGCTTCGCCACCATCACCAGCCGCTCCAGGCATATCGACGAAATCTACGCGATGGTGACGACCTACATGACGCAGCGGACCACGGCGGAATGGGTCGAGCTGCTGTCCGCCATCGATATTCCGGTCGAGCCGCTGCGCACCATCGAGCAACTCGTCGACGATCCGCATCTGCAGGCCAAGGGCTTCTTCCAGATGCAACAGCATCCCACCGAGGGCCCGCTGCGAATGCCGGGCGTGCCGACAATGTTTTCGAAATCGCCGGCCGACATCGGCGGCCCGGCGCCGCGGCTCGGCGAGCACAGCCGCGACATCCTGCGCGCTGCGGGCTATGCAACCGAAGCCATCGACGCGCTTGTGGCGGCCGGGATCACCTCGGAACCGCGCATGGCGCCAGAGGAGATCGCGCCGTGACGAAAAAAGGAACCCTGCTCGGACGCGGCCTCTACTTCGACGATCTTGCCGTTGGATCCTGGTTTCACACCGCCGGCCGAACCATCACCGCCGCGGACCTGTCGGCCTTCGTCAACCTGACATGGCTCACCGAAGAGCTGTTCACCAATGACGCCGATCGCGACGACATGGCGATCAGGGAGCGCGTGGTGCCGGCGGCGCTGGTCTATTCATTCGCCGAGGGCCTGCTGACGCCGTTCATGCAGGGCACCGGACTCGCCTTCCTGCACGCCGATCTCGACGTGAAGGGGCCGACCTTGGTCGGCGATACCATTCACATCGAATGCGAGGTGTCCGAACTTCGCGCAGCCTCCAAAGGACATCGGGGCCTGGTTCGCTGCACCAGCCGCGTCCTGACCCAGCGCGGCGACACCGTCCTGATCTATACGCCGCTGCGCCTGATGAGGAGACGGCCGCAATGATCCTCAAACGCCTCGATCGCGCGCTGACCGCCGTGGAACGTGCCGCCTCGTTCCTGGCGGCGGTCGCGCTGTTCATGATCATGTCGATCGTCGCCACCGACGTCGCGCTGCGGTATCTGTTCAATCGTCCCTGGGGATGGTCGTTCGATTTCATCTCGCTCTACGTCATCGTCGGACTGTTCTTTCTGGCGCTGTCGCGAACCTTCGCCGTCAATGGCCATATCAGCGTCGACCTGCTGCATCATTATCTCAATCCGCCGGCAAGGCGCGCCTGCGAAGTGGTGATCTGCCTGCTGTCTGCGGTGCTGTTCGCGTGGATGACGCAGGCCGGCGCGGCCCGGGCGTGGCAGAACTACATCGACAACGATATTCTGGCCGGCGCATTCGCGTGGCCGGCATGGGCCTCGGCGGCGTTCGTGCCGCTCGGCGCGGGAATGATTACGCTGCGTCTCATCCTGTCGACGGTCTGTCACGTCTACACGCTGGCGACCGGACGCGAAGTGATCCCGCTTCCCCCGATCGCCGGATCGGCCCAAGCCATTCAGAGCGGATCCTTCGAATGATCGTCTTTTTCGTCATCCTCAGCCTCTTCGTCCTTCTCACCATCGGAACTCCGGTCGGCTTCGCCATGGCAATAGCGGGCGGCGCCGGCCTCTGCCTCATCGGCGGTCCCGACATGGTGTCGGGGATTATTCAGACGTCGCCGCTCTCGGTGGTCGGATCCTATGAACTGCTGACGATCCCGATGTTCCTGCTGATGGCGGAAATGGTGCTGGTCAGCGGCGTCGCCGACGATCTGTTTCGCGCCGCCGCGGCCTGGATCGGGCGCGTGCCCGGCGGCCTCGGCATGGCGACCGCACTGGCCGGCGCCGGATTCGGCGCGATCTGCGGCTCCAGCACCGCTTCCGCAGCCACGCTTTCCTCGACCAGCCTGCCGGCGATGCTCAAACAGGGTTACGAGCCGAAAATGGCGGCCGGCGTGGTCGCGATTTCCGGCACGCTATCGATGCTGCTGCCGACCAGCGTGGCGCTGGTGATCTACGGCCTGCTGGCCGAGGTGAATATCGGCAAGCTGCTGGTCAGCGGCATCATTCCGGCCATCCTGGTAACGCTGACGATCATGGCGACCATTCTTTTCCTGGTCTGGCAGGATCCGACGCGGGCACCTTCGCTGACCAACGTGCCGATGCACGAGAAGCTGCGCCTGCTGAAGGCCGTCGGGCCGATGCTGGTCTTGTTCGGCATCGTCACCACCGTCATCTATACCGGCATCGCGACGCCCACGGAGGCTTCCGCTTTCGGCGCATCCGGCGCGTTCGCGCTGGCGATCTGGCGCGGGCGCATCAATCGCAAGACCTTCGTGCACGCATTCACGCATGCGGCGCAGGGCACCTGCATGATCACCATGATCCTCGTCGGTGCCAGCATCTTCGGCTATTTCTTCACGCTGACGCAGTCGACCCAGGATCTGGTGCACTGGGTCGGCCATCTCGACGTCTCGCGGTGGGTCATCATCACGCTCATCCTCTGCGGCTACATCATCCTCGGCTCCTTCATGGACCAGATCGCCATTCTGGTGCTGACGGTGCCGATCGTGCTGCCGCTGATCAAGAGCCTCGGTTTCGATCCGATCTGGTTCGGGGTGATCAAGATCGTGACCGCCGAAGTCGGGATGATCACGCCTCCGATCGGGCTCAATTGCTTTATCGTCGCCCGCTACGCGAACCGTCCGGTGGCCGACGTCTTCCATGGCATCTTCCCGCATTTCATCGCGCACCTCTTCATCATTGCGGTGTTCGTCGCGTTTCCCTCGATCATCCTGTGGCTGCCGTCGCGAATGTAGCGGCGGCTTTCCCCTTCCAACTGCGCGAAAGACGCATCGATGACGCAAACCGAAAATCCACTGTTCGACATGGCCGGCAGGCTGTTCGGCGACCTCTGCCATCCGAAGGATCTGGCGGACGCCGAGACCGGCCGATGGCCTGATGCGGCGTGGTCGGCTGTCGAAGCGGCCGGACTGCCGGGCGCGCTCATTCCCGAGGACGCCGGCGGCTTCGGCGCTTCGCCGGTGGAAGCCTTCTCGGTGTTGCGCGCCGCGGGCGAGCACGCATTGCCGCTGCCGCTTGGCGAAACCATGCTGGCGGGCCTGTTGCTGGCGAAAGCAGGCATTGCAATCCCGTCCGGCCCGATCAGCGTGCCCTCGGCGGATCAAGCCGCGCTCAAGCGAAGCGATGGCCGATGGACGCTGGCGGGCAGCCTGCGCCATGTTCCCTGGGGGCGGCATGTCAAAACGGTCGTTGCGGTCGCCGACTTCGAGGAACGGCCTTACGTCGTACTCATCTCAACCGACGGAATGGCGCCGGATTGCGCCGACAATGTCGCCCGCGAGCCGCGCGACAGCTTCACGATCGACCTGGCGTTGAAGGACGGCGAGATCGCGCCGTCCGAATTCTCACGCCTGGATCTGCGCGCGATGGGTGCGGCGATGCGGACCCAGCAGATCGCCGGTGCGCTTTCGAAGGTAATCGCGATGAGCGTCCGCTACGCGGAAGAGCGCGTTCAGTTCGGGCGCCCGATCGGAAAATTCCAGAGCATTCAGCAGAGTCTGGCGGTTCTGGCGACCCAGACCGAGGCTGCCAATGCGGCGGCGGACCTTGCCGCCGAGGCCGTGACCGACGAAGGCGTCGAGGCGCTGGCGATCGGTTGCGCGAAAGTCCGCTGCGGCGAAGCGGCAGGCCTCGGTTCCGCCATCGCCCATCAGATCCATGGCGCGTTCGGATTCACCCACGAGCACAGCCTCCACTTCTACACGCGGCGGCTGTTGTCCTGGCGCGATGAGTTCGGCAACGAGACCGAATGGAGCACACGCATCGGGCAGGCCATGATCAAGGGCGGTCCGGATCGGCTGTGGTACGGCATCACCGATATCGGAGCGTCCCGATGACGAACCAGTTCCCGTTTGCGCCGCCGCCGCGTTCGCCCGAGGCCGAAGAACTGCGGCGCGAGGTGCGCGACTTCCTCAAGACCGAATTGGCCGGCACCACTGCCCTGCAACGCGCCGAAAGCTGGAACGGCTGGAGTGCCGAATTCAGCGCCAAAATGGGCGAGCGCGGCTGGATCGGCATGACCTGGCCGAAGCGCTATGGCGGCCATGAGCGCAGTGCGCTCGAACGCTATGTGGTGCTCGAAGAGATGCTGGCGCATGGCGCGCCGGTCTCGGCGCACTGGATCGCCGACCGGCAATCCGGCCCGCTGTTGCTGCGTTCGGGCACCGAACAGCAGCGCCTCGAAATCCTGCCGCGCATCGCCGCCGGCACCTGCTTCGTCTGCATCGGGTTGAGCGAGCCGGATGTCGGCTCCGACCTGGCATCGGCGCGAACGCGGGCGGTACCGGTCGACGGCGGTTACCGCGTCAACGGCACCAAGATCTGGACCACCAACGGCCATCGCAGCCATTACATGGTGCTGTTCTGCCGGACCGGTGACGGCGGCGAGCGGCATCAGGGGCTGAGCCAGTTCCTGGTCGATATGAAGACGCCGGGTGTCGAAGTCAGGCCGATCATCGCGCTGACCGGCGAGCATCATTTCAACGAGGTCGTCTTCACCGACGTTTTCCTGCCGGCGGACAGCGTAATCGGCAAGGTCGGGGAAGGCTGGCAACAGGTCACCTCCGAGCTTGCCAACGAGCGCAGCGGGCCCGAGCGATTTCTTTCTTCCTTCGAACTGCTGGTCGAAATGGTCCGCGCCTTGGGAAATTCGCCGTCCGACCACGCCAAGGCTGCCGTCGGTCGCCTCGTCGCGCATATCGTGACGCTTCGCCGGATGTCCCGATCCGTCGCCGGAATGCTGCAGGCGGGGTCCGATCCGACGCTGCAGGCGGCGATCGTGAAGGATCTCGGCGCGGTACTTGAACAGGAAGTTCCGGAAATCGCCCGCCTGCTGGTCGGCGCCGAGCCGACCTCGTCATCGGCGACGGACTTCTCCGCGGTGCTGGCCTACACCACGCTGCACGCCCCCTCGTTTTCTCTCCGCGGAGGCGCCCGCGAGATCCTGCGCGGAATCATCGCGCGCGGCCTGGGGCTGCGTTAACCGGCTCGCGTGGCCGACTGGCGATGTAACGCGCAACAACGCGTCACCGTCGGCAGCTGCCAAGCACGGTGTCGGGGCTTCGATGGGTCGATTCGACCGTTGCAGCTGTCGCTAGCGCTCGGCTCCGGGTTTCAGATGACCTTGTTATCCCGCAGCGCCTGGATTTCGGTGCCGCTCAATTGAAGCAGACCGCCGAAGATCTCATCGTTCTGCGCGCCAAGCCCTTCGCCGAGCCAGCTCACCTGTCCAGGCGTCTCGGAGAGCCGCGGCACGACTTCGGGAACGGCGATTTCGCCGGCGCGGGATGGCATCATCTTGATATTGCCCCGCGCGCGATATTGCGGGTCCTCGAAAATGTCGGCAATGCTGAAGATCAGGCTTGCCGGCACACCGCCTGTTTTGCAACGCGCAAGTACCGTCTCGCAATCCAGCGACGCGACCCAATGCGCGACGATCCTGTTGACCTCGTCGCGCGCCGCAAGCCGCAGGTCCTTAGGGCCGTATCGTTCGGCCGAGGCAAGTTCGGGCTGTTCCATCACTTCCGCCAGCCGCACGAACATCTGGTCGCTGGTGCAGGCGATCGCGATCCACTTGCCATCCTTGGTCTGGTAGTGGCTGTGCGGGCAGACATTCACCGTGTCCGCGCCCATCCGCTCCCGGACATATCCGAACTTCTGATAGGCTGGCGCAATCTCGTCGAGAACACGAAATACCGATTCGTAAAGCGCGAGATCGACGCATTGGCCCTCGCCGCTCGCCCCACGGGCCTGCAACGCGACCAGTGCGCCGATGGCGCCGTACATGCCTGACATATAATCGGCCAGCGAGGTCGAACCTGGAACGACCGGAATGCCGCCCGGCTCGCCGGCGAGATAGGTCAGGCCGGAGAACGCATGCGCGATGCGGGCAAAGCCCGGTTGCGTCCGCAACGGTCCATCCTGGCCGTAAGCCGAGATACGCACCAGGATCGCGCCGGGATTGATCTTCTTCAGTTCCTCATAGCCGAGGCCCCATTTTTCCAGCGTGCCGGGCCGAAAATTCTCGACGATGATGTCGCACTTGGCGGCGAGCTGCTTCAGCAGTTCCCGGCCGCGTTCGCTGGCGAGGTTCAGCGTCACGCATTTCTTGTTGCGAGCCTCGGAGAGCCACACCAGCGTATCGCCGCAATCGGTGTTGGTGCCGAGACGCCGCAGCGAGTCACCGGTCGTCGGCGGTTCGACCTTGATGACCTCGGCGCCGAATTCCCCGAGAATGGTGGCGCAATGCGGCCCCGCGATGAACGTGCCGAGGTCGAGAACTCGAATCCCCTTCAATGCGCTCACGGCTTTCCCCCGATGCTGGCGGCCCGGTCCAGCAATTTCCTGGCAACCTTGATGTGCATGAGATCGATCATCTCGCCGTTCTTGTCCTTGACCGCACCGCGTCCTTCGCGTTCGGCCGCGGCCATCGCTTCGATCACCTCGTTGGCCCAGGCAATCTGGCCGGCAGCCGGTGTCAGCACCTCGTGAATGATCTCGATCTGCGAGGGATGGATTGCCATCTTGCCCTCGAAGCCCAGCGCGCTGGCGCGCCACGCGGCGGCGCGCAATCCGTCGACATCGCGGATGCCGGAGAATGGACCGTCGATCGGCAGCAGCCCGAAGGCACGGCAGGCATTGGCGATCCGCGCCGTGGCAAAGTGCCAGAGGTCGTTCCAGTGCCGCTGGCGCGGATTGCGGCCGTCATCGTCGGTCAGCACCACGTAATCGGCGGAAGGCGCGCCGACCGCCCGCTGGAAGCTGCCAAGATCGAGCTGATAATCGCCGCCGCCGAACACCAGCGCATGGAGCCCGCCGCCGGCCTGCGCGATCGCCTCGACATTGGCGACGCCGCGCGGCGTCTCGATCAGCCCCATGATCCCGACCTTGCGATCGCGCGATGCCGCCGTCTCGGCGGACCGGATCATGACGTCGACGGCATGCACGTCGCCGGGCGATTCGCATTTCGGCAACAGGATATAGTCGAGCCGCGGACAGGCCTCGACCACGTCGAGGATATCGCGGCAGCCCCATGACGTGCCAAGGCCGTTGACGCGCACCGCGACGATGCGCTCGCCCCAGTCCAGCCCGTTGATCGCTGCAATGGCCTCAGCTCGTGCTTTCGGCTTGAGCGCGTTGATGACCGCATCCTCGAGGTCGATGAAGATGGCATCCGCAGGCCCCTGCGCCGCCTTCTCGAGGAAACGGGGCGAGGTGGCGGGAACCGCGAGAAGCGACCGAAATGTCCTGGATGTCATGAATATCTCATGTTCGGGTTGGTGGACGCGAGGTTCATCACGGCTTTCCGCGTTGCGCCGTTGCCGCGGTGGCTCTGGGGCTCGATGCCGAGTATCCCGGCGATCGCGTGCGATGTGGCAACCACCCGTTCCGGATCGAGCCCGGTCTCGATGCCCATCTCCGCCAGCATGGCGACCAGATCCTCGGTCGGAAAATTTCCGACGGAGCCGAGCTTGTTCGGCATCGCGATTCCGCCGCCGATCCCGCAGATCGCGCCTTCCAGCCATTCGGCGCCGGCGTCGAGCGCGGCCAGAATATTAGCGGTCGCCATGCCCGAGAGATTATGGATGTGGAAGCCGAAGCCGGCATCCGGAAACAACGCGCCAAGTCGCGCGAACAGCCGGTTGACGTGCGCGGGATCTTCCATCCCCAGCGAGCCGGCAAGATAGAAGCGGCGGATGCCGCCGTCATGCAGGCGCCGCACCACGGCGATGACATCAGCTTCCGCAATCGAGCCCTCATACGCGCACCAGAACGCCATGCCGAGTGCCATGACGAACGGGATTTGGCGCGCTTCGGCGATCCGGAACGATTCGAGATTTTGCTCGATCGCCTGATCGATCGTCATGTTCTGGTTCTTGCGGGTGTAGGTCGCGCTGATCGTGATCAGTCCGAGCATCTCGTCGACCCGCGCCAGCGCCGCCCGCTCGGCGCCACGGGCGTTGGGGACCAGGGCGCGGTACACCGTTCCGGGCCGGCGCTTGATGCGCTGGAAAACCTCTTCGGCGTCGCGCAGATGCGGAATGACCTTCGGGTGCGCAAAGCTGGAAACCTCGACAACGGGCAGCCCGAGATCGGAGAGCCGGTCGATGATGGCGACCTTGGTGTCGGTATCGATCCATCGCGGAAAGCTTTGCAGGCCATCGCGCGGTCCGACTTCGGCAATGACAATGTTTTTGGGGAGTTTGAGCGCCATGGATCAGAGACCGTCGAACGTGGCAAACGCGTCCAGATCCGCTCGCGCGGTTTTCAGCGCGTTTACCGGCGCATCCGGATCGATATGGCCGAGCGCCATCCCGCAAATGATAACCTCGTTCTCGGGAATGTTGAGCAGCGGCCGGATCACGCTGTGAAAATCCGCGAATGCCGCTTGCGGACAGGTGTGGAGACCGTGGCCGCGCGCCGCGATCATGACCGCGCCTAAGAAAATGCCGAGGTCGAGCCAGCTGCCGATTTCGAGATCCTCGTCCAGCGTGAAGATCATGCCGACCGGCGCGCCGAAGAATTCGTAGTTGCGCATCCTGGCCTGCTGGGTGCCCTCGAAGTCACCCTTGGCGACACCGAGCAGGCTGTACATGTCCCAGCCTATCTGGCGCCGCCGCGCGAGGAAGGGCTCGCGCCAGCGGACCGGATAGTAGTTCCACTCGCGCTGGTAAGGTTCGAAACCGTCGCGGGCGACGGCATCGGAAATGCCTTGGGTCAAACGCGCTTTGGCGTCGCCGGCAATCACCCTGACACGCCACGGTTGAATGTTGCTGCCGCTGGCGCTTCGGCTCGCAAGCCGAAGCAGTTCCTCGACCACGGTTCGCCCGACGGGCTTGGGAAGGAACGCGCGGACGGATTGGCGCGACTGGATGGCTTCATCCACGGCGGCGATCGCGGCCTCGCGCGAGATCTGGTGCGGAGCATCATGCATCGGTAAAATTCAGTGCTTTCAGGCTTTCGGGGATTTCACCGAGGAACAGCCGCTTGACGTCGTCGTTCGCCAGCAAGTCCCGTGCTGCGCCCTCATAGGCCACCTGTCCGAGGTGCATCACATAACCGCGATCCGACATGCCGAGTGCATGCGAGGCCTTCTGCTCAACCATCACGACCGTCATGCCGGCGTCCCGCAGCGACAGCAGGCGCTCAAAGACGATCTCGACATATTTTGGCGAAAGCCCGAGCGAAGGCTCGTCCAGCATGATGACCTTCGGGCTCGTCATCAGCGCGCGGCCGATCGCCAGCATCTGCTGCTCGCCGCCGCTCATGGTGTCGGCGTGTTGCTTCATGCGCGTCTTCAACGCCGGAAACAGCTGCAACACCCGTTCGGTTGCCGCCTCGATCGCGCGCCGGTCGCTGCCCAGGATATGGGCGCCGATCATGAGATTGTCGCGCACCGTCATCTCTGGAACCACGATGCGACCCTGCGGCACATAGGCAATGCCGCGATAAACCCGCCGGTCGGTGGGCTCGCGCGTGATATCGGTGCCATACGTCGACACGCTACCTTGCCAGGCGCGCAGCAGCCCGGCCGCGACCTTGATCGCGGTGGATTTGCCGGCCCCGTTCGAGCCGACAATCGTCGTGATCAGCCGTTCGCGAAAGATCATGCTGGCGCGCCGGATCACCGGAACGTCGCCATAACCCGACGTCACATCGCGAAGCTCGAGCGGCGCAGCCTCGTCTTTCATGCCGCCCTCACCGCTTGTCCCATGCCGGTATCGGCAGCTTCGGCTCGGTCGTCTTGTAGTCCTCCGGCCAGATCACCTCGCGCTTGCCGTTCTGGACCTGAACGAGAAGTCCGCGCACGCCAATCTGCATGTACGTGTTGGGGTCGACCTCGTGCTTGCCCATGACGGTTCCGAGCTTCAGGCTGGTGAGGACCTCGCGAACCTTTTCGGTGTCGGTCGAACCTGCCTTTTTTACAGCGGCTTCGAGCACGGTGCCGGCGACGAAGCCGAACGCCGCGTAGTAGCCGGGGTCGGAACTGAACTTGTCCCGGTAGGTCTTGACGAACTCCTTGTTGCCCTCGCTCGGCAGCGACGGTTCGTACAGCGACATGCCAACGGCATATTCGGCGTCCTTGCCCGCCGCCGTGATGAAGTCATCCTGCGACACTCCGTTGGCGACGAACAGCTTCGGCATGTAGTTCATCGAATGAAACTGCCGAACGGTTTCGATCGCCTCGCTGGGATAGAGCAGCCCGATCCACAGGTCCGGCTTCAGCTGCTGGCCCTTGGCGATCTGCGACGAGAAGTCAGCCGTTCCCGCCGGGAAATATTCGTCGATCACGACCTTCACGTCCTTGCCGTCGATCGTCTGCTTGATGGCCTTGCTGATGTCGCGCGCCGCAGCATAGTCGCGGGAGACCAGCGCAATGCTCTTGACCCCGTATTTCTGGATCATGGGCAGGACGCCGTCGGCATAGGACGAGATCCGGGCCGCGGTCTGGAATACATATTTGAAACCACGCTGCTGGATGGCTTCCGCGGCGCCGCCGCCATTGATCATCAGCATCTTGTGCTTTTCCGCGACCGCCGACCCGGTTGCGGCCGTCGCCGAACCGAGCGACGAAATCACGAAATCGACCTTGTCGCTGGTGATCAGGCGCTCGTAGAGCCGCGCGGCGGTCGCGGGATCGGAGCGGTCGTCATAGACGACAAACTCGATCGTCCGGCCGGACAGTCCGCCGCGCGCGTTGGCCTGCTCGCGCCAGAGATCGAGCCCCTTGAAATAGGGAGCGGCCGAGTCGGCGAGGTTGCCGGTCTGCGACAGCGCCACGCCGATTTTCACGGGTTCGGCGGCGTTTACCGCATTCGGTAACGTCAGCGCGGCCATCACTGCAGCGAGAATCGTTGTTCTGATCATTTTTCCCTCCCTTTGCGGATTCGTTGCCGCCGATTGTTCAGAAATAAGCCTCAAGTACCCTGGCGTCATTACGGACCGTTTGGGTGTCGCCTCTGGAAATGACGTGGCCCTCGGCGAGCACATAAACGAGATCGCACTCGCTCAGCACGATCCGCATCTCGTGATCGATGAAGAAGACCGTGATGCCTCTGGCGCAAAGCGCGTGCAAATGCTCGACGATGCGGTTTTGAAGCCGCGGATTGATGCCGGCGAACGGTTCGTCGAGCAGAAGTATCTTGGGCTGAAGCATCAGCGCCCGCGCGATCTCGACCAGCTTGCGCTGCCCATAGGAAAGTTCGGATGTCCACTTGTCGGCGATTGCGGTGATTTCCAGGAAATCGAGCAGTTCCATGGCAAGCTCGATCGCGGCGCGATCATCCCTGCCCCGCGCGACCGCAACGAGGTTTTCAAGGACGGTCATTTCCGCAAACAGCCTGCTGATCTGGAACGTGCGCGCAACACCGTGGCCACAGATTTCCGCCGGGCTTGCCCGCGTGATGTCACGTCCGCCGACGATGACGCGCCCGATATCGGGCCGCAGCGTACCGGCGATGATGTTGAATAACGTCGATTTGCCCGAACCGTTCGGTCCGATCACCCCGGTCATCGACCCGCGCGTGACGTCGATACTGACGTTCTCCAGCGCAATGCGGCCGGCGAACCGCTTCGACACGTTCTCGACAACGAGTATCGGGTCGGTCATGACGATTGGCTCGCGGGTTGGGCGGGCCGCCGGAACAGAGGCCGGCCGAGCGCCAGCCATCCGCCCTTCATGCCGATGTTGACGAGCCCGCGCGGCGTGAACAGCACGGCCAGGAGAACGATGACGCCGACCGAAGCGAGGTAGATCTGCGGATAGTTCGCCCACAGGACCTCGTTGACGACGGAGAGCACGATGGCGCCCAACAGCGGACCCAGCACGGTGCCCATGCCGCCCAGCAACACCATGGCGATGGTGGTGAGTTCGATATTCGACGCGAATGCGGTCGGCGGATCGATGAAGCCGAGATAGACCGAGTACAGGCACCCCATCGCGGCCGGCGCCACCGCGGACGCAACGAACGCGCCGATCTTGAGACGCGTGGTCGGGATACCGAGCGACTCGGCGGCATTCTCGTCCTCACGGATCGCCAGCAATTTGAGCCCGAGCCGTGAATTGTCGAGCCGCCAGGTCAGCAGCATCATCACCGCAGCCACCGCGGCGACGACGTAGTACAGCGGCTTGAGATCGCCGAGCGGCTTCAGATAAATGCCGGTCCCGCCTTGCGTGATACCATCGAAGCCGAGCGCAAACGCCTCGAGGACGCGGGCGAGGCCGAACATGCCGATGGCGAAGAACGGACCTTTGAGCCGCAGCATCGCGCCGCCGAGCGGCAACGCGGTCATTGCCCCGGCCAGCGCGGCAGCCAGCGCGGCCAGATACCAGGGCACGTTCCAGTGAAAGATCAGGAGCGAGCCGACATAGGCGCCAATGCCGAAAAAGGCGACCTGGCCGAAATGGGTATAGCCGGTGTAACCGCCAATCAGGTTCCAGGAATACGCAAGCACCAGGAAGATCAGCAACTGGATCGAGAACGACACCGCGTAGTCGGACCCGACCAGCGGCACCACGCCGGCTGCGACGGCTGCAATGGCGAAGACGCCGAAGGGACCCAGTTGCTTCATATCCGAACTCCCGCACCAAGCAACCCGCGCGGCCGGACCAGGAGAACGCCGAGCATCAGCAAAAACAGGAATGCGGAGCCGATCACGGCACCCGCAAAATAGCTGCCCACGACCTCGACCACGCCGAGCAGCAGCGCGGCCAGCATGGCGCCGGGGTAGCTGCCCATGCCGCCGACGATGATCACCGCAAACGCCTTGATGATGAATCGCGAACCGAGTTGGGGATCAATGGCGAACGCCGGCGCGACCAGAACGCCGGCAAGCCCGGCCATGCCGGAACCAAGCGCGAATGTCGCGAGCCTGACACGCTCGACCGCAATGCCGGAAATGCTTGCAAGCTCCGGAGCCTGCGAGGCCGACCGCACCGCGCGTCCGAAGCGGGTGAACTGCAACAGCCACCAAATGGCCAGGCTGACGCCGATCGCACAGACAAACGACACCAGTCGCGAGACCGAGACATTGACCCCAAGAAGCCGGATCGAACCGCCCAGTACGCCGGGCAGACCACTGTAGCCGCCGCCCCAGATCAGGATCGCGACGTTTACCAGGATGGTCGAGAGCGCGTAGGTCGCGAGCAGCGACATGATCATCGGCGCGCTTTCGATCCGCCGCAGGATAAGCACATGGATCAATATTCCGAGCAGCGCGCAGCCGGTCGGAACCAGAATCACGGCCAGCCAGAACGGCAGCTTGAAACCGACGACGATGGAAACCGTCGAGAGCGCGGCCACCGCGAGAATATCCCCATGCGCGAAGTTGATCACGCGCATGACGCCGAAGATGAGATTGAGCCCGCACGCCATCAGCGCATAGACGCCGCCGAGCAGTATTCCGCCGATGAGGAGTTCCGTCAGCGGCATGAAGCAGATTCCGGCGCGCTGCAAATCGAGAGTTTGCGCGAAGGCGGTGTTGCCTGCGGAAATCCCGCGCGTTCGCCTGACATTGAATTTCTCCCTCTCGACCAGCGCTTGCTATTGTCCAGACAACTACTGAGGACTTTACTTGACGTCAAGGCTCGAGTTATAGACGTTTTGTAGCACCTCCAAATATTTGTCCGGACAACTTGTGAGACTCTGCCGATGGCTGATGCGATCCGAAACGCGCAAATCGACACCGAGGAAGAGACGCAGATGCTCGATTCCATCGAGCGTTGGGTCGCCCGCGAGCTCAAACCGATCGTTCGCGAATACGATCATGCCGACCGCTATCCGACGCATGTGGTCGAGCAGATGAAGGAGCTGGGACTGTTCGGCGCGATCATCAGCCCGGAATATGGCGGCCTCGGATTGTCTGCGACCACCTACGCCAAGATCATCATGAGCATTTCCTCGGTCTGGATGTCGGTGACCGGGATCATCAACTCGCACCTGATGCTCGCGCTCGCGATCCAGAAATTCGGCACGCCGCAGCAGAAGACGCGATGGCTGCCCAAGCTTGCGACCGGTGAAATTCGCGGCGGCCTCGCCCTCACCGAGCCGGACGCCGGCACCGACCTGCAGGGCATTCGCATGGTCGCGCGGCGCGACGGCGATCACTACGTCATCAACGGCACCAAGACATGGATCACCAACGGCGCCGAGGGGTCGTGCCTGGCGATGCTGGTCAAGACCGATCCCGACGCCAAACCCCGCTACAACGGCATGAGCCTGTTCATCACGCCGAAGATGCAGGGCTTCAAGGTCGGCCGCAAATTGCCGAAGCTCGGCTACAAGTCGATCGATACGGCCGAGCTGATCTTCGAGGATTATCGCGTCCCTGCCGACCATCTGATCGGCGGCGTCGAGGGCCGGGGTTTCTTCCAGACCACGGGCGGGCTCGAGCTCGGACGGATCAATGTCGCCTCGCGCGGCGTCGGCATCGCGGAAGGCGCCCTCAAGCTGGCGACCGAATACGCGCAGATCCGCAAGACCTTCGGCAAGCCGATCTGCGAACATCAGGCGATTGCGCTCAAGATCGGCGAGATGGCGACGCGGGCACGGGCCGCGCGGCTGCTGACGCTGGATGCGGCGCGCGCCTTCGACAGCGGCGAACGCTGCGACATGGAAGCCGGCATGGCCAAATATTTCGCCAGCGAGGCGGCGCTGGAGAATTCGATCGAGGGCATGCGGATTCACGGCGCCAACGGCTATTCGCGCGAATACGACATCGAACGCCTGTATCGCGACGCGCCGCTGACCTGCATCGGCGAAGGCACCAACGAAATGCAGCGCATCATCATTTCCAAGCAGCACATCAAAAGGAACCCCGCGCTATGAAGCCACTCCAGGGCGTGCGAATCGTTTCGGTGGAGCAGTTCGGCGCAGGACCCTACGCGACCATGCTGCTTGCCGACCTCGGCGCCGAGGTCATCAAGGTCGAGAACGCCGCGATCGGCGGCGATCCTTCGCGCAAGACCGGCCCGTTCATGCTGGGCGACAACGACAGCGAGTACTATCAGGCGTTCAACATCAACAAGAAGAGCGTTTCCATCGACCTGCGCACCGATGAGGGCAAAGCCGCGCTGAACGAGTTGGCGGCGACCGCGGACGCCCTGCTCAACAACCTCAGGGGCGATCTGCCCGCCAGGCTCGGTCTCGACTACAAGTCGATGTCGGCGGTCAACGCCAGGCTCGTATGCGTGCATCTTTCGGCTTACGGCCGCAACAACGAGCGCGCCTCGTGGCCCGGCTACGACTACCTGATGCAGGCGGAATCCGGCCTGATGCACCTCACCGGCGAGCCTGACGGGCCGCCCTCCCGCCTCGGCGCCCCCTCGATCATTGATCAGACCACGGGCTTGACCGCGGCCGTCGGGCTTCTGTCCGCGGTGATCCAGGCGCGGTCGTCCGGCAAGGGGTGCGACGTCGATACCTGCCTGCTCGACGTCGCGCTGCATCAACTCGGCTATGTCGCCACCTGGTACCTCAACGAGGGACACGTCTCGATGCGCCAGCGTCGCAGCGCGCATTATTCAGTGGCCCCGGTACAGACCTTTCCGACCGCCGACGGCTGGCTGTTCATCATGTGCATGACCGACAAGTTCTGGAACGAATTCGTCGGCGCGATCGGAAAAGCGGATCTGCTAGCCGATCCGCGCTTTGCGACCATGACGACGCGTCAAGCCAACCGCGACGCCCTGACCGAAATCATCGATCGCGAGCTGAGCAAGCAAACCACGGCCTACTGGCTCGGCAAGTTCAACGGCGTGCTGCCGGTCGCACCGGTACTCGACCTGGCGCAGGCTCTCGACAATCCCTTCCTCAAGACCACCGACATGATCAACGTCATCTCGCACCCCGCCAAGCCCGAGATGCGGGTGCTGGCGAACCCGATCAAGATCAACGGGCAGCGTCTCAGCCAGGCGCCCTGCTCGCCATTCGGCGCCGACAACGCGGCCTATGTCGGCAAGGTCCGTTCCGCCGAACCTGCGGGTTCCTCATGAAGCTCGAAGGCATCCGCGTCATCGACCTCTCGGTGTTCCTGCCGGGTCCGTATCTGACCCTCGCCATGGCCGATCACGGCGCCGAGGTGATCAAGATCGAAGCGCCCGGCGAGGGCGATCCCGGCCGGCACATCGGACTTTCCGACGGACCGAGCACGGTGTTCTTCCGCAACCTCAATCGCGGCAAGAAGAGCGTGGTGCTCGATCTCAAGGACAACGCGCAACGCAACACCCTGCTCGCCCTCTGCGAGACCGCCGACGTGTTCGTGGAATCGTTTCGCCCGGGGGCGGTCGATCGCCTCGGCGTCGGATATGAGGCCGTGCGCGCCCGCAATCCCCGCATTGTCTACTGCTCGATCAGCGCATTCGGACAGGATGGCGAACTCCGTGGCCGTCCGGCACACGATCTCGCGCTCGAAGCCGAAAGTGGACTGCTCAGCATGACGCTGGGCAATGACGGCAAGCCGGCCATGCCGGGCATCCCCGCCGCCGACGTTCTCGCCGGGCTTCAAGGACTGTCCGGCGTGCTGATGGCGCTGCTGCGGCGCGAGCGCACCGGGCTTGGCGACCACATCGATATCAGCATGCATGAGGTCATGGTCGGCGGCATGCTGAACATCCTGGGGCCGGCATTCGCCGAAAACCGCCAACCGATCGCCGCGCACGAGCGAACCACCGGAGGCGCCGCTTTCTACCGTCCTTACGAGACGCAGGATGGCCGCTACCTCGTGCTGGCCGGGCAGGAGCCGAAGTTCATTCATAACCTGCTCGGCGCCTTCGGCCGTCCGGAGCTGGCCGAGTTGTGCCTGCGCGGACCGGGCCCGCACCAGCGGCCGGTGATGGAATTCCTCGCGGCCGAATTTCGCGGAAAGCCGCTGGCCGAGTGGAACACTTACCTTGCGACGCTCGATGTCTGCTACGGCTGCGTCAACACGCTTCCGGAAGCGCTTGCGCATCCGAACCTGCTGGCCCGCGGGATGATCCAGCACGACGGACTGGACCGCCGCCACATCGGTCCTCCCATTCGCTTCAGCCATGAGCCGGCACGCCCGAACCTGCACGAACCGGCCCTCGGCGAACACACCACCCAGTTTCTCGGGAATGCTTCAGCTTCGGAGTAATGACATGCAAGGCCACGATCAAATCGGTCCCCAGCGCTATCGCGAAAGTTTCGGCCGCTACTATGACGACTTCAATATCGGCGACGTCTACGAGCACCGCCCCGGCCGCACCATCACCGAAAGCGACAACACCTGGTTCACCTTGCTGACGATGAACACCCACCCGCTGCACTTCGACAAGGTCTACGCGGCCAAATCCGAGTTCAAGCAGCCGCTGGTCAACAGCTGCCTGACGTTGTCGATGGTGGTCGGAATGAGCGTGAGCGACATCAGCCAGAAGGCCATCGGCAATCTCGGCTGGAACGACATCAAGCTGACCGCGCCGGTGTTCGTCGGCGATACGATCTACGCCGAATCAGAGGTGCTGGCAAAGCGAGAATCAGCATCGCGGCCTGGACAAGGCCTTGTCACCGTACGAACGATCGGCAAGAAGGGAGACGGCACGCCCTTCATGAGTTTTGAGCGGACCGCGCTGATCGCCAAGAGAGGCCATGGCATCGAAGACTGAAACCAGGACGCGCAAGGCGAACTCACCGAAAGTGAGGCCGCAGACGCGCGCCCCGGCCGAGGTCAAATCCGACGATCCGCTTTATCTCCAGGTCGTGCGCGCGCTAAAGGACGAGATCGTCAGCGGCGTGCATCCGGTCGGATCGCAGCTTCCGACCGAGGAAGAACTGTGCGAGCGGTTTTCTGTCAGTCGCTACACCGTACGCGAGGCATTGCGACGGTTACGCGAGGACAATCTGGTATCCTCGCGGCAAGGGGCCGGAACGATCGTGGTGCCGCCGCGCCCGGCCGACTCCTTCGTCCACGAGGTGATGTCGATCAACGACCTCGTCGCCTTCGCCACCGGCGTCCGGTTTGCGATCGACGCGATCGAGATGATCGTCGTCGATGCCAAGCTCGCCGCTCGTCTTGGCATCGCCAGCGGCGAAGAATGGCTGTCGGTCCGCGGTCTTCGCCACACCGACGGGAATGAATTTCCGATCTGCTGGACCGAGGTTTACATCAACCGGGAGTTTGCCGCGGTCGGCCGCCTGCTGCAGCGTCACACCGGCCCGATCTTTCATCTGATCGAAGACCTGTTCGGCCAGAGTATTGTGGAAGTCCATCAGGATATCGCGGCGGCGTTGATTTCGCCGGAACTGGCCGGCGGCCTGAAGGTCAAGCCCGGCACCACGGCGCTCGAGGTGCAACGCACCTACAAGCTCGCGACCGGCAAGATCGCGCAGGTCGCGATCAATACCCATCCCGCAGCCCGCTTTCGCCATTCGATGACGATGCGACGCGTGAAGGGCTGAATTGCTCAGAAGTGACATGCGGCCCCGCGGCAGGGTCAGGCGTTGGCCCGACCGCCGATCTTTTCCTGCCGCAACTCCCCGAGCCGCGGCTTGAGTCCGCCGAAAGGGCGCCCCTGTTTTAGTTCGCCCTCGACCGGAATTGACATCCCGAACCGGACTCAGCATCCGCAACCCTTGCGTGAAACATTTCCGGATTCATCGTGCAGCGGTGCGCGCGTCGAGATCGATCTCCACGCACCCGGCCCGCGTGAATGTCGGAAAACCGACGGGCCTTGCCGCCCGCAGTTCCCCGAATTCAGCGCGCGCTGAAAACCTGGCATCGCGCCGTTGCGCGAGCCGCGACCGCAACGTTCAGAAATCGAAAAAAAAGCGTGAAAGTTGCGGTTTGTCGGCTATCATCGGAGGTGGGGATGGCTGCTGAATGTTGACTTGGACGTCGAAATTTAAGCTTCGTCTGCTCGGTCCATTCAGCTTCGTGGACCCGGAAGGGCGCCGGATTGTAATTTCCAGCCGCAAGGGCGCGGCGCTGATTGCAATGCTTGCCGTTTCCAAGGACGGCGAGCGGGCCCGCGGCTGGCTCCAGACCCAACTGTGGGGCAGCCGCGAGCCGAAGGAGGCGAACGGTAGCCTGCGGCGCGAGTTGTCGGACTTGCGCCAGCGTCTCAACCGCCCGTCCTGGACGCCGCTGATCTGCGAGCGGGACCGGGTACGGCTCGACCTCAGCATCGTCAGTGTCGACATTTTCGAACCGGACGACGAGGCCGGCACACACGGCGCCGGTCAGTCCGGCGAGTTCCTCGAGGGGATCGATATTCCCGGGGAGGAAGCCTTTGAAGACTGGCTGCGCGAGCAACGCGCGCGCCTGCTCAGGTCCGCGGCAGATAACGCTGCGACCAGGGCCGCACCGCCGCGGGCCCCGGCCGCCATCTCCGTATCCAGCCCGATCTGGCCGGGACAGGCCGCAAGCGATGGCCCCTCGCTGGCGATCCTGCGCTTTACAAACCTGACCGGCGACCCGGACGACGCCTATTTTGCCGAGGGCTTCAAGCAGGAATTGATCAACCGTCTGTCGCGCGTGCGATGGCTGGCGGTGATCGCCGGCGACTCCGGCGACCCGCGGGGTGCGACGATCTCCAGTCAGGAAGCGCGAGGGCTCGGCGCCAAATATTTCCTCGACGGATCGATCCGGACCGCGGCAGACCTGATGCGGATCGACGTCACGCTCTATGAGGCGGTGCGGCTTCAGGCGGTCTGGTCGAAACGGATCGAGATCGGCCGATCGGTGATTGCGACCGCGTTCGACGAATGTCTGCAGGAGCTAGCACTACTTTGGCAGATTTATTCACGCTGCTGCTTTCCGCCGATTTGTCTTCTACAGTACGGGCATCGCTGAGGTCGTGGTTGAACGATGAGATCGACGATGGCTTGGCGTACGGCCGGCAGGCTCGGCTGAGGCGGTGGACCGTTGATTCTTTTTTTTCCGCCCCGCTTGTGCGAGACGGCGATGCTGGAGGAATGCGTAAGCGATCATGGTCATGAGCGCATGACGATGAAGGCCCTGCCAGGATCGTCCCTCGAAGTGATCAAGCCCGAGTTCCTCTTTCAACTGCTGATGGGCCTGTTCGCAAATCCATCGAGCTTTGATCGTGGCAGCTAACGTGCGCAGATTCATCTCGGCCGGCATATTGGCGAGATAATATTTCTTCTCCCCCGACGTCCTGTGTTCGCCGATAAGCCAGGCTTCGTCCCCCGGAAGATGCTGCTGGCCCATGTCCTTGATCCGCTGCGGAGGTCCATCAGCGGTCCGCACGCGAATCGCGGCGAAGCGAGCTTCCAGCCGGCCCTTGGTCCCGTTTCGCCAACTCACATTTTGCCACTTAGCATTGGCCAGCATGTCTTCGGCTGCCCTCGACAGGATATCGGGAATGTGCCGCTTGCGGGGACGACCTCGACCGGCGACCGGCCAGATCAATTTAACCTCCACCGGATAAACCTTCTGGTGACGAGGGATACCGACGGCCCAGGCCAGGCCGCGTGTCGTTAGCCCCTGACGGAACGGCGCGCTGAGGCCGTAACCGGCATCCGCCAGCACGCAGCCAAAGCGCATACCGGCTGCCATCACGCGATCGATCTCCGCCAAGGCGATCTCTGGCTTGGTCCGCGCTGCGCGGTGCTCGACTGGAACGCCCGCACGCTTCAAACGCACCGGATTGCTCGTCCAACTCTCGGGAACGAAGAGACGTAACGCCACCATGACCGGCACTTCACCCCGCGCAAGCGTCAGCGACACCAACGTTTGGCAATTGGCCGTCTTGCCGAGAGATGAGGCATATTGAGGAGCCACACCAACCGAACGATCGCCCTTCTTCGGCATCGCGGTGTCGTCAATGACCAGCACCGCATCACTGCCGCCAACGAGGCGATCGGCCTGAACCAGCAATTCCGACTCCAATGGCGCCGCATCCCAGACACCATCAGCGATGAAATGATGCAACTGGTCATAGTCGCCCGGTGCCAGCCGCGCCGCCATCGGCTGGACGCTCTTGCGATCGCCTGGTCCAATCAGTCCCGAGATATAAAGCGGACACATCCGTCGCCGGGCCTTGTGACCCAAGCGATCCAGGAATGGCTTGAGCCAGCGTCCAAGCTCGTCTTCCCACTTCGGTGTCGTGTTCACCATGGTCGGCCCTCCAAAAGCCGACCACCCATGAATCATTGAAAATCTGATTCGGGAATCCAGTTTCGCCGATCAATTGCAATAATCTGCCAAAGTAGTGCTAGTGGCGCATCTCGGCGCCAAGATCGATCACGGCGAGCAATCAAGCGCGCGGGAACGGGTGCCGTCGAACGCGAACATCACCGATCTGCTCTGGCGCGGTCGTTGGCATTTGAACCGACTGCATCATGCGGATTCGGATCAGGCGCAGGAGCTGTTCGCCAGGGCGCTTGCACTCGATCCTCATTCCCCGGAAGCCCTGATCAACGTCACCCATGGACTGGCCTGGGCGATCTGGACCGGTCGGGAGTCGGGGAATCGGGTGCAGGAAATGCGGGGCCTCGCCCAGCGCTCGATGCGCGCCGATCCGTCCGACGGCCGGGCCTACTGGCTTGCGGGCACGGCGGAGACCTGGTTGCGGCACATGCAACCCGCGCTGGACCTGCTCTACCAGGCGGTCGAACTGACGCCGAGTCTGGCCATTGCGCACGCCCAGATCGGCTCCACCCTGAATCTATCCGGCGGGCATGAGAAGGCTGGCGGGCACCTCGAACTGGCGCGACGGCTCAGTCCGTTCGACGTGCATCTGTTCTTCGTCCTTGGCGAACTGGCCATGAGGTCCAGCCTGCTCAGGGATTACCGGGAAGCGATCGCCTATGCGGATCTGGCCATCGTCCGGCGGGAACAATATTGGTACGCCCATATGGTCAAGATCGACGCCCTTTTCAGACTGGGCGAAACGCAGCAGGCCAAGGTGGCGTTTGAGGAGCTCCGGGCCGTCAGGCCGCGCTTTACGACCAAGTATATTGACTGGATTCCATTTGAAGACCGCTCGGTGAACCATCGGTTTGTCGAGTCGGTCGCTTCGCTCTCGGCGGGACGCACCCGCCTCGCGACCGAAGGCAATAATTCACGACGTTAGAGCGCGAAGGTTATTTCAGAACGAAGGGGAAGTTATGGGGGACGCGAAGGCGGCAGGGGGACTATTCGCCGGGTGGACGCTGAAATATTTCGACAAGATTACCGCAGCCCAGGCGATATCCGGGAACGGGAACGCATCCGACGAAGATGAATTCGATTTTAACGACCTCGGCGCCGATCGGTCCTGGTCGCCGGTTCTCCGACGGCTTTGGCTGTGGTCGTTGCGGGTAACGTTCGCTTTCTTCCGGGCATGCTGGCCGATCCCGAAATTCGGCCGGCTGGTCATCATCACCCGCGACGCCGACGTGCGCGACGTGCTCGCCAAGCACGACATCTTCCGCGTGCCGTACGGCCCGGAGATGAAGGAGCTCGGCGGCGGTGCCGCAACGTTTGTCCTCGGCCTCGAAGGTGTCGAGCAGCAGCGCCAACATGACCTTATTCGCGACCTGATCGGCGAACAGGACGCGAAATGGCTGATCCAGCGGACACGGCAGATCGCCGATACGCTGCTCGATGCGTCCGAGGGCCGTATCGATGTCATGAAGGATCTCATCACCAGGGTGGCGTCCGAGACCTGCGCCGAATTCTTCGGGCTCGGCGTCGACGACCCCGACGCTTTCGCCGAATGGTCGATGTCGATATCGGCGTTGCTGTTCGCCGATCCGTTCGGCAAGCCCGCGACCCGCAAGCTCGCCCTTGCCGGGGCAGCGCGGGTACGATCCGTGATCGATGCCGCCATGGCGCGGCTCCCGGTCGACCCGCCAATGCCGACCGAAGGACTGGGCAAGACGATCCTTGAACGCCTCGTCGACACCGGAACGCCGCCAGCTGAAATTCGCGCCATCATGGTCGGCATGATCACGGGATTCATCCCGACCACGACCCTGGCGGCCGGCAACATCCTCGAGCAGCTGTTGCGGAAACCAGACGGACTGGATGCGGTCGCCGCGGCGGCGAAGCAAGCGCGCAGCAGCGACGACCCGTCGGCGCGCGACCGGCTGGAGCAACTTCTGTTCGAGGCGGCACGGCTCAACCCGGCGCTCAACCCGGGGCAATGGCGCTATGCCGCGCAGGACGCAACCGTCACGACAGCGTCGGGCTCACACCGGATTGCCGCCGGATCGGTCTTGCTGGTCGCAACCGCCTCGGCGATGCGCGACCGCCAGTCGAGGGGCTATGAACTGGTGTTCGGATCCGGCGTTCATGCTTGCCTCGGCAAGACGCTGGCGATGGCGCAGATCACCGCGATCTTCGAATCGCTGCTGTCCAGGGACGCGGTGCACGTCAGAAAGGATCAGTGGGGACAGATCTACCGGGTCGGCGTGTTTCCCCGCCGCCTCGACATGGAGTTCAAGCCTGCCTACGGATCGCAAATCCAGAGCATGGTCACCGTGCTGGCGCCGCTTACCGCACAAGCTGACATCAACGCCTGGCGTCAGGCGATCGAGAATCTTGGCGCGCAACCACAACCAAATATGCGTGACGCACTCCAGCGCACGAACCTCGTTCATTTCGCTTCGCTCAACGTCATCGATCTTGGCGATCCGATTGCCCCGGCGCCGTATCTGCTGCTGGAAGTGAATGGCGACGGGACTTCCGACAGGCTGATCGACGCGGTCGATGCCTCTGCCAGCCCGTGGCTGCTGAGCCTGTTCCGATCGGCTGCGAACGGCGACACCACTCCCGTCCCGGCGAGCACCGGTCCGGTGCTCGGCCAATTGCTGAGAGCCAGCGAGATCAAGCTGAAGGCGCGACCATGGGGAACGGCCGGATTGTGCTTCTTCGGCTTGCCCGGCCAGTCGATAGCAAGCATCCAGCAACAGGACGATCTGGCGAAGTTCTGCCGCGAAGCCGTCGATCATTTCGTGGAGGTTCATGCCGGTATCGGCAGCCACGCCACCAATGCCCTGCAGTTCGTTCGCGACCTCATTCACGACAAGCCCAGACTACGCGCAATGAACGATCCAAAAACAAGGTCGCTGCTGGAACGCGGCCCTGCCTTCAGGCGCTATCTGACGATCCCAAGCCGCCAGGAACCGCCGACCCTCTGCTGGACAAAGCCGGATAGCCGTCTCGCCGCAGTGCTGTCCTCACCAACGCTGTTTCCGACCTACTTTATCCTGGCGGCGATCGCGATCATCGTCAGCGTTTTATGCTTCATATGGTACGATTTCACGCTGTCGTTCGCGCCGGCGCATCTTCTGACGACAATCGGGCAATGCCTCATTTCGCTGGTCGCGGGATGTATCGGCGCCGCGACGCTGGTCGGCATCCTCGTCGGCGCCTTTGCCGCACGACTGCATTGGGCCGACATCACTGACCGGCCGGAAGATCTCGACCCCAATCTCGCGAAGGTTCGCGAGATCGCGAAACGCGAAAACGATCCCAACTGCGAGCAGAATCATTTTCTGTCGGTCTCGCCGCTCAAACCCGGCTGGTTCCGGAAGCTCACGCTCGGCGTCGCGCTGTGGGGGATCGAACTCGTCGTGAGCCGCGCCTTCCGCCCCGGCTACATCGTCAACATGGGGACGATCCATTTCGCGCGCTGGTTCCGGCCGCCGGGATCGGAGCGCCTGGTGTTCCTCTCCAACTACGACGGCAGTTGGGAAAGTTATCTCGAGGATTTCGTCACCAAGGCCTATCTGGGCCAGAACGCGGCCTGGAGCAATGCCGTCGGTTTTCCGCGCACCAAATGGCTGGTCCAAGGCGGCGCACAAGACGGCGATCGCTTCAAGCGATGGGTTCGTCGCCAGCAGCAGCCGACGCAATTCTGGTTTCACCACTTCTCGCATCTGACCGCAGATCAGCTGCGCAACAACGCTGTAATCTCCTGGGAGCTGGCGCGCGCAACCACCGACTCGCAGGCCCGTGCATGGCTCAGCTATTTCGGCTCGATGCCGAAGACCGATACGGTGATTGAGACCCCGGAGGTGCAGTCCGTCGTATTCCGCGGCTTCAAGCGGCTTCCCTATATGAAGTTCGCTGCCATCCGCCTGCCCGACGATCGCAATGTCTGCGCCAGATGGCTGGCATCGCTGGTGTCCGGCACATGGGATCCGCACGGTACCGGAGATCCGGAGCCGGATGAGCGTTTGCAGGTCACGTTCGGCGACCGGCCGCTGATCGGCGAAGAGCCTTCGGCAACCTGCGTCGCCTTTACGGCGGCAGGCCTGTCCCACCTCCTCAAGGAATCGAACGATTGCGGGTTCGACACGCTGTCGACATTCCCTACCGCGTTCAATCTTGGAATGTCGTCGCGACAGCGCATCCTCGGCGACTATGCTGCATCCGAACCGTCGTCATGGCGCTGGTCGGATGCCGACCCCGACAAGGCGGTTCACGCGGCGATTTTTGTCTATGGAAAATCGCAGGAGGAATGCGACACCCTGTTCGAGCTGCATCGTTCGTCGCTGACCGGCGCAGGTCTTGCGATCACCGAGTTAAATACTCAGCCGACCAAAAAGAGCGCCGACCACATCGAAAAGGGCATCAGCTACGAACACTTCGGCTTCCGCGACGGCATTTCGCAGCCGGTGATACGCGGCACCCAGCGTTTTGCGAGCGGTGCGCAACAGCCCCGCGACATCATGGCGCCCGGCGAATTCCTGCTCGGCTACCAAAGTAACCAGGGCTACTATCCGCCAACGCCCGTGGTCGCCCGCGAAAGCGACACCGGCAACCGGCTTGGATCGGTCCCGTCAGCGGGCGATACCCGCTTCTCCGCCTTCCAGGATCCGCGTCCGCAAGTGCGCGACTTCGGACGCAACGGCACCTTCCTGGCGATCCGGCAACTCGAACAGCATGTCGACGAATTTCACGCCTACGCTGATCGTTGCGTAATGGCGCTGGGAGACCCGGATCAGCTAACCGGCCTGATCGGCGGCGCGGTGACACGGGACTGGGTGGAAGCCAAGATGATGGGACGCTGGCATGACGGCGTGCCGCTGATCGTCCGTCCGATCGGACCTGTTCCGCCGCCGCAGGACGATGACGGCTCTCTCGAAGAGACCGATACCGACCTGAACTTCGGGGTCGATGACCCCCAGGGTCTCTATTGTCCGTTCGGCGCGCATATCCGCCGAACCAATCCCCGCGGCAGCCTGGCGCCGGGAGACGATTCGCAACTGATGATCACCAACCGGCATCGTCTGTTGCGGCGTGGCAGATCCTATCAACAGGAAGGCGAAAAGGGCCTTCTGTTCATTGGCCTATGCGCGGATCTCGAACGCCAGTTCGAATTCATCCAGCAATCTTGGCTGGGCTCTACCAGCTTCGCCGGGCTGACCAACGAACCCGATCCGATCGTGGCGGTGAAGCCATCAGGTGCATCGACGCGATTTACGATCCCGACCTCGGCCGGCTCGCTGGCGCTACCGGGCGGCGAGAGCTTCGTGACGGTTCACGGCGGCGGCTATTTCTTCCTGCCCGGCCGATCGGCGCTGATGTTCCTGGCGGAATTCGTTCAGCTTTGCCTCTCTAAGAGAAAGCCTGTCAACAACGCCACTGAAGCAGACGCTCATCAACCTACGTAGAGCGTTTTCGAGCGAAGCTTGCTCTCGGACTTGATCCGGGGGTGGACGCCGGTTCGCGTAAAGAAAGCGCGTCAAACCAGGAGAGTAGAGCCCGGTTCTGATTCAATCAGAACCGATAAGGCTCCAGTGAATTCGCGCCACGCTGCGCGGCCAGAGCCTCCCCTTGCATTCACCTCCCGCGCCAGTACTCTCCGCATCCCAGAATGGCGAAAAACGCCACAGACGTTTACCGGGAGCGAACGCGTTGGCGCTGAGCAAGGGCGATGATTACCCGATCCACCAGACACCGGAACCGGTGGCGTATGCGGGGACCGACCGCAATTTCTACGACCGCTATTTCTTCAATGGCTATTCGACAGAGCCCGGAAACACGTCATTCTTCGCGGCGGCGTTCGGCGTCTATCCGCATCTCAACATTGCGGATGCCGCCTTTGTGGTGGTGCGCAACGGCGTCGAGACCGCGCTGCATGCCTCGCGTTGCCTCAACATGGAGCGGATGGACCTCGCCGTCGGACCTGTCCGCATCGAGGTCGTCGAGCCCCTGCGCAAATTGCGCATGATCGTCGACGCGCCGGACCATGGCCTATCCGCCGATATCGTGTTCACCGGCCGCAGCGCCCCGATCGAGGAGCCGCGCTTCATCCGGCGGATCGGCCCGCGCACCCTGATGGACTACACCAGGTTGACGCAGAACGGGCGCTATCAGGGCTGGATCGAACTCGACGGCGTTCGCGAACCGGTCGACGGCTTTGTCGGCACGCGCGACCGCTCGTGGGGCGTTCGCCCCGTCGGCCTCCGCGATCCGCAGGCGCTCGCGCCCGCGGCACCGCCGCAATTCTTCTGGCTGTGGTCGCCCTGCAATTTCGAGAGCGCCAGTCTTTTCTTCCACTCCAACGACGACGCCGCCGGCCTGCCCTGGAATCGCCGCGCAGTCTGGGCGCCCGACAACGCCCCGCTGCAGGAAATCGAACACGCCGCCGCGCAGCTGAATTGGAAATCCGGCACGCGGCACGCAACATCCGCCACCGTCACGCTCGGAGAAGGTTCGCAGCGGCTCGAAGCGACGTTCACGCCGATCTACAACTTTTTCATGCTCGGCCTCGGCTATGGGCATCCGAAATGGGCGCACGGGCTCAACCACGGCGAACTCGCGGTCGAGCGCGAAGACATCGTGCTTGATGATGTCGACGTGCGACAGCAACAGCATCTCCACGTTCAGGCGCTGTGCGACGTGAGCTGCCGCGATGCGCAAGGCCGCGTCCATCACGGGCGCGGCGTATTGGAGCAACTGGCGCTCGGCCCGCATGCGCCATCGGGGTTCAAGTCCACGCTGGATTTCGCGCCATGAATTCGTCGACCTCGGGCGAAACGCTCGGCCGGCGGCTGGAGCAATATCTCGGCAAGCACTGGGGCGAAAGCGTCGCGGTGCACGATCTCACGCGCATTCCAGGCGGCGCCAGCCGCGAGACCTACCGCTTCGATGCGGAGGTCGGCGGCAAGGTCAGGGGGATGATCCTGCGCCGCGATCCCGTCGGCGGCCTGATCGACACCGACCGGCAAACCGAATTCATGGCCTACCAGTCGTTCCACGGCAGCGTTCCGGTGCCCGAACCGCTGGTGCTGGAAACCGAAGGCGGCGCGCTGGAGCGGCCGTTCTTCATCATGAGCCGGATCGATGGCGGTCAGGTGCCGTCGGTGATGAATCTCGAGCCCTATGGCGAACATGCCGGCGCGATCGGCCGCGAATTGTTTGCGATTCTGGGGCGCATCGCCCGCCGCGATCCGGCAACGCTGCCGATCAACGACTGCTGCGCCGCCCCTGCCCTCGCCAACTGCTGGCGCGTGGCGCTGGACTACTGGGGCGAGGTGATCGAGCGCGACGAACGTCATCCGCAGCCGATCGTCCATGCCGCGATCCGCCGGCTGCGCCGCAATCCGCCAAAGCCGGCGCAAAAGATTTCCGTGGTGCATGGCGATTATCGCTCGGGCAACTTCATGCACGACGGACGGGGAAAGATCATCGCCGTGCTCGACTGGGAGATGGCGCATCTCGGCGACCCCATCGAAGACCTCGCCTGGTGCTTCGACCCGTTATGGAGCCATTTCGATGATAGCCGGGTCGCCGGGACGATCCCGGAAGCGGAAGCGATCGCGATCTGGGAGCGTGAAAGCGGTCTCCGCGTCGATCTATCCGTGCTGGCATGGTGGAAGCTGTTCAGCGCGGTGAAGGGCTGTGCGATCTGGACCACGTCGGCAAAAGAATTTGTCGCCAGCAACGATCTGGTGCTGGGATTTACCGGCACCTACACCGCGCGCCGGCATGACCGGATCACGGCGGACCTCCTGGCGCGGCTGGTCGAGGAGGGTTGGTCATGACGCCGACGGTGCCGGAGCTGCTCAACGGCTGCATGCTGACGCTGATGACCCCACCACGGCCGGAGGACGCCGGCCTGTTCTCGGCGGCGCGCCTTCGCCTGATCGCCCTCGTCAACAGGCTGGTCGCGCTCGAAAGCGCCGACGGCGCCGCCGTGCGGGTGTGGGAAAACACCACGCTCCGTGCGCTGATCGCGGAAGCTGGACCGAGGCATGGCGTGACACCCGGCGACGCCGTGGAAACATCCGACGGCGATTATTCGCTGGCCGCGCTCGATGCGGCAAATGCACGGCTGCGCCGCCTCCTCATCCGCCTGCATGAAGCCGCCGAACAGGCCCGCGATATCGAGCTCGACCGCAAAATTCTAAAGCTCTATTGCGAGATAGCGCGGCGGCGCGAACTGCATCTGGCGCCGGTGAAGGCGGTGGCTTGAGCGAGAATCGACGCTGCTTCTCATCCGGTTTCGTAGGGTTGGTTAGGCGAAGCCGTACCCCGCCAACTTGATCGCGCCGCGTAAGGCCAACGGTGGGTTACGCTATGCTAACCCACCCTTGTAATAGCGCAATCAGTTATCGTCGGCTTGTTCCGTGAGGAATGGCCTGCCGCGGTTTGCACCCCGCGGCAGGCCGCTGGCGATCGGATCGAACCCACCCAGAGCAGTTTGTGGCTGCCCCGTAGCTTGATCGCGTCAGCACCTTCATCGGACCCGGATGGTTGCCGGAACAACTTGGTTCGCTTCACAAGGCAGGGTCGAGGAAGATGACAAAGTCTAACATAACGACGGCTGGAATCGATACGTCCAAAGCTAAACTCGATATCGCGGTTCACGACCGGGCCGAACGTTGGCAGGTCACCAACGATTTAGCTGGCTGGCGGTCCCTTGTGGCTAGCCTCGCCAAGTCCGGCGTGACGCGTGTCGGCATCGAAGCGACGGGCGGCTATGAACGCGGCGTGGTAGAGCATCTGCGGGCGGCAGGCTTTATCGTGCTGTTGCTGCAGCCGCTACAGGTCAAAGCCTTCGGCCGGGTACATTTGCGCCGTGCCAAGAATGATGCACTCGACGCGATATTGATCGCAGCCTGCGCTGCAGCGGTTGATCCACCGGAGATCGCACCGGATCCGCGGTTGACGGAATTGGCCGATTATCTGACCTTCCTCGAGCAGATCGAGGAAGACATCAAGCGGTTCAAGAACCGGCTCGAGCACATTGACGAGCCTGCGCTGCGGCGCATCGTCAACAGCGATATAGCCCGGCTGAAAGCACGCAAGGCGGCGCAGATACGCGACATTGCCAAGCGTCTTCGCGGCCACGGCGATCTGGCCAAGCGGCTAAAGCTGGTGCTGAGCATTCCAGGTATCGGCGAACGCACAGCGCTGGCGATCGTCATCCGCATGCCCGAGCTCGGTTGCGTCAGCCGTGAAGAAGCCGCAGCCCTGGCCGGGCTGGCTCCGTTCGCCGCCGATAGCGGACAGCACAGAGGTCAGCGCAAAATCGCTGGAGGCCGCAGCCGGCTGCGGCGCTCACTGTTTGCCGCAGCCCTCCCGGCGGCCTTCCGATGGAACAAGGCTCTGGTCGCCCTCTATGCCCGCCTCACTGCAAAGGGCAAGGCCCACAACGCAGCGCTAATCGCCTGCGCGCGAAAGCTCCTCATCTACGCAAATACCGTCGTCCAGCGCGGCACCCCGTGGA
Source organism: Bradyrhizobium ottawaense (assembly GCF_900099825.1). Classification (NCBI taxonomy): domain Bacteria; kingdom Pseudomonadati; phylum Pseudomonadota; class Alphaproteobacteria; order Hyphomicrobiales; family Nitrobacteraceae; genus Bradyrhizobium; species Bradyrhizobium ottawaense. The sequence goes on along the minus strand of NZ_LT629693.1, from coordinate 5,182,113 downwards.
CTGAAAATGCCGCTTAGCTTTAATGGTTGCTACATGCTATTCTGCGGCGCTCGACCTGACCGCGGGCCTGTCCGCCTCTCCGCCGAACACGATTCCCTCATATCCCTTCGCCATGACATCATTGATGGCGGCGACGTATTTCGGGGTGCCGCCATTGTAGACGAAGTAGCGAACCTTGCCGTGCTCATGGCCGGGGACGTTGGAATTGTAGCCGGTGAACCACGACTTGGCTTTTCGCATCAGCATGATCGCATACATCTTGGTGACGTGGGCGGTCCAGCGTTCCTGCGCCGCAAGCGTTGGCTCGGCGCTGACATGGCCGCGGTCCCACATGTGCTGGAGCAGATCCATGCACCAGTTGACGCCGTTCTCGATGCCGCGTGGAAAGTTCGTCGACGCCGAACCGCTCTGCGGTCCCGTCGGCATCAGCAGGTTCGGAAAACCGTGGACCAGCATGCCGAGGAAGGTCGACGGACCGTCGCGCCATTTGTCGAACAGTTTCTCGCCGCCGATGCCGCTGATGTCGATCTGGTCGAATGCGCCCGTGATGGCGTCGAAGCCGGTGGAATAGACGATGATATCGAATTCGTAGTCGCGCGCGCTAGTGCGCAGGCCCTTTTCGGTGACCCGCTCGATCGGCGTCTCGCTGATGTCGACGAGATGCACATTGTCGCGGTTATAGGCCTCGAAATAGCGTGTCTCCAGCGGCACCCGCTGCACGCCGAAACCGTGGTCTTTCGGGATCAATTTCTCCGCGGTCACGGGATCCTTGACGCGGCGGCGGATGCGATCGGCGATGTAGGCCGAGAACTCGGCGTTGGCGGCCTCGTCGGTGAATATCTCGCGGAAGTTGCTCAGCCAGATGCCGAAGCCGGGCTCGTCATAGAGCTTGTCCCAGAGCGCCAATCGCTCCTCACGGGTGACTTCATGGAAGCCACGCCGGTCGGGCTCATGCTCAAATCCGCCCGGCGTGCGGGCACAGGCCGCAAAGATCTCGTCATAGCGCGCGCGGATATCGGCCATCTCCTTGTTCGAGATCGGACTGTTGTTGAGCGGCGCGCTCCAGTTCGGCCGGCGCTGGAACACGGTCAATTCGCCGACCTTGTCGGCGATCTCGCCGATGATCTGGATCGCCGTGGCGCCGGTGCCGATAACAGCGACCCTCTTGCCGGTGAGATCCACCGGTTCGTGCGGCCAGTAGAAGGTATGGAATGAACGCCCCTTGAAGGCATCCATCCCTTCCAGCCGCGGCGGCGTCGGCACCGACAGCAGTCCAACAGCCAGAACGACGAACCGGCAGGTCAGTTCGCTGCCGTCGGCGAGCGCGAGGTGCCAAATATTTTCCGCCTCGTCGAACCGCGCCTTCTCGACCCTGCAGTTGAACCGCATGTATTTGCGCAGATCGAATTTGTCGGTGACGTAATTGAGGTAGCGCAGATTTTCCGGCTGCGCCGAGAAGCGTTCCTTCCAGTGCCACTCCTCGAGCAATTCCTTCGAGAAGGAATAGCCGTAGGTGTAGCTTTCGGAATCGAAACGCGCACCGGGATAGCGGTTCCAGTACCAGGTGCCGCCGAGATCGGGGGCGGCATCCAGCACCAGCGCGTCGACCCCGAGGTCGGCCAAACGCTTGATCTGGTAGATGCCCGCCACGCCCGCGCCGATCACGATGACTTCGTGGTGCGACTTGGTTTCCTCGGTCATGTTACCGGTCCCTGTTCTTTTCGGATGCTTTTGTACCTCGTTATAGCAAGAATCCGCCGCTTGCACTTGCGTCAGGATGTCGGGATCGGCGCCTGGGAAATCCGCCGTAAAACATTGTTTGAAACGAAACGCTGCAGATCCACCTGTTCGAGGCGGGTCCGCGCCCGGGCGCCGATGCTGGATTCGTGGGATGAGGTGCTCGGAAGAGGATCCGCCGCTTCAGGCGCCGACACCGGCACTGATGCTCGCGTGCAGTTGCGCGACATACGGGTCATGGATGTCGAGCGCTTCCAGTTGTGTCGCCAGTTGCACCAGATATTCGCGGTTGGTGCCGAGCACGCCCTTGCCGCGCGCAATTATGGCCGCGGTCTCCGCGAACGGCAGTTCGCCGACATAGCCCGGATGCGCGGTGTTGGAGACAAAGGCGAGCGCGGTGATCGGCCCCTGCGGCGTCGTCATCGGCACCATCGCCGGCGCATAGCCGCCGCGCAGCATCTCGCGGCGCCACAGGATCGCCGATTCCGCATGCACGGCGTCGGCGGCGATACGGAACGCCAGGCCGCGGCAGCAGCCTCGCTGCTTCTCCAACGACAGCATCAGCGCCGGGTAGTCGCGCGACCCGCGGCCGAGATCGATCCTGAGCGTGAAGCGGCGCTGATAGCCTTCGACATCGGCGAGCCGGACTTCAGCGAAGTGAAAACTGGGGTCCCACATCAGCGATCCATAGGAGTAGATCCAGAGATCGTCGCCGCTTCGGTGATCGCCGAGCAGCGCCAGCCGGGACGCCTCGATCGCTTCATCCGGCAGCCGCCAGCTTGCCGGCAAGCCAACGGCGCGGGCGCGGCTCTCCCACATCGCAAGCATCTCCGGGGTCAGCCGCAGCAGCGATTGCGCCGGCTGCGTCACGCGGTCGCGCAAATCAGGCAGGTGAACGAAGGCGTCCGCGGTCAAGCCAGCTCCTTTGCAAGATGCTTCCGACGTTCGTAATGTGCCATTGTTGGCACCTCACGCCAATTCAAACCATGGCCACCCCGGCATGACTTTAACTCACGGCAGGCCAGACTTTAAATCATCCAACCCCATTGTTCCCGGCACCTGACGGCGCTATCGATCAGCAGGCTGCAAAAAAGAGCAAAAAACTGACATGGGAGGCGCTGTCGTGAACTACGAACACATCATGTGCGATCTCGACGGCTCGCTCATGGTCGTCACCCTCAACCGCCCCGAAAAGCTCAACGCCTATACCGGCCAGATGGGCGCCGAGATCACCGACGCCTTTCAACGCGCCGATGCCGACGACGACGTCCGCGCCGTCATCGTCACCGGCTCGGGCCGCGCCTTTTGCGCCGGCGCCGATGTATCGGGAGGCGCGGCGAGCTTCGACACCTCAGGCCAACACGGCGCCGGTGTCTTTGCCGCTCCGAAGCCTGGCGGCGGCCGCTTTGTCGAGGCGATCTTCAACTGCCGAAAACCCTCGATCGCGGCGATCAATGGACCGGCGGTCGGCGTCGGCATCACCATGACCTTACCGATGGACGTGCGGATCGCAGCCAAGGGCGCCAAGATCGGCTTCATCTTTGCCCGCCGCGGCCTGGTCCCGGAAGCCGGCAGCGCCTGGTTCCTGCCGAAACTCGTGGGCCTGTCGCAGTCGCTGCGCTGGTGCCTGTCGGGGCGAACGTTCGACGCCGATGAAGCCAGGCAAGGTGGCCTGGTCAGCGAAGTCGTCGAGCCCGCGGAACTGCTCAACCGCGCCAAGGAAATCGCGCGCGAGATGACGGACGCGACTTCCGCGGTCGCGATTGCACTGACGCGGCAGATGCTGTGGCGCTTCGCCGGCGCGCCCGCGCCGTTCGAACTGCTTGATATCGACAAGCCGATGTCGATCGAGCGCGGCGGCCACGCCGACGTGCGCGAGGGTGTTGCGGCTTTTCTCGAAAAGCGCCCGCCGTCATTTCCGGGGAAAGTGTCGCAGGACATGCCGAGCCAGTATCCGTGGTGGCCGGCTCCCTCAAAAGGCTAGAATAGACCCAAGGAATAACTGCCGGAATCGCCGGCCAACGCCACCGTCAATGATATCGAAAGCGAACCCATGCGCGACCAGTTCTCCAACATGCAAGAAATCCGCAAACCCGCGGTGACTTCCAAGGGCGGTATCGTCGCCGCGCAATCGGGCAAGGCGGCGCAGGTCGGCGCCGAGGTGCTGGCCGCCGGCGGCGACTGCGTTGATGCCGTGATCGCGACCACGTTTGCGCTCGGCGTGCTGGAGCCGTGGATGAGCGGGCTCGGCGGCGGCGGCGCCATGGTGCTCTACCGCGCGAACGAGGACCGCCATGAAGTGATCGATTACGGCATGCGCGCGCCGCGCAGCCTGCGCGTCGAGGATTATCCGCTGACCGGCGACGGCGCCGCCTCCGACCTGTTCCCGTGGGCGCGGATCAAAGACGACCGCAACCTGCACGGCCCCGGTTCGATCGCGGTGCCCGGTGTCGTCGCCGGCATGGAGGAAGCGCATCGCCGCCACGCCAAACTGCCGTGGAAGGAGTTACTAGCGCCGAGCATCGCACTCGCGAGCGAAGGCCTTGGCGTCGATTGGTGGACCACGCTGACGATCGCAAGCTCGGCTGCGGATTTGCGGCGCTATCCCGCAAGTGCTGCCGCCTATCTCGTCGACGGCCTGCCGCCGAACGCGCCATGGGGCATCAAGTCCCAGGTCCGCCTACCGCAGGACCGGCTCAAGGCCACGATGGCGCAACTGGCCGCCGCCGGCCCGCGCGATTTCTACGAGGGGGATCTGGCGAAGAGCCTCGCCGCCGATATCCAGAGCGCCGGCGGTGCATTATCGGTCGAAGACCTCGCGCCGTTCCGCGCGCATTTGCGCGAGCCACTGGCGATCCCCTATCGCGGCGGCAAGGTGTTCGCGACGCCCGAACTTACCGCCGGACCGACGCTGTCGCGTACGCTGGGTCTGCTGCAAGAGAGCCTGAAGCCCGCGCGCGGCGAGCCGGATGCGGCGGCCTATGTCGCCTATGCGTCGGCGCTCCAAGCGGCCTATCGCGAACGCCTGAAGGACATGGGCGACGCCGACGGCCGCCGTGCGCTCGGCGCCGAGGCGCTGGCGCCGGCCTGTACCACGCATTTCTCGGCCGTCGACCGCGACGGCAACATGGCGGCGGTGACGCAGACTTTGCTTTCGACGTTCGGCTCGAAATTCGTCTCGCCGCAGACCGGCGTCACCATGAACAACGGCATCATGTGGTTCGACCCGACGCCGGGCACGCCGAACTCGCTCGCACCCAACAAGCGCTGTCTCACCAACTACACGCCGGTGCTGGCGCAGGCCGCCGACGGCAGGCGCGTGGCGATCGGCGCCTCCGGCGGCCGTCGCATTCTGCCGGCGGTGGCGCAGTTGCTGTCGTTCGTGATGGATTACGGCATGGATCTCGATGCCGCGATCCATGCGCCGCGCATCGACGCCAGCGAGGGCGCGGTCGTGATCGGCGATGTCCGCCTGCCGGCGCCGGTCCGCAAGGAGCTTGGCGCGCGGTTCGACTACGAGGAAGCGCGCATCCAGACGCTGCCGATGAAGTTCGCCTGCCCCAGCGTGGTGCTGCGCGACGGCTTAACCAACAGCGGCGCCACCGAGCCGTTCCAGCCCTGGAGCGAAGCGGTGGCGCAAGCGTAAGATCGCTTTACCCGAACCGATGATCGTAGCGGGTCAGCGTGAGTTCGCTCGCGTCGATGTCGGGCTTGCGGCCGGACAGCTGATCCGCCAGCACGCGGGCCGAGCCGCAGGCCATGGTCCAGCCCAGCGTGCCGTGTCCGGTGTTGAGATGCAGGTTGGCATAGCGCGTCGCGCCGATGACCGGCGGGCCGTCCGGTGTCATCGGCCGCAGGCCACACCAAAACGTCGCTTTGGAAAGATCGCCGCCGCGCGGAAACATGTCGGTCAGGGAATGATCGAGTGTCGCCCGCCGCGCCAGATCAAGACTCTTCGAATAGCCGGAGATTTCCGCGGTGCCGCCGACGCGGATACGATCCCCGAGCCGGGTGATCGCGACCTTGTAGCTCTCGTCCATCACGGTCGAGACCGGCGCACCGTCTTCGTCGATGACCGGCACCGTGATCGAGTAGCCCTTCACCGGATAAACCGGCACGTACACGCCGATCGGCTTGAGCAATCGCGGTGACCAGCTGCCGAGCGCGGCGACATAGGCGTCCGCCTGCAACGTGCCGGCGCCGGTGACGACGCCGGTTATGTCAGCGCCGTCCGTCTCCAGCCGCTCGATGGCGGTATTGAATTTGAACTGCACGCCGAGCTTCGCCGCCTCGGCGGCGAGCGCGTCGGTGAACATGTGGCAGTCGCCGGTCTCGTCCTGCGGCAGGCGCATGCCGCCGACGAATTTTTCCCGGACGCCGGCGAGCGCGGGCTCGGCGGCAATGCAGCCGTCGCGGTCGAGCACCTCGTACGGCACGCCATACTGCTTGAGCACGGCGATGTCGCCGCCGGTATGGTCGAGCTGCGCCTGCTTGCGGAACAGCTGCAGCGTGCCGCGGCTGCGTTCGTCGTAGTGAATGCCGATCTCGCTACGCAGCGCGCGCAGGCAATCGCGGCTGTATTCGGCGATCGGGATCATCCGGCTCTTGTTGACGGCGTACCGCGCCGAGGTGCAGTTGCGCAGCATCTTCAGCATCCAGATCCACATCACCGGATCGAGCTTCGGCCAGATCACCAGCGGGCCGTGCCGCATCAACAGCCATTTGATGGCCTTGACCGGCACGCCGGGGCCGGCCCAGGGCGAGGAATAGCCGGGCGAGACTTCGCCGGCATTGGCGAAACTGGTTTCCAGCGCGGGCTTCGGCTGACGGTCGACGACCGTAACCTCATGGCCGGAGCGCGCCAGATAATAGGCCGTGGTGACGCCGATGACGCCGCTGCCGAGAACAATGACCTTCACGATAATCCTGGCTCCCGCTGCAGCACCGCCGGCACAATAGCGTTTTCGAGCGAAGTGGACGCCGGTTCGCAAAGCAATCAAGTTTACGCAGATTGCGTAGACTTATCTGCGGTAGAAAACGCGTCAAAACAAAAAGAGCAGAGCCCGGTTCTGATTCAATCAGAACCGGGATCCCGGCGGTTCCTTTCGAGCAAGGATCAGGCCACGCGCTTGATGGCGTCGCCGAGGATCGAGACCATTTCGTCGATATGGCTGCGCTCGACGATCAAGGGCGGCGACACCGCGACGGCATCGCCGCTCTGGCGGAAGTAAAGACCGCGATTGAAGCAATCGACCATCAGTTCATAGCCGCGCGCGCCGGGCGCATCCTTGCGCGGCGCGAGTTCGACCGCGCCCATCAGGCCGACGTTGCGGATGTCGATCACGTTCGGCAGGCCCTTGAGCTGATGCAGCGCGTCGCGCCAGTATTCGGCCATCGAGGCGCCGCGCGTCAGCAACCCCTCGTCCTTGTAGATGTCGAGCGTCGCGAGGCCCGCGGCGCACGCCACCGGATGCGCGGAGTACGTGTAGCCGTGGAACAGCTCCATCGCGTTTTCCGGGCCGACCATCAGCCCGTCGTGGACCTTTCGGCTGCAGAACACCGCGCCCATCGGCACGGTGCCGTTGGTGATGCCCTTGGCGGTCGTCATCAGGTCGGGCGTCACGCCGAAATAATCGGCGGCGAACGGCGTGCCGAGCCGGCCGAAGCCGGTGATGACCTCGTCGAAGATCAGCAGAATGCCGTGCTTGTCGCACAACTGGCGCAGGCGCTGCAGATAGCCCTGCGGCGGCGGCAGCACGCCGGTCGAGCCCGGCACCGGTTCGACGATGACGGCAGCGATGGTTTCCGCGCCATGGAGATTCACCAGCCGTTCGAGATCGTCGGCGAGTTCGGCGCCATGGGCCGGCAGATCCTTCGAGAAGGCGTTGCGGGCGAGGTCGTAGGTGTGGCCGATGTGATCGACGCCGGGCAGATGCGTCGCGAAGGCACGACGGTTGTTCACCATGCCGCCGACCGACATGCCGCCGAAGCCGACGCCGTGATAGCCGCGCTCGCGGCCGAGCAGGCGCGTGCGGGTCGCCTGACCGGCGGCGCGCTGATAAGCCAGCGCGATCTTCAGCGCGGTGTCGACCGATTCCGAACCCGAATTGGTGAAGAAGATGCGGTCGAGACCTTTTGGCGCGATCGCCGCGAGCCGTTCGGCGAAGTCGAACGCGATCGGATGGCCCATATTGAACGACGGCGCGAAGTCGAGGTTCATCAACTGCTTTTCGACGGCGGCGGCGATCTGGCGACGGCCGTGGCCGGCGTTGACGCACCACAGCCCGGCCGAGCCGTCGATCACCTTGCGGCCGTCGACGGTGGTGTAGTGCATGCCCTCGGCGGAGGCGAACATGCGGGGAGCGGCCTTGAACTGCCGGTTGGCCGTGAACGGCATCCAGAACGCGTCGGTTTGCAGGGTGTTCGGAATCTGATGAAGGGTCACGGCTTAGCTCCTGTGCTGGCAGCTTGCAGATGCTAGCCGGACCACGGTTGGGAAGCCGCAACAAGTCCTTTTCTGCGCTCCTGCAACCAATTGATTTTGTTGATCCCATGAGGTCATATTTGTTCGATCCGAAACACCTGCAACAGGGATTTGCGATGAGCGTCGATATCGGTGGGCAACTGCGGTTCGTCCGGAGCCGTCACAAGCTGTCGCAACGCGAACTGGCGAAGCGCTCGGGCGTGACCAATTCGACGATCTCGCTGATCGAATCCAACCAGATGAACCCCTCGGTCGGCGCGCTCAAACGCATCCTCGACGGCATTCCGATGGGGCTGGCGGAATTCTTCGCCATCGAACCGGAGCGCCCGCGCAAGGCGTTCTACCGCTCCGACGAACTGACCGAAATCGGCAAGAAGCCGATCTCGTACCGCCAGGTCGGCGACAACCTGTTCGGGCGTACGTTGCAGATTCTGAAGGAACGCTACGAGCCGGGCAGCGACACCGGCCGGGTGCCGCTGACCCACGAGGGCGAGGAAGGCGGCATCGTGGTCTCCGGTCGGCTCGAGGTCACCGTCGACGACGAGCGCCGCATCCTCGATCCCGGCGACGCCTATTATTTCGAAAGCCGCCGCCCGCACCGGTTTCGCTGCGTCGGCGCCAAACCCTGCGAAGTCATCAGCGCCTGCACGCCGCCGACGTTTTGAACCGCGACCGCAAGGCCGCCGAGTTATGACGCGGGAAGCGCCGGCAAAATCCCGGCGAAATGCGGCGGTGAGAGCCGCTCAGGATTCGAGAGAAGCCAGGGGAACGTCGAGCACGTAGACAAAGCCATCAGGCGCATAGGTGAGTTTGACGTCGCCTTTCAGTTGCCTGCCGAGCGTCTCGATCAGGCGCGTGCCAAAACTCTGCCTGGTCGGCGCCGCGACCGCCGGTCCGCCCTGTTCTTTCCAGGTGAAGCGCAATCGCGCCGCATCCACGACCCAACTGACGTCGACATGACCATCGGGCACCGATAACGCACCGAATTTCGTGGTGTTGGTGCAGAGCTCGTTGAGGGTCATCGCGATCGCGATGACCGCGCCCGACGCCATTTCGACGTCAGGGCCGTCGATCGAAAATCTTGGCTTATCCGCGTTGTCAAAAGGCTCGGTCGCGCCGCTGACGATTTTTCGCAGATCCGCGCCGGTCCAGCGCACCTGCAACAGCAGGTCGTGGGCGCGGCCGAGCGCCAGCAATCGCCCTTCGATCGCGTGCTGCGCATCCCGCATGTTCGGCGCATTGCGCAGGCTTTGCGAAGCAATAGCGCCGACCGTTGCGAGCGTGTTCTTGATGCGATGATGAAGCTCTTCCAGGATGAGTTTCTGAAGCTTGTCGGCCGCCTCACGCTCCTTGGCGTCGATACCGGCTTGCGCCAGCAACGTCTCGGCGCTGAGCTTGGCCTGCGTCAGCAACAGCCGCAGGCTGACGTTTTCTGCCGTCAGCAACTCCTCCGGAGACGCCGGATCGGACGCCAGACTGCCGCCGACCAGATCATGGCTGCTTTTCAACATCGACAATGGATACCACCATCTGTCCGGTTCCGGTCATTTCTTTCCGGTAACGATTTGGGCAGGCTGCATGGAGACCGTGCCGGGATAGCGATTTTGGGTCCACTGAGGTCAGACATGACCGAGCATCTCCCGGATTTCCGCGACCATATCGCCGGAATCCAGCGGTTTTCCGAAGAAACGGCTGTTTTCCGGTATCTCGCTCTGTGACAACTTCAGTTGCCCGGACGCCAGGATGATCTTGATCCGTGGCCAGCGCTCATGGACGGCGAGCGCGAGCTGCAAGCCGGTCATGCTGCCCGGCATCTGAATATCGGTGAACAACAGGACGATATCGGACCTGGACTGGAGGATGGCGAGCGCTTCGTCCGCATCCACGGCCTCGACCGGGGCATAGCCGGCGTCCTCGACCATATCGACCGCGCGCATGCGCAGCAGCATCTCGTCTTCGACGACGAGGATGACGGGTGGCAAAAGCATGTGATCCAGCGGCATCATGGCTCGCGATGCGCGGTCACAAGGCGAGCCTCGCGAACCGACACTCCCAGAAACGCAGACATCGCGAGGGCCGCAAGAGATTTGACCATGTGGGGCTGCTGACTGTGGCGGGTCGCCAATCCCGCTGCGTTTGGGGATCAGTAGGCAACAAAGCCGAAGCTGCTGAGTTCCACAAGAGGCGGGCTTATATTTGCGCAATCAGCGGAAGTCGGTGCTCCTCAGGAGCCAGAATGCGCGCATTTGACCGAACAAGGCAGCCTCAGCCTTGTACTCGCCCGCTTCGTAGCCACTTCAAGCGCTTAGAAGCAAGGTATGGACCGACGATGACGGACGCTAACCCCGCCTTGAGCGCCGAGGAGTTCGCCTCCCTGATCGAGGTCGGCAAGGGCGAAGCGCAGCAGGAGATTCCCCAGTTGCACTGGGAGCGTCTGGTCGGCCTCGGCTACGCGGTGAGACGGCTCGGCGAACTCGGCTTGACCGCGGCCGGCCTGCGCCGTCTGGCGCTGGGCGAATAGCCGCTTCGCGGTCGCTTCCGGGAATCGATGCGGCGTAGGACAATTGAGCGAATAACCGTCCGCTTCAATGACCGAACACGCCCTTGAGTCCGGTATAGACGGAGCCTGCGGCGGTCACCAGCACACCGGCCAGCGGTCCCATCGTCCGAATCAAATCCTGGATCCGGCGCGCACGCCGCCGCATCGTTTCCTGCCCGACATGCTGGCCGAGCATCCGGGCTATTCGATAGGCGGCGGCATTCGGTTTGCCCCCTGAGGCGATCGTCGAGGGCAGCACCACCAAGATCAATATCGCCAGGATATTTCCGGTCAAGAAGGCCAGCGCAATGCTCAGGCCATACTCGACTGTCTCGCGCCATTCGCGCGCGGAGTCGGGTACCATCGATGCGCCGTCGACATAGGCAACGACGCCGAACATCGCGGTCACGCTGACGATCGCGGTCAAGATCCCCAAACCGAACGCGCCACGATAACCAATCTTGCTCAACGCAAAAGCCGCCATTCCAAACGGCAGCGGAATAATGACGGAAGCGATCCTCAAATAGAGCGGCGACACGTTCAGCGTTACGGTGACGAGAACGTGCGCCGCAAGCAGCAGCAGCGAAGGCAGCAAGACATAGATGCCGCCGTTGAGGAACAGGAAGCGCCCAGGGCGATCGAGCAGTGCCAGCGACGTATTCACCCGGTCGAGGTGACGCTGCAGCCGGTCGAGCTCGAGCACCGTCTCGTGGATCTCCTTGATGACAGGCAGCACGATGCGAAGATCGCGGTTGCAATGCTTGCAGACGATCGCCTCATCCTTGATGGTTTCAGCGCAAAAGGGACATTCCATCGGACATCAAGCCGGTTTGGCGGGAGGTTTGCGCCTGCGACGGGCCGCGAGCCGGGCATTGGCCTCGGCAAGCTCCGCCCGCAGGGCATCGCGCTTCTGCAGCAGTTCGATCCGCTCCGCGATCAAGGCCTTCGGGATCGCTGTATCGCGACCGCAGCTCGCGCAAACCGGAGCCAGTTCGTCTTTTTCATCAGCGCAGAACGGACACGGCATCAAGGCACTTTAGGCGCTATCTTGAGCAGGAAACTGATGCTGGCCGGGCGGCCGTCGGAGTCCTTGATATCGATCCGCAGCAGGTGCTCTCCGGGCGGAAATTGCGCATCCGGCATATCAATGCCCGTCGGTTGCGCAAATGGCTTGACGCGCGACGTGAGGTCGACCACCGGCGATTTCAGATACGTCACCTTCAGCGCATCGAGATCGACGCTGGACCCGCCGAACGTCTGGAACTTGAGCTGCAATCGGATCGGCGACGCCTGCACGGCGGCCTCCCCGTCCGGGACCAGAATCTTCGGCCCCCGCGTGATGCCGCGCCCCGAATTGGGAACCGCCCCTTTTTGCGCCGGCAGCTTGGCTTCATCCTCCGTAATCAGTTGCCCTGCGAACGCGCGGAACGGCATCGCCGTCAGCAGGGCAGCGAGAATTGCCGCACCGGTCAACACAACACGAAGTCGGGGCATCCTGCTCTCCGCTCATTCCGATCCACAGCACAACCTGCGGCCAACGCTACGAATATCGCCGATGTCGGTCAACGCCGGCCGCCATCGCCGATAATGGTATAGGGCGCCCAGAACAGCGGGTGGGCATAGGCGAACTCGGTATTGCCCGAAGCGTCGGTAAATCCCTTGCCGTCCATCAACGCCATCATCGCCTGCCGCAGCGCTTCACCGCGCGTCAGCTTCGGATCATCCGCCTGTCGCTTGAACAGATCGGTCACGAGATCCTTTGCTGACTGCGAATGCACGGACCAGTTGGTGACCAGTAGTGCGCGCGTACCGGCATAGAAGAACGCCCGGCCAAGACCCGACGCAGCTTCGGCTCCCGCGCCGGCGCCGGCACCGGTATTGCACGCCGACAACACCACCCAGTCGGCGTCGAGCTTGAGCGAAAGGATCTCTTCCATCGTCAGCAAGCCATCGCCTTCGGAACCAGACAAGGACGGCGCCGACAATGCAAGGGCCGGCTGTGTCAATCCGTCAAGCTCACCAGGCACCAGTCCGTGGGTGGCGAAAGCGACGATCTTGAACCCGGAAAGGTCCATGGTCTTGACCGCATTCTCGTTGGCGTCCTTGCCAAGGTTGAGCACCTTCGAGGGATCCGCCTGCAGCGCCAGCGCGATCGACTTCAGTTCGTCGGCCGTATCCGGCAGGCGCGGCAACATCGACAGTTCGGCGTTGTCGGCGCCTTCGAGCTTCGGGCTGTTGCGACGCTTGAGCGGCATGCCCCGCGTGGCGGCGGGCGCACTGGCCAGTTGAACCGTCTTGTCATTCTCGGCTGCCGCCTCGTCGGCCTGTTCCTTGCTGAAATAGGGATCGCCGAAGCCAATCAGGTCGTCGCGGGCAGCCTTTCCGGGCGGCAGCTTGCGCAGGGTTTCCAGCGCGGATGCCGACGGCACCATGGTCACGGCATGAGTCCGCGCCAGCCAGGGTACCTTTCTGTAGCTCGAGAACAACGGATCATCGTCCGTCACGATTTCCGCCGGCGCCGTCGGCAGAAGCGACAGCGGCAGAAGCCCCAACCCGCCATTGGTGACCACGATCAGGCTTTTTGCCGGCTTCCAGCCGCCCTCGATCGGTTTCAGTATCTTATCATAGAGTTCGGAGGCGAGCTTGAGGTCGAAAGGCGGAATATCCGAAATCATCGCCGCGTTCGGTTCAAGCGCCTCCCGCAGCTTGGTAACCTTGTCGTTCAGATCCCCAATGGACATCTTGATCCGCGCGAACTGCACCGGATTGTCCTTGCGTACCACCCACACAAAACTGTCGAAGCGCCCGAAGTAGAACGAGAGCAGCGCCTCGTCATCGGCAAGGTACTTCTGCAGGGCGGCCGCGTTCGGCGGTGGCGGGTTGATCAAATCGCCGTAGTCGGGAAATTTCCTGGCGATCTCCTTGAGGGTTTGCACCCGCGTGGCTTGAAGGGCGTCGATTTCGGCTTGCGTTGCCCGAAGAATCTTTTCGTCGCGCTCGGACGGCGCCAGCGTCAGCAGGTTGTTCAAGGTGGCGACGGCCGCGCCGATCTGCTTCTCGCTGTCCTGCGACGCGCGCACCAGCTTGGCCAACTCGGGATTGTTGGCCGCCGACCGGGCGGACGAGGCCTGCAACGCGCGCTGAACCGATTGCCCGCGCAATACATCGGCATAACCAAAGGTTTCATCGGCAATATTGCCGGGGAACAGTGTGGGGTTGAGGGCAAGGAAGCGCAGATAGCCTTCGATGACGAATCGAACGCGCCCTTCGCGCGCCGCCGCAGTCGAGCCGCTGTCGTCGTCGGTGCCGCCGGAGGCCGTCAGCAGCACTTGCAGGGATTCCCTGAACGCCTGCAAGGCCTCCGACGGCTTCGTTTTGCGCGCGAGAGCAATGGCGTAAAAGCCGCGCGCTACGGCCGTATTGAAACTCTTGTCGCCCGATCTGGCACGTTCGCGCTCAAAGGTTCGTTGGGCAATCTCGAGCGCGTTGTCGTTGCTGCCCTGAACCATCATGACGGAAACGCGCGCCAGTCCGCCGCTGATCGCTTCGCGACGCGACGGCTCCCACTTCGCCGTCCACACATCGACCTGGTCGTATAGCTTGCCGGCCTCCTCGTAGCGCCGTTCCAGGTTGAGGATTTGGGCCAGGAACACCTGCGCACCGACCATCTGACCGGAGTCCACGCCGTAACCAAGCCCCTGGTAGATATCGATCACCCGTCGTTGCAGCTGTTCTGCCTCCTGGTAGCGGCCCTGCTCCTGGATCACATAGACCAGCACGCCGAGAACGCCTGCGGTGTCGGCGTGGAATTTTCCGGACTTGCTGAGGCGGCTCAGCAGCGCCCGCCGTACGTCGGCCTCGCCTTCGCCGACGCGGCCTTGCTTGACCTTGACGCGCCCCTCCAGCGCCAAAGCCCAATCCGCCTGGCGCTCGATCAGGCCCTCCGGCGGTTTGCTTTGCCACTGCGGAAGCGTCTTCACCGAGGCCGTGTAGAGAAGCGCCGCATTGCGGTAACCGCTTTCGGCGTCGGCATAGCGGCCCCGGGATTCAGCAACGCGTGCGTTGCAATCCTCGACCGTCGCCTGCCAGTTCGCGCCATAGATCGGAAAATTGGGCCACCGCCTGGCCTCAGCGAGCAGCGTCCGATTCCGGCCCGCGTAGCTCTCCGCCGCGTTGATATCGCCATTTCTGATCTGACCGAGCGCGAGGATGTAGTTCAGCCCGAACAGACGTCCCTTCGACTGATTGGCGAAAGCCGTCATCTGCTTGGTGATCAGCGCGTTGGCGCGCTTGTGCTGACCCGCATCACGCAGCCGTAGAATAAGCACCTGTTCGTATCGGCTCCCGACATTCACGTAGTCGGTGCCCTGCATGTTGGCGACCGCCACTTCCGCGTCGGCAAGGGAGTCCTCGGATCGGCCGAGCAGCACGCGCGCCTGAGCGCGCTTGTAGTGGAAATCGGCCAGCTGAGCCCCTTTCAGTCCGTTAGGGACCTGCGCATCGGCCGTCGCAGTGAGTTCCGCGACCCTTCCGGCATCGGGCTTCTGCTGGTCGAGAATGGCGGTGATATCGGAAATCGTGCGCGGTGGCGCAACCAGACCGACCGGCGCCATGTTGGCGACAACAGCGGCATCCGCCGCCGCTTCTTCAGGCTTGGCCTTGGAGACCTTGGCTGGATCGAACAAGTCGGCCTTCGGCCGTGACGCCGCCATCGCACTTTGCACGCAAGCTTTGACTTTGGGGTGGGCCTTCTCGCGGCAAGCCTCCAGGCTGCCACCGCCGGCGCGCATGCAACCCATGACGATCGGCCTGCCTACGCTGTTGCGACAATTCTCGATCGCCTGGTTGAGTTCAAGTGCGTCCGCGGGAGCAATCGAGGCGGTAACAATCGACGCAGCAAAAACCGAAATAAGCGACAATGAAATAGCCGCGCCGAAAATTCGTGCGGTTGCCTTCATAACTTGTCCTTTCGAAAAGCAATCTTTTCGATAGTATTCAGGCGTCACAATTATGATGAGCCCTTGATCGAGGGTCAAGCACGCTGCGACGACCCGTCATCGGATCTGTCATGGACATGCCGGCAAAATGGTCAACCATGAGGCAGGTTTCATGCGCATGCTGGTGCTTTTGGCCACAATCCTGATCGGCCTCGGTTCTACGGCCTTCGCCGCCGACGATGTCGCCACCGCCCAAAGCGTCATTCGTTCGCAGGAGCAGGCGTTCGGCCGTGACGATGCCGCGGCGGCCTATTCCTATGCGGCGCCGGCGATCCGGCAGTTGTTTCCGCAGGCCGACATCTTCATGTTCATGGTCCAGAACAGCTACGCGCCGATCTACCGCCACAAGAGTCTTGAGTTCGGCGAGGCGCGCGCCGCCAATGGCCAGATCGCGCAGCGCGTTCACATCGTCGACGCGAATGGCGAGGCCTGGGAAGCGCTCTATACGCTGGAGGCGCAGCCGGACGGCAGCCTGAAGATCACCGGCTGTTCGCTGTTGAAGGCCGGTCAGGCGGTCTGAGCCGCGACCGCTTTGGCCGAATAGCCGCGTGCCCGGATCAGCAGTGAGACCATGATGGTGACGTTGAGCAGATTCCAGGCGACGCCGTTGATGAACGCCGCGCCGTAGGAGCCGGTGGCGTCGAAGATCACGCCGGAGATCCAGCCGCCGAACGACATGCCGAACACCGAGGCAAAGATCACGATGCCGACGCGCGTGGCGGCTTCCGAGGCCGGCATCGCCTCGCGCACGATGATCGCATAGCTCGGCACGATGCCGCCCTGGAAGAGCCCGAACATCGCGGAGATGATGTAGAGCGAGGTCAGGCTGTCGAAGAACAGATAGAACAACAGCGCCGAGCCCTGTGCGACCGAGCCGATCAGCAGCGTGGGGATGCCGCCGATCCGGTCGGCGAGGAATCCCGAGCCGATCCGGCTGATGATGCCGAAGCCCAGCATCAGCGACAGCATCTCGGCGCCGCGCGCCACGCCGTAGCCGAGATCGCCGCAATAGGCGACGATATGAACCTGCGGCATCGACATCGCCACGCAGCAGGCGATGCTGGCGAGCGCCAGGATCGCCGTCAGCGTATTGGTGGAGAGCCGCAGATTGACGCGCGGCGGCGGCGCGTTGACATGGTCGCGCTGTGTCCCGGCACCCATCAGCATGCGCAGGCCGATCAGCGCCAGCGTCATCGCCACCGCGGTGAAGATGCCGACCGCGATATGGGTGTGACGCCAGCCGTAGGTCTGCATGCCCCAGTTCACCAGCGGCGGCCAGATCGTGCCGCCGATGTAGTTGCCGGAGGCTGCGATGGCGACCGCAAGCCCGCGGTAGCGGCTGAACCAGTGCGAGGCCTCCGCCATCAGCGGACCGAACGTCGCCGACGACGACAGCCCGATCGCAAAATGCACCAGGATGAATTGCCATATTGAAGTTGAAAGCCCGGCGCCGATATAGCCGAGGCCGAGAATGCCGATACCGAGCCCGATCGCCGTGACGATACCATAGCGGTCGGTGATCTTGCCGGTCAGCACCCCGCCGGATCCGAATCCGAGCATCACCAACGTAAAGGCCAGCGACGCGGTGCCCCGGCTCGCGCCGAATTCCGTCTGCACCGCCGGGAGCGCGACCACGACGGACCACATGCCGACGCTGCCGAGCGAGCCGATCAGGACGGCAACGGCAAGCCGGGTCCATGCCCGGCGCGAATCGGGAACGAACATGTCGGAATCTCGGGTGAGGTGAGAAGGAATTTCCACGGCGGCGCAACATCGTAGGTGAATGCCTCCGGGTCAAGCCACGTTGCCGCGATATTGGGCATGCAGATCTGGATGGAATAGATCTGGCGCCACGCGTCGCCCTGCGACCCCGA
The DNA here is from genome assembly GCF_900099825.1 of Bradyrhizobium ottawaense. Lineage (NCBI taxonomy): Bacteria > Pseudomonadati > Pseudomonadota > Alphaproteobacteria > Hyphomicrobiales > Nitrobacteraceae > Bradyrhizobium > Bradyrhizobium ottawaense. The sequence goes on along the minus strand of NZ_LT629693.1, from coordinate 5,164,482 downwards.
TTGTCCTTTCCTGTCGGAGCAATCATCGGCTGATCGGTGCAATGAACCGCCTTCGGTACGGTTAATCAGCGTGGCGTCTGCCGCGGATGTGAAGCGGTGCCCCTTCCACACGCCCCGGTCGCCGTGCCAGAATACGGCATGGTTTTCCGTCTGTTCATAACCCGGTTGCTGGCGATCGCCATCGTCGTCGGACTGGCCGTTGCGCCCGTCGCGGCGCCGGCCGCCATGCAGGCCTCCAACATGGACGCCGGAATGACCGACATGTCGTCAATTGCCGACATGTCGTCGATGGCGGCCGATATGACGTGCTGTCCCGACGAACAGAAGAGCAAGACGTGCACGGATTGTCCGCTGATCGCGATGTGCGTGTTGACGGCGGCCCAGGCGGCTCCGCCGGCGACCTCGGCCTTGCCGGTACGCCATGCGATCCACACCACGCATGCGCTGCGTGACGACGTTTTCGCCGACGGGCTCAACCGCCCCCCTCCCGACCAACCACCTCGAAACCTGGCCTGACGCACGTTTAGCCGCCGCCGCTCCGGCGCGCGGATGACGCATGCCGCCTTGCGGCAGCCCAGGACATTCGAGGACAGAACATATGAAGACGTTGAACACCACGCGCACCGCGCAAGCGGCGCTGATCGTTGCGGCCATCGGCTGCGCGAGCACGCAAGCCCTTGCCGATATCAGCGATTACCGGTTCGAGCTCGTCGACCAGGCCGTCAAGGCCGGCCCCGACAAGATCATCGCGATCCGGCTGATGAACCACAAGACCGGCAAGCCGGTGCCCGGCGCCGTGATCTTCGCGACCCGGCTCGACATGGCGCCGGATGCGATGCAGGAAATGGTCACCAAGGTCACGCCGGTCCCGGACGGCGAGCCCGGCACCTACAAGTTCCGCGCGACGTTCGGCATGGCCGGCCGCTGGCAACTTTCCGTTGGCGCCAAGATCCAGGGCGAGACCGGCACGCTCGAAAACAAGCTCGTCATCACGGCGCAGCCATGAACCGCGCCGTTCTCGCATGCGCCGGCGTCGCGTTGATCGCGGCGGCCGGTGCGGGGCTCGTCGCGACCGGCGCCGGCCGGTCGCCGGCGCGCGCCGACGTCACTTCCGCGGCGGCCGAAGCAAACCAACCGCCGATCTATTACCAGGATCCCGACGGCAAGCCCGACTACTCGCCGGTCCCGAAGAAGACCCCGGACGGACGCGACTACCGCCCGGTTTCGGCGGATGACGACGTTCGCGTCGACAAGACCCCCGCGGCCTCGGTCGCGGGCGGCGGCAACGGCGGCAACCGCAAGATCAAATACTACCGCAACCCGATGGGCCTTCCCGACACCTCGCCGGTGCCGAAGAAGGACTCGATGGGAATGGACTACATCGCGGTGTTCGACGGAGACGAACCCGACGACGATACCGTCAAACTGTCGCCCGGCAAGATCCAGCGCACCGGCGTCAAATCCGAACCCGCCGTGCGGCGCGCGATCCGCAGCGTGATCCGCGCCCCCGGCACCATCCAGCTCGACGAACGGCGGGTTTCCGTGATCGCGATGCGGTCGGAAAGTTTTGTGCTCAATGTCGCCAATGTCACGACGGGATCGCACGTCGCCAAGGGCCAGCGCCTGATGGAAATCTACAGCCCGGCGATTTCGTCCGCCGCCGCCGAATACATCGCCACCATCAGTTCGAAGACCACCGCAGGCGACGGCCTGTACGGCCGCGGTTCGCGGCAGCGGTTGATCAACCTCGATATGCCCGACGCCGCGATTGCCGCGATCGAGAAAACCCGCAACGTTCCGACCTCGGTCGAATGGGACTCCCCGCGCGACGGCATCGTGCTGGAGCGCGGCGCCATCGAAGGGATGCGGGTGCAGCCGGGCGGCGTGCTGTTCCGGATCGCCGATCACACGGTGGTCTGGGCATTGATCGACATCGCCGAGCGCGATCTCGGCGCCATCCGCCTCGGCCAATCGGCCACCGTCAGGGCCCGCAGTTTTCCCGGCCGCGAATTCACAGGCCGGATCGAGGTCGTCTATCCCGAGATCAACAAGGAGACGCGAACCGCACGGCTCCGCGTCGTGCTGCCCAATCCCGAAGAGTTGCTGCTGCACGACATGTATGTCGACGCCGAGATCACGATCGGCAGCAGTGCTGCGGTGCTCACCGTTCCCGAGAGCGCCGTCATGGACACCGGCAGCCGGCAGGCCGTGTTCGTCGACAAGGGGCAGGGCCGGCTGGAGCCGCGCGACGTCAAACTCGGTCAGCGCGGCGACGGCTATGTCGAGATACGAGAGGGCGTTGCCGAAGGCGAGCCCGTGGTGGTCTCGGCCAATTTCCTGGTCGATGCCGAAAGCAACCTGAAGGCCGCACTGAAGGGCTTTTCGGAAGGGTCAAAGCCATGATCGCGCGTCTGATCGCCTGGTCGGCGCGTAACCTGCTGCTGGTCTTGTTCGGCACCGGCTTTGCGGCCGCGGCCGGCATCTACGCCCTCGTCCACCTGCCGCTCGATGCCATTCCGGACCTCTCCGACACGCAAGTGATCGTCTACACCGAATATCCCGGCCAGGCGCCGCAGGTGATCGAGGACCAGGTCACCTACCCACTGACAACAGCGATGCTGACGGTGCCCCGATCCAAAGTCGTCCGCGGCTTCTCGTTCTTCGGAGTCTCTTTCGTCTACGTCATCTTCGAGGACGGCACCGACATCTACTGGGCGCGGTCGCGCGTGCTCGAATTCCTCAACGGCGCGGCGTCGCGCCTGCCGTCGGGCGTGACGCCGACGATGGGGCCCGACGCGACCGGGGTCGGCTGGGTGTACCAGTATGCGGTGATGTCAAAGGAATTGAACCTCGCCGATACCCGCACCATCCAGGACTGGAATCTGAAATTCGCGCTGGCAAAGGCCGAAGGCGTCGCCGAAGTGGCCAGCGTCGGCGGCTTCGTCCGGCAATACAACGTCGTCCTCGACCCGCAGCGCATGCGCGACCGCGGCGTCACCATGGCAAAAATGCGCGAGGCGATCCGCGCCAGCAATTCCGACGTCGGCGGCCGCACCATCGAACTCTCCGAATTCGAATATGTGATCCGCGGCAAGGGCTATCTGAAAGGCATCAACGATCTCGGCAACATCGTGCTCAAGTCGAGCGGCGGCACGCCGGTGCTGTTGCGCGACGTCGCCCGCGTCGAACTCGGTCCCGACGAGCGGCGCGGCATCACCGAACTCAACGGTGAAGGCGAGGTAGCGAGCGGCATCGTGCTGCAGCGCTTCGGCGTCAACGCCCTCGACGTCATCGACAACGTCAAGAAGCGGTTTGCGGAAATCGCCTCCAGCCTGCCGAAATCGGTCGAGATCGTGCCGGTCTATGACCGCTCGAACCTGATCAAGGCGGCGATCGAAACCCTCAAGCACACGCTGTTCGAGGAAAGCGTCGTGGTCGCGCTGGTCTGCATCGTGTTCCTGCTCCATGTCCGCAGCGCTTTGGTGGCGATCCTGATGCTGCCGGTCGGCGTGCTGATGGCGTTCGGCGCCATGAAGCTGCTGGGCCTCGGCTCCAACATCATGAGCCTCGGCGGCATCGCGATTGCGATCGGCGCCATGGTCGACGCCGCGATCGTGATGATCGAGAACGCCCACAAGCACCTGGAGCGGGCGAAGCCCGGCAAGTCGCGTATCGAGGTCCTGATCGAGGCCGCTTCCGAGGTCGGGCCGGCGCTGTTCTTCAGCCTGCTCATTATCACCGTCTCCTTCATGCCGATCTTCACGCTGGAGTCGCAGGAGGGGCGGCTGTTCAGTCCGCTGGCTTTCACAAAGACCTTCTCGATGGCGGCGGCGGCGCTGTTGTCGGTGACGCTGGTCCCGGCGCTGATGGTGATCTTCGTGCGCGGAAAGATCGTTCCGGAGCACAAGAATCCGATCAACCGCTTCCTGATCTGGGTCTACCGGCCCGTGATCAAGGGTGTGATGCGCGCCAAGACTCTCGTCATTGTGCTCGCGCTGGCTACCCTCGCGGTCAGCGTCTGGCCGGCGCGGCAGCTCGGCACCGAATTCATGCCGAACCTGAACGAAGGCACCCTGCTCTACATGCCGACGACGCTGCCGGGAATTTCCGTCACCAAGGCCGGCGAGTTGCTGCAGATGCAGGACCGCATCATCCGTTCGTTTCCGGAAGTCGCTTCCGTCTATGGCAAGGCCGGACGCGCCGCCACCGCGACCGACCCGGCGCCCTCCGAAATGTTCGAGACCGTGGTCAATCTCAAGCCGAAGGAGCAGTGGCGCGCCGGCCTTTCGGTCGATGGCCTGATCGCCGAGATGGACAAGGCGCTGCAGTTTCCCGGCGTGTCGAACGCCTGGACCATGCCGATCAAGGCCCGCATCGACATGCTGTCGACCGGCATCCGGACGCCCATTGGCGTCAAGGTGATCGGCACCGATCTGGTCGAGATCGACCGGCTCGCCAAACAGATCGAGCAGATCATCAAGGCCGTGCCCGGCACCTCGTCGGCCTATGCCGAGCGCGGCATCGGCGGCTACTATCTCGACGTGACGCCGGACCGCACGGCGCTGGCGCGCTACGGCATTGCGGTCCAGGATGTGCAGGACACGGTGGCGACCGCGCTCGGCGGCCAGACCGTGACCACGACGGTGGAAGGCCGCCAGCGCTTCACCGTCAACATGCGCTATCCCCGCGACCTCCGCGACAATCCGGAAGCTATCGCCAGCGAGGTGCTGGTGCCGATGCCGGCGGGCGGCGCGGTGCCGCTCGGCGAGGTCGCCACGGTGACGCCGGCGCGCGGGCCGACCACGATCCGGACCGAGAACGGCCAGCTCGCGACCTACATCTACGTCGACATTCGCGACCGCGATCTCGGCGGCTACGTCGCCGAAGCGCGGCAGGCGGTGCAGGCCGGCATCCAGTTTCCGCCGGGCTATTACGTGATGTGGAGCGGCCAGTACGAATATCTGGAACGCGCCACCGCGCGGCTCCAAATCGTCATTCCGGTGACGCTGCTGATCATCTTCCTGCTGCTGTATCTGAACTTCCGCTCGATCGTCGAGACCATGATCGTGATGCTGTCGCTGCCGTTTGCGCTGGTCGGGGGCCTCTGGCTGATGTGGTGGCTCGGCTTCAACCTGTCGATGGCGGTGGCCGTCGGATTCATTGCGCTTGCCGGCGTCGCCGCGGAAACCGGCGTCGTCATGCTGATGTACCTGAACCAGGCGCTGGCCCGCATCGCGGCGCAACGCGCCATGGAGGGCCGCGCCGTAACGCGCGGCGATCTCTACGACGCCATCATGGAAGGCGCAGTCGAGCGCGTGCGCCCGAAGATGATGACGGTGGTCGCGATCATGGCCGGCCTGTTGCCGATCATGTGGAGCAGCGGTACCGGCTCCGAAATCATGCAGCGCATCGCGGTGCCGATGATCGGCGGCATGGTGTCCTCGACACTGCTGACGCTGATCGTGATCCCGGCGGTGTTCGGCCTGGTGAAGGGCTGGTCGCTGTCGCGGGAGACTACGGCCACCGTCCCGAAAACCGCGATGCCGGCCGAACCATGATATCAGGCGGAGAAACCAACCCGCAGGGCTATTCAGCCCTGGGCGGCTGCACCCTTACCAAGCGTACCGCACCACGCCCTTGCCGGCATAGCTGGTGGTGACGCTGGAGAACTCGCCCTCGAAGGTGCCGGCGGCCGACCAGCCGTTCAGCCACTTCTTTTCGGCGGACGCCGTCAGCAGCACGGTATCGCTGGCCTGCCTGGCGCCGTTGACGACAAAGGATGCGCCCGGCAGCGTCTGGAAGGTGGCGCCGATGGCCCGATCAGGGTTGTAGTCGTGCGCCCAGGCCGCCCGGCCGCGCAGCGTGAACACCCCGTCTTCCATCGCGAATGATTTATCCGTGCGCAGACCGAGTTCGCTGCGCGTCGCCGTCACGCTCTTCGCGCCGTAAGCCAGCGCAAAGGTGTTGGCGCCGGATATCGCCTGTTCGACATAGGCCGGCAGGTCGAAGGTCGTGAACTGGCCCGCGGCGTAGGGCGTAATCCCGATCCCCTGCGTCACGAAGCGGTAGCCGCCCTCGACCCGGCCCGACCAGGCGTTGGCATTGAACTTCGCCTGCAACTGGTCGACGCCGGCAATCGTCAGCGTGCGGTTGGTGGTGATGTCCTGCCAGCCATAGGCCAGTGCGCCGGAGAGATAGGCCGCACCCATGTTGTGCCGGATGAATGCACCGGCCTGGAACAGGTCGGAACGGCCCGAACCAAGATTGTTGGCGACGCTGAAATTGGTGCCGCCGCCGGCGAGTGCGAAGCCCGCCAGCGTATCCGGCGAGAAGCGGTAGTCGGCGCCGACGGCCACGCCATAAAGGTTGCTGCTGGTGTTGTTGGAGCCGAGCACTGCGTTGCCGCTGGTGGTCTGCGACCCGCCATAGCCCGCCGCCCACACGCTCCAGCGCTGCTGGAACGATACCACTGGCGGCGCCTTGGTATAGATCGCGGCCAGCGCATCGTTTGGATTGCGCTTCGCCGCATACGCCATCGCCTGTTCGTCGGCATATCCCGTCGCGCCGCCGCCGGCCGAAACCGGATCGCCGCGTCCGGCAACGAACGGATCGGTCATCACGCCCATGAACTGGTTCATGGCGTTGAAGGTCGACTGCTGCGAACCAGTTGCCGTCTCGCCGTCCGCCTGAGTAAGCTGCCCCGCGTTCAATGACGCGAAGGCTGCCGGGATGCCGCCGGTGCGGTTGAAGAAGCCGGTCAGCGCGTTGCCGACATTCTGCTGGTTCTGGTTCAGCGTGCCTGGCAGGCCGAAGCTCAGGTTCAGGTTGAGATAGGCATTGTTGGCATCGTAGCTGAGCGTCGAGTTCATGCTCGCCGGCTGGCCGGTCGTGACCAGTGCGCCAAAGGTGCCGATCCTGCCACCTGCTGCCGTGACGATGGTGTAGCGCTTCGAGATGTAGCTGCCGGCGGCGAAATTGGCGCTTACGCTGGCGCCGCCCAGCGACGCCGCACCGGTGACGTTCGTGAACGACGCCGTCGTCGGGTTGATCTGCACCAGGTATGTCGCCGCCGCTTGCAACACGAGGCTGCCGGTGACGGTCATCGAGGTGCCCGCCGTGCCGTTGCCCGGGGCGAAGGTGCCGCCATTGACGGTGAGGCTCTGGGTGTTGCCGGTACCGATCAGGTTGCCCGCCGCCATCGTGAACGTGCCGGTGGTCGTGCCATTGTTGAGGAACGTGCCGCTGTTGGTGATCGAGGTCGCTGTGACAGTACCCGTAGTGCCAGAACTGTTGAAGGTTCCGTTCGCCGTGTTGACGAGCGAGGTCACGCCGAGCGTGCCGGCGCCCCCGCCGCCGAGATTGGTGGTTCCGTCGTTGGTGTAGGTGGTGTTTCCGGTGAACGACTGATTGTTGATATTAATCGTCGCGCCCGCAGCGTTGTTGACGGTCGAGTTGCCAACCAGCGCGCCAGTTATGTTGATGCCGCCGGCATTGTTGGTGATCCCGCCGTTGATCGTGCCCTGCGCGAAGACGATGCCTGAGTTAGCCAAGCCATTGGCCAGCGTTCCCGTCGTCGTCACCGCACCGCCGCCATTATTGGTGACGAGCACCGTAACCGTACCCGCTGCGTTATTGGTGAAGACGAACGTATTGTTGACGGTACCGTTCCAGGTCAGGTTGTTGTTGATCTTGCCGGTGTTGGCCTGGACGTTGCCGGCCCAGATGCCGTCGTTGGTGATGCCTATCAGAGTGGCGGTATTGCTGATGATGTTGCCGGTCCAGGTACCGGTCGCGTGGTTCGCGAGCGTACCGGTGTTGGTCAGGTTTCCATTGTAGGAAGCGAAGTTGTCGACGACGCCGTTATTGTTCAAAACGCCATTGACGGTACCGTTGTTGACGATCCTGCCATTGGGGTTGTTGGTGATGTCGCCGTTCGCCGTCAGCGTGGCGCCTGCGAGCACCCGGATGCCGCCGCCCGCATTGGTGCCCGAGTTCGTGATCAGGCCCGCGACCGTGTAGGTGCCCGAATTGAGCACCAGACGCGACGTCCCCGTGCTGTTGTTGAACGTGCTGTCGCTGGTGACCGTGCCGCCGATATTGAAGATGCCGCCGAAGCCGCCATTCGCGTTGACAATCGCGCCGTTGAAGGCGCCGCCGTTGGCGTTGATGGTGCCGCTGTTGGAGGTGCCGCCGTTGGTCGTTCCCGCCGTCTGATTGTAGGTACCGAAGCTGTTGTTCAGAGCGCCATTTACCGTTCCCGTGTTGGTAACGGTGCCGAAAGTACTATTACCGACGCCCCCATTCACGGTACCGCTGTTGGTAAAACTGCCGCCGTTACCCACGCCGTTATTGATGGTTCCAGCGTTGGTTGCGGTTCCCAAGTTGATCAACTCCGCACCGGACACCGTGCCGGTGGCGCTGTTGCTGAAGGTGCCGCCCACGGAAACGTTGACCGCCGAGGTCAGCGAGCCGCTGTTGTCGAGCGTGCCGGCCGAGACCGACGTGGTGGTGAAGCTGTTGGTGCCGGGCTGGCCCCGGCCTGGGACAAGGTCGTGCCGGTCATGAGGTTGCTGATAAAAATCGCCGCGCCGGCGCTGGCGTTGTTGGTGATGCCGGTGACGAAGTTCACGTCCTGGCCGGCTATCGCGTAGCTCTGCGAGGTGGCATCGAAGGTCCAGGACTGCGGCGCGATCGGACCGAGCGATACGTCAACCACGTTGCTGCCGGTATTGGAAAACGTGGCGGTTTCACCCGCGGTGTCGGGCACGGTGCCGGTCGACCAGTTGCCGGGTGTATTGTAATCCGTCGAGGTGCCGTTCCAGACCTGCGCCTGTGCCAGCGATGGAAGCAGCACGACAGTTGCCAGCGCCGTTCCGGCCAGAAGTAGCTTGCGCGTGCGCGCTCCAGTGCCGGCAACAAATCCACGATCGAAGATCACATTTCCTTCGCGGCGGAAATATCGCCGCGCCCCTTCCAACGCCAGCAACGTTTGCTGGGACTTCCCCGTGCAGCGTAAGGCAAAAAAACAACGCCTGATACGTTTTGCCGCAATGGAGCTCTGATTTATCGCACTCGAACCAGGACTTGGATCACGACTGTGACAATCCAGACACATGCGTGAAAATCAATCAAACGTTGCATCAACTATAATATTCAACACAAAGGTTCTGCAAAACTCTGAAGTCGACAAGTAATGCCATTTGGCCGGCGTTCCCGCCGAGGAACCAAAGGAACCCGGGCGAGTTTCACCTGCGGTTGATCGTCACACGGAGGCTGCGATGGGTTTCGGAAAAGGTGCGTTGCTTTGGCTGATCGGCATCCCGCTGCCGATCATCCTGCTGCTTGCGATCTTCATGCATCACTGAGGACACGCCATGCAGTTGCGCGACGATGCGGATTTCTCCACGATCGATTGGAACAACCAGGCTTACCTGACACGCCGGCACGCCGAAGCGCTGCCACCCGGGCCGAAACGAAATGCGGAAATCGACCGCGCCCTGGCCTGCGAAGCGCTCGCACATAGCAGCCAGTTGCTGCTTCAGCGCGAACCGCGGAAGTGACCGGCGGCGAGCCGGTACGCGGACCGCCGCTCCCGTAATCACCATCAGCTTTTTTGATCGGATTGCCATGCCTTCCACGAGATCGATACGGCCTGTCGATCGCGCGCCTGCGCTCGCGCTCAAGCAGACCTTGAAGATGGCGCGCTCGGCGCATGCCTATGTGCGCGGCAGTACCGTGCAATTCTACGCGTGGCTCGAAGCCCAAAAGCGTGGCACCTTGCCGGAGGGACCCGCGATCTGGATTTGCGGCGATTGCCATGCGGGCAATCTGGGACCGGTTGCCGGCATCGATGGACGCATCGACATTCAGATACGCGATTTCGATCAGACCGTGATCGGCAATCCCGCCCACGATCTGATCCGCCTCGCTTTGTCGCTCGCGACCGCTTCGCGCGGCTCCGATCTGCCGGGTGTCACCACGGCGCGAATTCTCGAACAGGTGATCGACGGCTATCAGGCGGCGTTGCGGCACGACGCGGATACGATCGAGGACGCGCCCGACACGGTGCAAATCGTCATGAAGCAATCGGTCGGCCGTTCCTGGAAAGCATTGGCCAAGGAGCGTCTGGAAGACCCGAAGCCGACGATACCGCTCGGCACCAAATTCTGGCCGCTTGCCCGGACCGAACGGGACCAGATCGAGCAATTATGGGAAACGCCCGCGCTGCGTCATCTGGCGACGTCGCTGCGCTCCCGCGAGGACGACGCCCCGGTCGAAGTGCTCGACGCCGCCTACTGGATGAAAGGGTGCAGCTCGCTTGGACTGCTGCGGTTTGCCGTCCTGCTCGGGATCGGCAAAGGCAAGAAGCGCGATCTCGCCTTGATGGACGTGAAGGAGGCGGTGGTGGCAGCCGCCCCGCGTTACGCCCGCGGGAAAATGCCGAAAGACAATGCCCAACGCGTGGTGGAAGGTGCGCGACATCTTTCACCGCATCTGGGAAACCGGATGGAAGCGGGATCGATCGGAAAGCGGTCGGTCTTCATCCGCGAACTGCTGCCGCAGGATCTCAAGATTGAAATCGACCGCCTGACCACGAAACAGGCCATGAAAGCAGCGAGCTTCCTCGCCGGTGTCGTCGGCAAGGCGCATGCACGCCAGATGGACAAGGCAACACGCCAACGCTGGATCAAGGAGCTGGAGCGGCACCGGTCGCGAACGCTGGATGCGCCGAGCTGGCTCTGGTCAAGCGTGGTGGCCCTGATCGGCAAGCATGAGGTGGCCTATCTCGAACATTGCCGGAGATATGCGAGCCAAAACGCCGCGGCATGACTTGCCGGAATCACCGTGCAGGAACTTTGTTCTGCACGCGCTGTTGCCCATGGCGAGCCAACACACAACAGGATCCCGCCCCTGCCTTGCAGGGGCATTTTTACTGGAGAATCACCATGGCCAAAAAGCCGAAATTGCTGAGCGACCTTTTTCACGACACGCTCAAGGACGTCTACTTCGCCGAAAACAGGATTCTTAAAGTCCTGCCAAAAATGGCGAAGGCCGCGCAATCGAAAGACCTGAAGGCGGCATTCCTCAAGCACGAGAAGGAAACCCGCGGCCAGGTCAAGCGGCTCGAACAGGTGTTCAAGATCATGGGCAAGCGACCGCAAGCCAAGAAGTGTGAGGCCATCATGGGCATCACCAAGGAGGGCGCCGAGATCATGACGGACTACAAGGGCATGCCCGCGCTCGATGCCGGCCTCACCGCGGCGGCACAGGCGGTCGAGCACTATGAGATCTCCCGCTACGGAACGCTGAGGACCTGGGCGGAAGAGCTCGGCATGTCGGATGCCGCGGCCCTGCTCGAAGCCACGCTCAAGGAAGAGAAGGCCACAGATGTCGCATTGACCGGTCTGGCAAAGACCGTGGTGAATGTGGAAGCCGAGGCGGAACTGTAGTTCCTGTCGCGTTTTCGAGCGAAGCATGCCCTCGGACTTGATCCGTGGGTGGACTCCGGTTCGCGTAAAGAAAACGCGTCAAAACAAGAGAGTAGAGCCCGGTTCTGATTCCATCGGAACCGGTAAGGCTCCAAGACGCGAGGCCGCCCACAGGCGGCCTCGTCGTACGAGTCACACACTCCGGTTCGGCGCCCATAGCGACGAACGGTTTTGATTCAGAAGTAAAAGGCGCGTTGCTTTGGTTTATCGGCGTCCCGCTGCCGATTATTCCGCTCCTGGCGATCCGGGTATTTGCAGTTTGCGGAAACCACCGATTGGGGCCATCAATCACGACAGGGACTCGTCGATCGCGACGCTTGGTCCAATTGATCAACTCTGATCCGCACTATGATTGACGGCGGACTGAAACCTTTGCGTTCAGTCACCGTATTTCGTCGGCCATAAAGGTAGAGAAACAAGCCATGAAACCCATCAGGTCAAACCCGAACGAGGAAAAATGCCCGGCCTGCAACGGCACGGGTTTTCCGACGGTCAAACAGCCAGACCCGGGCCGCAGGATCTATCCGCCGCCCTGCAAGACCTGCGGTGGCAAGGGCAGGATGACAGCTGAGTGAGGCGGCCTGAAAGGAAGCAGCGGGACGCGTAAGCGTCACTGCCGCAACGGACAGCGGCCTGCCTCATTTGGGTTGTCGCTGCGCCGGCCTATTCGGAGTCGATGCTCTTGATCGCCCGCATCGCCGATTTCCGGGCGTCTTCCTCCGTCACGCAATCGTCCGGGGTGACGATGCTGCGCATGATCTTGCCGGAGCTTGACCGCCCGCTCGGGGTCACGCTGGCGCGCCAGAGACCGGGTTGCCGTTGATAGGTGACGATTTCAAAACCTGCTGGATCTGCCATTCGTCCTTATGACAGAGCCACCGGCCGAACGGTGAGATATTTCCTGAAGGCGAAGGTCACCACCGAGGCCGTATTGTCGCCGCTTGTTGAGACATGGATTGCTTCGTCGCGGAGCCTGTCATCGGGCGCGCATTCGCGCGATCCGTTGGCTCCTCGCAATGATGGCGAGAGAGCGGAGGTTCGCCGTCATTCCGGGGCGATGCGCAGCATCGAACCCGGAATCTCGAGATTCCGGGTTCGCTTCGCGCCCCGGAATGACGGGAGGAAGCCGTCGGCCTCGGAATGACGCCAAAGTGGCCCCCGTTAACCCTTTGCTAACCATGCACCCGGCAATAATTGCCGGGTGAAGTCGAGTGTCGTCGATCGCGTAAAACGGGAGAACCCGTGGACGCCAGTGCGGTACCTCACTTTCGGACCGTCGGCCCTCCGGCCGTCGCGCAGACGCTGGGCGGCCGCGGCCGTCACGCGCGGGGAGGGGCTGCAACCATGGTCGACGTCACGGCGGGTCAAGGCGCGGGTACCGGCAACGGTTTCCCCAGCCTCGGTGAAATCGGCGATATCCTCAGGCGCGGCGATCTGGCGCTGGCGTTCGGCGTTCTCACCATCCTGGTGGTGCTGATCCTCCCCCTGCCCTCGATCGTCCTGGACCTGTTTCTGGCGATCTCGATCACGGTCTCGATCCTGATCCTGATGACCTCGCTGTTCATCCAGGCGCCGCTGGAATTCTCGTCGTTTCCGACCATCCTCCTGATCTCGACCATGCTGCGGCTGTCGCTGAACATGGCTTCGACCCGGTTGATCCTGTCGAAGGGCCATGAGGGCACCGCCGCCGCCGGCCACGTCATCGAGGCGTTCGGCAACTTCGTCATGAACGGTAATTTCGTGATCGGAATTATCGTGTTCGCGATCCTGGTGATCGTGAACTTCGTCGTCATCACCAAGGGTTCGGGCCGCATCGCCGAAGTCGCCGCCCGCTTCCAGCTGGACTCGATGCCGGGCAAGCAGATGGCGATCGACGCCGACCTGTCCGCCGGACTGATCGACGAAAAGACCGCCAAGGCGCGCCGCAAGGAGCTGGAAGACGAAAGCGGCTTCTTCGGCGCCATGGACGGTGCTTCGAAATTCGTCCGCGGCGACGCGGTCGCGGGCCTTCTGATCGTCTTCATCAACGTCATCGGCGGCATCATCATCGGCGTTGCACAACAAGGGCTCTCCTTCGGCGACGCCGCCCGCACCTATACCGTGCTGACCGTCGGCGACGGCCTGGTCACCCAGGTGCCGGCGCTGATCGTCTCGACCGCGGCGGGCCTGCTGGTGTCGAAGGCCGGCATCACCGGTGCGGCCGACAAGGCGCTGATGAAGCAGCTCTCGGGTTACCCGCAGGCGCTCGGCATGTCGGCCGGCGTGATGCTGGTACTGGCCATGCTGCCGGGCATTCCGATGCTGCCGTTCCTGGCCCTCGGCGGCGGCGCTGCGGCGCTGGCCTGGAAGGCGCGCAACCACAACCGCAGCACCAAGGCCAAGGCAGCCGCCGAATTGGCCGCCCCCGAGCTTGCGGCAGCGGCCGCGACCGCCGCGGCGGAAGAGCCGATCGCCACCGCGCTCAAGATCGACGATCTCAAGATCGAACTCGGCTACGCGCTGCTGCCGCTGGTCAACGGCCCCGACGGCACCGACCGCCTGACCGAGCAGATCAAGGCGCTGCGCCGTTCGCTCGCGGTCGAAATGGGCTTTGTGATGCCGGCGGTGCGCATCCTCGACAACGTCCAGCTCGAGGCCAACACCTACATTATCAAGATCAAGGAAGTGGACGCCGGCACCGGCAAGATCTGGCCGAACCACTTCATGGTCATGGACCCCGCCGGCAACCAGGTGGCGGTGCCCGGCATTCACACCGTCGAGCCGACGTTCGGCCTGCCGGCGACCTGGGTCGATGCCGCGCTCAAGGAAGAAGCGTCGCTCAAGGGTTATACGGTGGTCGACTCCGCCACCGTGCTGTCGACCCACCTCACCGAACTGCTCAAGAACAACATGTCGGACCTGCTGTCCTATGGCGAGGTGCAGAAGCTCCTGAAGGACCTGCCGAAGGAACAGGGCGAACTGGTCAAGGACATCGTGCCCAGCGCCGTCTCGATTTCGGGCATCCAGCGCGTGCTTCAACTGCTGCTGGCCGAGCGGATCTCGATCCGCGACCTCTCCACCATCCTCGAAGGCATTGCCGACGCGCTGGCGTTCTCGCGCAACCCGGCGACCATGGTCGAGCACGTCCGCGCCCGGCTGGCGCGGCAGATCTGCGCCCAGAACACCTCCCACAACGGCTATCTGCCGCTGATCGCGCTGTCGGCGCGGTGGGAACAGGCGTTTGCGGAATCCATCGTCGGCACCGGCGAGGATCGCAGCCTCGCGATGCAGCCGTCCAAGCTGTCGGAGTTCATGACCGCCGTGCGTAACTGCTTCGAGCAGGCCGCCCGCGAAGGCGAGGCGCCGGTGCTGGTAACGTCGGCGGCGATCCGCCCGTTCGTGCGCTCGCTGGTCGAGCGTTTCCGGGCCCAGACCACGGTGCTGTCGCAGGCGGAAATCCACCCCCGCGCCCGGCTGAAGACGGTCGGCAGCGTTTGAGCAACGCAAATCAGCGCAAGAGGCGGCGAAGCTTTTTCGCCACAGGCAAACGCTTTGTTGGAATCGGGCCGGCCGGCGCGATTTCTCCCCGCCTGGGGAAAATATCAAGCAAGATATTGAAATAACTAATAAATATTACTTTTCAGACGGCCGATGCGAGCCGACCAGTCGCGCATCTTCAAGTCTTTTCACCGCCTTGTGATCGGATCTGTGGAACGAAAGCGGGAATTCCTACGTTTGCTGTGCGGAGACGTTGAACCGGCCTGTGTTCGAGACCGACGAAATTCACAGGCGGGAAGGCGGCAGGAGACTTCCATGAACCACTCGATTTACAGCGCAGATCGCACGACCCATCTCAAGATCGTGGTTGTCGCACTTGTCGCGGGCATTCTGGTCGCCGGGTTCAGCATCTCGACGCGCACCACTTCGGATGAAGGTTTCACCCAGACGGCGCGAGTCATGAAGGCCGGCAAGCCGGTCGTGGTCACGAGTTCAGGCAGCTCGCTCGTCCGGTAAGGCAACGTCGTACGGTATAAGGAATTCACGAATTCACGCGGCTCTTTATAGCCCCCCAAAGTCGCCACGTGGATATTTAAGACCCCAACTACCCCAAGTTGACTGAGAAAGCGCCCGCTCCCCACGGGCGTTTTCTTTTTGTGCGCTGATGAAACGGCGCAACCTCATGGTTCGAGACGGCGCTTCGCGCCTCCTCACCATGAGGAGATAGCATGCTGGCGCGTCCAGACTCAGCGCGTCACCCCCACCGACCTCATCCTGAGGAGCAGGCGAAGCCTGCGTCTCGAAGGATGGCTGCAGACGCGCTTTTCATGGTTCGAGACGCGCGCGGAGCCTGTCATCGGGCGCGCGTTCGCGCGACCCGTTGGCGCCTCCTCACCATGAGGAGCTACGCGTCATGAGCGGTTAGAGATCGCTGCGGGAAAACTAGCGCGCCGCGGGCACGGTCTCGATCAGCTTGCCGGTATAGATCGGCGTCGAGTGCGGCTTGCCGTCGGGCGAGCCGCCGGCCTGTTCGACCGTCACCGCATAGGTCGCGGCGTTGATCGTATTGGCGTCGTAGGACGCCAGCACCGGACGCGCGGTGAAGTCGCCGGCGCCGATCACGCCGAGCGAACGCGGCTGCGGCAGCCGGTCGGAGATCAGCCACAGCTCAAGACTCTTGCCGGCCTCGACGGCGTCAGTACCGACCTTGCGCACCGTGAAATTCTTGGTCGCGGCATCGACCGTCAGAATGAACGCGGGCGAACCGCCGTCGCGCTGCAGCAAGGCGACATATTGCGCCGAGGGCACAGCCGGCGGCGCCGGCGTCTTGACCTCGACGGTCCGGATCCGCGGCTTGGCGCGAAGCCCGTCCGGTAACAGGTCGGGCTGATAAATCTGGATGGCCAGCATCGCGACCAAGGCAGCCGCCAACGCGGTCGCAACCGAAGCCAGCGTCTTCATGCGCTTCAGGCGCCCCGACAACTGGATGACGTTGGAATCGTCCGGCGGACTGACCGAGACCGGCACCTGTTCGACGACGGGAGCGACCGGCGGCGTCGCCTCGGGCAGCACCAGCGGCGCCTGCTCGCCGGAATGCCCGATCGCAGCCTTGATGTTTTCCCACACGATCGGCCGCGGCTCGACCGAACCGACCATCTGGTTCAGCACGCCGAGCCGGTATTCCCAGGCATGGACCACCGTCGTGAACTCGGTGTCGACGGCCATCATCATCTCGACCTGCGTACGCTCGCCGGCATCGAGGGTGCCGAGCGCGTATTCCGCCGCGAGTGCGATATGGTCTTCGCTATAGGCCATCGTTCAAAGTCCAGACACCCAAAATTCCTAGAGTCCGAGACATTCCCGGATATCCATCATGCTGCGGCGCAGCCACGTCTTCACCGTATTGACCGGCGTCTCGAACTTGGCAGCAAGCTGCTCGCGGCTCCAGCCATTGTAATAGGCCAGCAGCACCAGCTTCTGCCGATCCGGCTCCAGACGCCCCACGCACTCCAGCAACCGCTTCAACTCTTCCGTCATCTCGCGCCGCGCCAAGGGATCGGGTGAATCGGCCGCGACTTCCATCGCGGTCGGCTCCTCCTCGATCGACGTCTCACTCTTCTTGCGCACCACGTCGATCGCCCGGTTGCGCGCGATCGATGCCATCCATGTAATCGGTGAAGACAGGCCGGGATTGAACTGTCCGGCACTGTTCCAGATTTTGACGTAGGCCTCCTGAATGACCTCCTCGGCGAGATCCTGTCGCCGCAAGATACGGAGCACCACGCCAAAGAGTTTCGCGCGCGTGGCGGCGTAAAGGCGCTCGAAAGCAGCCTCATCCCCCTTCGCCACAGCGGCAATCAGCCAGACCAGCTCAGCTGGCGTCAGCATTCAGCGTCCCCCAAATCGCGATCCCCCCATCGCGGCTTACGCCGGGAGCAATCGAGCACCTTCGTAGCATACCTTGCGTCAAACCAGCCACCAAGTCGCGGGTTCCGCCGGATCAACAAGGAAAAGCCCGGGCGTTGCAGCCCGGGCTTTCGATCGTTGGCAACCGGCGGTGGAGCGTCAGGCGATCGCGCCGATGCGGGCGCGCATCAGGCCGATTGAGTCCATGTCGGCCTGCTCCCGCGCGCTCTCCTCGGCGCGTTCGCGCGCCTGGTCACGCTCGTCGAGCAGTTCGACCTTCTTGAGTTCCTCGAACGCCTCGCTGAGCAGGCTCTTGGCGTCCTCGAGCTGGACGCGCAGTTCGTCGGCGGAGCGGGTCAGGTTTTCGCGGCGCTGGATCGCCGCCTTGGCGTAGGTCGGATAGGCGAAATGGGTGGGATCGTTGATCCCGGCCCGGTCCTGTTCGGTCTGGATTTCGCGCTCGAGGTCGACCGACATGCGCTGGAAATCGGCGATCATGCCTTCGATCTGGGTGACCCTTCGGCGCTTTTCATCGACCTGAAATTTCTTCAAGCGGATCAGCGTTTCACGTGACTTCATCGACTCATACTCCCCAGAAGTCCCAATTTTATACGCGGGACAAAGCCGGCTCCCCCCTGGGCCCCGCCGGCATGGCTAATCATGTGCCGGGGATGATGGCCTGACAAAGTTAGCGTTCCGTTTCCAAATTTGTCAGGATTTCAGCCAATTGGCGGTAGCCGTCGGCGAGGCTTGAATTTTCGTCCCTGGACTGGCGCAGGAAACCTTCCAGCGGCTCGTGCAGCCGGATCGCCTCGTCGACCTCCGGGCTCGAGCCCGCGCGATAGGCGCCGAGCCGGATCAGCTCCTCCATGTCGGCGTAGGTCGCCATTACCTGGCGGCCCTTGGTGATCACCGGCAGATAGGCCGGATCGGCCGACCGCGGCATGGTGCGGGACACCGATCTGAGGATGTTGATCGCCGGAAACCGTCCGCGCTCGGCAATCGAGCGCTGCATCACGATGTGGCCGTCGAGGATGCCGCGCACGGCGTCCGCGATCGGCTCATTATGATCGTCGCCGTCGACCAGAACCGTGAAGATCGCAGTGATGGTGCCGACGCTGATGCCCGGCCCTGCCCGTTCCAACAGCTTCGGCAGCTCGGTAAACACGGTCGGCGTATAGCCCTTGGCGGTTGGCGGCTCGCCGGCGGAAAGCCCAATCTCGCGCTGCGCCATCGCAAAGCGCGTGACCGAATCCATCAGGCACAGCACGTCCTTGTCCTCGTCGCGAAAATACTCGGCGATCGCCAGCGTCAGATAAGCCGCCTGCCGCCGCATCAAGGCCGGCTCGTCCGAGGTCGCGACCACCACCACCGAGCGCGCCAGGCCGGCGTCGCCGAGATCTTCCTGCAGGAATTCCTGCACCTCGCGGCCGCGTTCGCCGATCAGGCCGATCACGGTGATGTCGGCATCGACGTTGCGCGCCAGCATCGACAGCAGCACCGACTTGCCGACGCCGGAGCCGGCGAAGATGCCGAGCCGCTGGCCGCGGCAGCAGGTCAGGAAGGTGTTGAGCGCGCGCACCCCGAGATCGAGCGGCGCGCCGACGCGCTTGCGCGAATGCGCCGGCGGCGGCGAAGCGCGATACGGCATCGGCGACGGACCCTGCACCAGCGGCCCCTTGCCGTCGATCGGCTCACCCATCGCGTTGATCACCCGGCCGAGCCAGGCCGGCGACGGCCGCACCTGGTTCCCGGCACTGGCGATCACGGCGCGGCAGCCGCGCCGGACGCCTTCGAGGCCACCGAACGGCATGACGACAGCGTTGCTGCCGGAAAAGCCGATGACTTCGGCCGGGATAAAACGGCTGCCGCCGGTTTCGATCACGATGCGGGCGCCGACCGACATCGCGTGGATCGGCCCCGCGATCTCGACCATCAGTCCGCGCACGCCAACCACACGGCCATATATATTGACGCCGTCGATGTCGCCGATCTGCTCCGCGAGGGCCTTCATTGCGAAAACCTTAAGTTTCCGCGCTTTAGAGCCCGGCGCTTAACCTCGTGTTTACCCGCATCGTTAATCATTACGTCACTGTCTTTGGTGACTGAGAGCGCTCGGCCGACAGAACGAAGGTCGAGTCGCGGGAGTCGGTTAGTTCCGTCTCTTAAAGTGGAGCTTGAACGAGAACGGTAGGGAAAAGCTGCTTCGACGCAATATCTTAGGGCGATTCGATAAAAATTGCACTGATAGAGCTTGCGAACGTGAATCAGATTTTGTTAACCATATGTCGTCAGGATCCGAATCAGTTGTTCAAAGGCGTTTTGAGTGCCGCAAGTGCGGCCGACCTGACGCCCGGAGCGGCGACGATAGGGGACTGGCATGCGCGTTTTGCTGATAGAAGATGACAGCGCCGTCGCGCAGTCGATCGAACTGATGCTCAAATCCGAGAGCTTCAACGTCTATACGACGGACCTCGGAGAAGAAGGCGTCGATCTCGGTAAGCTTTACGATTACGACATTATCCTTCTCGACCTCAACCTGCCCGACATGTCCGGCTACGACGTGCTCAAGCAGCTCCGGGTCTCGAAAATCAAGACACCCATTCTGATCCTCTCCGGCCTCGCCGGCATCGAGGACAAGGTCAAGGGTCTCGGCGTCGGCGCCGACGACTACATGACCAAGCCCTTCCACAAGGACGAACTGGTCGCCCGCATCCACGCGATCGTGCGCCGTTCCAAGGGTCATGCCCAGTCGGTGATCCAGACCGGCGACCTCGTGGTCAATCTCGACACCAAGACGGTCGAAGTCGGCGGCCAGCGCGTACACCTGACGGGCAAGGAATACCAGATGCTGGAGCTGCTCTCGCTCCGCAAGGGAACTACCCTGACCAAGGAAATGTTCCTCAATCACCTCTATGGCGGCATGGACGAGCCCGAGCTGAAGATTATCGACGTCTTCATCTGCAAGCTGCGCAAGAAGCTCGCCAACGCCTCCGAAGGCCGCAACTTCATCGAGACCGTGTGGGGCCGCGGCTACGTGCTGCGCGAGCCGCACGAGCAGGAAGAACGCATCCCCGCCTAGACTTTACGGGTTTACAGCGAGCCAGAAGGCTCACTCCTCCCGACTGGACCCCGCCGCAAATGGCGGGGTTTTTGTTTGGGATTGAACCGTCACTTCGCGTGCACCGACCAATGGTGCCAGCCTGAGGGCTGGTCGAGTCGGGGCACGTCGAATGATCCTACAATCCCTCGCCGGGCTGCCGGCGTTCTTGGTCTATTTCTGCACGGCACTGGTCGCCGTCGTCGCCTACCTGTTCGTCTACACCCGCGTCACGCCGCATGATGAGTTCGCGCTGATCCGCGCCAACGATCCGGCGGCCGCGATCGCGCTCGGCCTGAGCCTGCTCGGCTTCGTGCTGCCGGTGGTCTCGGCCATCGCCCATTCCGCCAACGTGGTGGATTGCCTGATCTGGAGCGCGATTGCGCTGATCGTGCAGATCGCCGTCTATTACATCGTCAAGATCCCGGTGCCGAACCTGTCGGCGCGGATCGCGGCCGGCGAACTCGCCGCCGCGATCTGGCTCGGATTGTCATCGCTTGCCGCGGGCGCGCTCAACGCCGCCTGCATGATCTACTGACCATGACCGACAAGCCCTCCCCTGAATTCGGCAAGCGCAGACCGGTCGGCACCCCGCTGATCACGCCGGCGCCGGTGAAACGCTCCGGCCATGTCGCACTGTTGCTGATGGGCACGCTGGCGGTCGGCGGCGGCGCCTATGCGCTGATGCCGAGCGAGAGTTGCCAGCAGACACCGCCGGGAATGGCGGCATCGACGGAATGCCAGCCGCGCGGATCTTCCTCCGGCGGCCACAGCGGCTCGGGCGGCGGTTCCTCGCGCAGCAACTTCTTCTCAAGCAGTTCTTCCTCGGGCGACTCTTCTTCGAGCCACGCGGGCTCGGGCGCTTCGGAGTCAGGTTCGGGCGGCGTGCAACGCGGCGGCTTTGGTTCGTTCGCGCATGCCTTCGCCGGACATTTCTCCGGCGGCGGCTGAGTGCCCGCACGAAGCCGTGAAGCGGCGGGCTTTCGCTTGCGTCCGCTTGTGCAGGTGATGGAAACTACCGGCTGACCGGAAAACGGAAACCGGAAAACAGGGATCGCAACCATGAAACGTTCGCGCCGGGTGGTGCTGACATTGATGGGAAGTGCCGCGATCGGTGCGGTGTCGATGGGGCTGGTGCCGCGACAGGATTGCGGACCGGGAAATGAGGCCGTCCCCGGCCCGGACGGACGCAGGTATTGCCGCGCGACCTACCGCGGCTTTGGCGGCGCACCGGGCAGACTGCATGGTCACGGTCATGGCGGACACGCGCATGGCGGCGGTTGATGCAGCGCATCGTCTGCCCTGAACGCGACGACTGGCGTGCGACCGCCGAAAGCACCGGCTTCGATTTTCACACCATCGACGACGAACGTTATTGGGACGAGCGCGCCTACTACGCGTTCACGCTCGATGAGATCGAACGCGGGATCGAGGCGCCCACCGCCGAAATCGACGCGATGTGCCTCGAACTGGTCGGCCATGCTGTCGACGACGAAGATTATCTGCGCCGGCTGAAGCTGCCGGAAACGTTCTGGCCGCTGATTTCGGAAAGCTGGCACCGCGACGACGGCAGCCTCTATGGCAGGCTTGACCTGAGTTTCGGCGCTCACGGCCCCGCAAAACTGCTGGAATATAACGCCGACACGCCGACCTCGATCTTCGAAGCGGCGGTGTTCCAGTGGACCTGGCTCGAACAGGCGATCGAACGCAACATCATTCCGAAGCGCGCCGACCAGTTCAATTCGATCCACGAGCGGCTGATCGAGGCCTGGAAGAAGTTCGGCGGCGCGCATCACCTGCATCTCGCAGGGATGACCGAGGATGCCGAGGATGCGGGAACGCTGGCCTATCTCGAGGACACGGCCTCGCAGGCCGGATTGAAGACCACGCTGATCGACATCGAAGACATCGGGCTGCGCGACGACGGCCAGTTCGTCGATCTCGACGACCGCGCCATCGAACTCGCCTTCAAGCTCTATCCCTGGGAGTGGATGTTTCACGATGCGTTCGGCGCGAAGCTATTGAGCGCGCCGACGCGCTGGATCGAGCCGCCATGGAAGGCCATCCTGTCCAACAAGGGCATTCTGCCGCTGTTGTGGGAGATGTTTCCGAACCATCCCAATCTGCTGCCGGCCTATTTCGAGGACGATCCGAACGCCGCCCGCCTCGGCACCTCGTTCGTGCGCAAGCCGCTCTATTCGCGCGAAGGCGCCAATGTCGCGCTGGTCAGCGCCGGCACCACGCTGGTGGAGCAGGAAGGACCGTACGGCGCGGAAGGATTCATCCGGCAGGCGTTGGCGCCGCTGCCGAATTTTTCCGATCAGTATCCGGTGCTCGGAAGCTGGCTGGTCGACCATGAGCCATGCGGCGTGTCGATCCGCGAGGACGAGAATCCGATCACCGGCAATACGTCGCGGTTCCTGCCGCACGCGATTTTGTAGGCCATAGCATTTTCGAGCGAAGCATGCCCTCGGACTTGATCCGTGGGTGGACGTCGGTTCGCGTAAAGAAAACGCGTCAAAACAAAGGAGTAGTACCAGTCTCGATGTCGTAAGAACCGGAAGAAATCAACGCGCCGCGGATGCGACGGCCCTGAGCCCGAGCGACGCAACGCCGCCGCGCGCGGCCGGCGTGACGTTCGAGCAATAAAGTCCGCGCCGGTCCGGAAACGGCTTGAACGCGTTGGTGATGCCGACCACCGACTCGGCCGCGCCCAGCGCCAGCACGCCGTCGGGCTCGATCATGCGCGACATCCGGTCGAAGATGTTGATCTTGGTGGCCTGGTCGAAATAGATCAGGACGTTGCGGCAGAAGATGATGTCGAACGTGCCGAGATGGGAGAAATCCTGCAGCAGATTGAGCTGGCGAAACTGCACCATGCTGCGGATGTCGGCATTGAGCTGCCACAGCTCGCCGTTCTGCGTGAAATACTTCACCAGCATCTGGATCGGCAGGCCGCGCTGCACTTCGAACTGGCTGAAGACGCCGGCTCTGGCTTTTTCCAGCACGCCGAGCGAGAGATCGGTCGCGACGATCTCGGTCCGCCAACCCGACAACATCGCACCGGCTTCCTTCAGGCACATCGCGATCGAATACGGCTCCTGCCCGGTCGAGGAAGCCGCGCACCAGATCCGCAAAGCACGGCGGGCCGCGCGCGCCTGCGCCAGCGCCGGAAGCACCGCTTCCTTCAGATGATCGAACGGCACCTTGTCGCGGAAGAAGAACGTCTCGTTGGTGGTCATCGCCTCGACCACTTCGGCGACCAGCGGCTCGGCGCCGCTCTTCATTTTCGAGACCAGTTCGGCAATGCCCGGCAGACCCGACCGGCGCGCCAGCGGCGCCAGGCGGCTTTCCACCAGATATTGCTTGTCAGCCGACAGGTCCAGTCCGGAACGCTCTTTCAGAAGCTTGCGCAGATACTCATAGTCCAGAGGCGTCACGAACGATCTCCCGAAAACAGTCGGATCAGTTTCGGCGCGATCTGATTGAGCGGAAGGATGGCGGCGCAAATGCCGGCATTGGCGGCGGCGCCCGGCATGCCCCACACCACGCTGGTGGCCTCGTCCTGGGCGATCACGCTGCCGCCGGCAGCGACGATGTCCTTGCCGCCGCGCATGCCGTCGGAACCCATGCCGGTCAGGATCACCGACATGACGCCGCCCTGCCAGACATCGATCGCCGAGGTGAACAGCGGATCGACCGCGGGCTTGCAGAAATTCACCGGCGGACCGTCGTCGAGCGCGATCGCGGCGTCGGCGCCGTGGCGCACGACGCGCATGTGGCGGCCACCCGGCGCCAGATAGATCTGCCCGGCCCTGACGATCTCGCCGTCGACGGCTTCACGGGCCGGACGGCGGCTGGAACGCGCCAGATGCTCGGCGAGAATCGTGGTGAAGGTCGGCGGCATGTGCTGGGTGATCAGCACGGGAAAGCGGTCGATCACCGGGCCGATTTCCGTGACCAGCGACATCAAGGCCTGCGGACCGCCGGTCGATGAGCCGATCAGGAGCACGCGCGGCGCCAGCATACCGAACGGCCGGCGCATCAATTGCGTCTGCGCCACCGGCGCTGCCGCCGGACGGGCCGTGGCCTCGCGCGCAAGAACCGGGGCCAGGGACGGGCTCGCATGCGATACGGTGCGGCGGACCTTGGCGCCGAGATGGCGGATCTTCTGAATCAGGTCGTGGTGAAAGATATCGGCCGCGCCGGCCTCGCGCGTGCTTTCCGGCTTCGGAATGTAATCGGACGCGCCGAGCGAAAGCGCCTTGAAGCTGATCTCCGCGTTGCGGCGGGTCAGCGTCGACGCCATGATGATAATGAGGTTGCGCTTCTTCGCCAGCAGTTGCGGCAGCGCGGAGATGCCGTCGAGCTCCGGCATTTCGATATCGAGCACGGCGACGTCGGGGTTGACCCGCTCGATCTGGTTGACGGCGTCGAGACCGGTGCGCAGGGAGGCGGCAACCTCCATGTCCGGCTCCGCACCGATCCACCGCGAAATCATGCCGCGGATCACGACGGAGTCATCGACCACCATCACGCGCAGCTTTTCCTGGCGTGTCGACGTGGGGGCCGCAGGACTTGTCAACGCAATACTCATTACTTCACCGAAACGCCACGAGGTACAATCAACAAAACAAAACCGGAGGCCGTTCGGCCGCCGGATCGCAAGCATAAGGATCAGATCAGTCCGACTTCCTGGAACTTCGCGGTCACGATGTCCTTGTCGAACGGCTTCATGATGTATTCGTTGGCGCCGGCATGCAGCGCGCGCGCGATATGCGCGACGTCGTTCTCGGTGGTGCAGAACACCACCTTGGGGGCGTCGCCGCCGGGCATGCGGCGCAGATTGCCGAGGAATTCGTAGCCGTCCATCACGGGCATGTTCCAGTCGAGCAGTACCGCCTCGGGCATGGCACGTTTGCAGGCTTCCAGCGCCTTCTCGCCATCCTCGGCTTCGATGATCTGGAAATCGAGACCTTCCAGAATGCGGCGCGCGACCTTTCGAATGACGCTTGAGTCATCGACGACCAGACATGTTCTCATTTTTCTGCCCTCTACTTCCCAATCCCTTAGAAAGGGACGTTTCCGTTCCAGGTTCGTTTCGCAGCTTGCTTGTTATGCCGCCATCAAGTCAGGCACGATTTCGAGGACGCGATCGACGTCGAGGACGACCATGAGCTGGCCGTCGAGCCGGTGGACGCCGCCGGCGAGCTTGGCCATGCGGGGATCGAGGTTGACGGGATTTTCCTCGCGGCTGTCGTCGCGGAGTCTCAGAACCTCCCCGATCTGGTCGATCAAGAGGCCGTAGGACTCGCCGCGCAGGTCGACGCCGACCGCCATCGGCGGCTTGCCGTCTTCGTTCTTCGGCAGGCCGAGCCGGGCGCGCATGTCGACCACGGTGACGATGCGGCCGCGCAAATTGAGCACGCCCGCGATCTCCGCCGACGACAGCGGCACCCGCGTCAGCCGTTCCGGCATGAACACGTCCTGGACGCGGGAGATCGGCAGGCCGAACAATTGCCCGCCGATCACCGCGGTGACGTATTCGGCCACGGTGCCCTCGATGGTCTCGGTCTTGGTCGTTGTCATGATCTATTGCCCTTAAGCCGCGTGCCTGATCTCGGGGGCGGCGGTCTGTTCCTTCAGCGCCGCGATCAGGCCGGGACGGTCGAACTTGGCGACGTAGTCGTGGAAGCCGGCCTGCCGGCCGCGCTCGATCGCCGCCGGCGACACCATCGAGGACAAAGCGATGATCGGCATCGAACTCAGATGCTGGTCGGCGCGGATCACTTCGGCGAACTCGAACCCGTTCATGTCGGGCATCTCGATGTCGGTCAGCACCACGTCGAAGGTCTGGCCCGAGCGCAGCGCGGTGAGGCCTTCCTGGGCGTTGGGGGCGACCCGGACCCGGTAGCCGGCGGCTTTCAGCACCGGCGCCAGCATGTTGCGGAAGAACGCCGAGTCGTCGACCAGCAGCACCGACTGCGCCGACATCGAGGGCCGCATCTCCTTGCGTGAGAACCAGTCGGCGAACGCCATCGGGAGGAAGTGGCCGACGTCGATCACTTCGGTGGCCTGGCCCTTGATCACGGCCGAACCCAGGATGCCGGACTGCGAGCCCGCCACCTCGATGTGCAGCCGCTCCTCGACGATGTCGATGATCTCGTCGACCACGAGCCCCATCGAGCGGCCGTCGTCGGCGAACACCAGGATCGGCTGCGAGCCCGAGGTCTGGACCGTGACCCCGTCCATCTGCACCAGCGGCATCAGCTGCTCGCGGTACTGCACCATGTAGCGGCCGTTCGAGAGTTCGATCTTGTCGGTGGCGATCTCTTCCAGACGGGTCACCAACCCGAGCGGCACCGCCTTGGGCTGATTGGAGCCGGCGCGGAACACCAACAGCGAGGTCAGTTGCTCGCCCGAGGAGGCGTGCGCCGCGGCATGCTCGTCGGCGAGCTCGCGCGAGGCGGAGCCTGCCGCGCCGAGCGCCTTGGCAATGCCGTTGGGGTCGATGATCATGATCACGGCGCCGTCACCCAGAATGGTGTTGCCGGAGAACATGTCGATGTGCCGCAGTTTGGTCGACATCGGCTTGACCACGATCTCTTCGGTGTGGAACACGCCGTCGACCACGATGCCGAAGGTCTGGCTGCCCACTTGAGTGACCACGATAAAACCGTTCTCGGGGTCGGACGAGGAGCCGTCGTCGATCTTCAACAGCTTCTTCAGGTGCATCAGCGGCAACAGCTTGTTGCGCAGCCTGAGCACGGCGGTGTCCTTGATGCGCTCGATGCGGTGTTCGGAGTTGGCGCGGGCGCGAACCAGCTCGACCACCGACAGCTGCGGGATCGCAAAGCGGTCGCCGGCGGCTTCCACGATCAGGGCCGAGACGATGGCCAGCGTCAGCGGGATCTTGATGGTGACGGAAGAGCCCTCGCCGGCCACCGACTTGATGTCGATGGTGCCGCCGATCTGGTCGATATTGGTGCGCACCACGTCCATGCCGACGCCGCGGCCGGAGACCGAGGTGACGGCGGCGGCGGTGGAGAAGCCCGGCGCGAAGATGAACTTGTGGATCTGGGCTTCGGTCATCTTCTCCAGATCGGACTCGGAGACCAGACCGTTCTGAACGGCCTTGGCCTTGATCCGCTCGGTGTTGAGCCCGCGGCCGTTGTCGGCGATGCAGATGATGATGTGGCCGCCTTCATGGTAGGCGGAGAGGCGGATGGTGCCCTGCTCGGGCTTGCCGGCGGCGGCACGTTCGGCCGGCGTCTCCAGACCGTGGTCGGCGGAGTTGCGCACCATGTGCGTCAACGGATCCTTGATCAGGTCGAGCACCTGGCGGTCCAGCTCGGTGTCGGCGCCGTGCATCTCCAGCTCGATCTGCTTGCCGAGTTCGCCCGAGAGGTCGCGGACGATGCGGGGCAGCTTTTGCCAGGCGTTGCCGATCGGCTGCATCCGCGTCTTCATGACGCCTTCCTGCAGTTCGGCGGTGACGTTGGAGAGCCGCTGCAGCGGCACCTTGAACTCGGTGTCCTCGTTGCGGCGGGAGATCTCGAGCAACTGGTTGCGGGTCAGCACCAGCTCGGAGACCATGGTCATCAGGTGTTCCAGCGTGTCCACGTTGACGCGGATCGACTGGTTGGCGATTTTGTCGGCTTCCTGGACGTCGGTCTCGGCGGCGACCGCCTTCTTCGACGGCTTGGCTTTGGCGCGCGGCTCGGGGGCCGTCTCCGGCTCGGCGGCCTTGACGACCGGTGCGGGTGCGGGCGCAGGCGCGGGCGGCGCGACTTCGATGGCGGTCTCGCGGAAGGCGCGTTCGAGGTCGTCGAGCGAGACTTCGCCGGGACGCAACGGGCGTTCCAGCACCTGCTCGACCAGCGTGCCCTGCGCGACCGCGGGCGCCGCGGGTGCAACCGGGGGTGCGGCGACCACCGGAACCGCGGCATGCTTGCCTTCGGCCATCGCGTGCAGTTTTTCGATCAGGTCTTCGTCGGTGCCTTCCGGCTCGGTCTCGGTGGCTTCGAGGCCGGCGAGGATTTCCTTGATGCGGTCGATCGAGGACAGGATCAGCGTCACGGCGCCGGCCGTCACCGGCATGCCGTCGCGGAATTTGCCCATCAGGGTCTCGCCGGCATGGGCCAGCGCTTCGAGCCGCGGCAGTCCTAAGAAGCCGCAGGTGCCCTTGATGGTGTGAACCAGGCGGAAGATGTTATCCAGTATCTTGGCGTCAGTCGGGTCCTGCTCGAACCGCACCAACTGATTATCGACCGTATCCAGGCTCTCGCTGGTCTCGGTCAGGAACTCCCGCAACAAATCATCCATGAAACTGGCCTTCGCACGCACCGGCACGCGACATCGACGTACCCAGACGGAACTTGGCCAGCTTCTATGCAAAGCGTTTAATATTGGTTGAGCAAATGGAAAAGAACGGGCTCAACAAAGAGATAAGACCGCGGCAAGGAATCCCGCGGCCTGTCGTCAACCTTTGATTAACGAAATGGGCGAGGTGGTGCGCTCAGTCTTTTGTTTTTGACGCGTTTTCTTGACGTGAACCGGTATCCACCCACGGATCAAGTCCGAGGGCATGCTTCACTCGAAAACGCTTTAGGACGCGGTCACCACCACCTTTTCGCCGTCGAGTGCGAGCGTCACGCTCAACCCGCAGGCCTGCGCCAGCAGCCGCGTATAATAAGGCTGCACCGCATGCGCATCGATCGACGCGGTCGAACTGGCGCTGACGAGGTCGGCGATATTCTGCGGCACGCGGGCATTGAGACCGGCCGACGTCACACGAAAGCTCATGGTCTCGCCGTCGCCGATCGGGTCGATCGTCAGCGTGCCGCCGCGCGGGATGGTCTGCTGGGCAATGATCAGCATGTTCAGGAGCAGCTTGACCCGATTCTTCGGCAGCAGCAGGCGCGGCAGATTCCAGGTGATGGTGATCTTGCCGTCCTCGATGTGGCCCCGCGCCATGTTCTGGGCGTCGCCGAGATCGATCTGCGCGCCCGCCGATCCCGCCGCGCCAAAGGCCAGGCGGCAGAACTGCAACCGTGCCGAAGCGGTCTTGGCGCTCTTGCGGATCAAATCGAGCGCGAAATCGCGATCTTCGGGCTTCGGATTGTCGTCGAGAACTTCAAGCCCATTGACGATGGCGCCAACTGGACTGATGAGATCGTGACAAACCCGCGAACACAATAGCGCCGCAAGTTCGAGGGCGTCGGGAGCCGGACCGGGAGACGAAGTGCCAGACATCATATGTTCCTGGAAAACCGCTGGAGTCGCGGACTGTTACGAATCACGCTTGCTTGCTGGTGTGATACACCGCGCAGCCGCGTGCTGCCAGCACGGGGCGATCACGGGTACGGAGGACGAACAGCAAATGGGCCCCGCTCATGAATGAGGCACGCCCGCTTGTCGTCGATGGCGAGGCCGCTGCCGCGCTGATGGAGCCGCTGACCGACCTGGTGATAGCGGCCGGCGCCGCCATTCTGGCCGTCAACCGCAGCTACATGAAGGTCGACGGCAAGAGCGATGGATCGCCGGTAACGGAGGCCGACCTCGCGGCCGACCGCATCATCGCCGAAGGCCTGGCGCGGCTGGCGCCCGATATACCCTCGCTTTCCGAGGAGCGCGCCCGCGAGGCGCGGTTGCCGTTCAAGGACAGCTTCTTCCTGATCGACCCGCTCGACGGCACCAAGGAATTCGTCGCCGGCCGCAACGAATTCACCGTCAATCTGGCGCTGGTGACATCAGGCACGCCGCTGCTGGGCATCGTCAGCGCGCCGGCGCTGGGGCTGATCTGGCGCGGCATCGTCGGCCGTGGCGCCGAGCGGCTGACGCTTGGCAACGGCGCGCCACAGATACAGCCGATTCACACCCGCCCTTGCCCGCCGCGCGGCGCGCCGTGGACGGTGGCGGTCAGCCGCTCGCATGGCGATCCCAGGACCGAAGCCTTTATTGCGGGGCGGCCGGGCGCGGTCCGGTCCGAACTGGGTTCCGCCGTCAAATTCGGCCGGGTGGCCGAAGGCATGGTCGACATCTATCCCCGCCTGTCGCCGACCTGCGAATGGGATGTCGGGGCCGGCCATGCGGTGGTCACCGCGGCCGGCGGCAAGATCACCGATTCCAATGGCGCCGCCCTGAGATTCGGTGCTGGGCGCGAGGATTTCATCATTCCGGAGTTCATCGCCTGGGGCGATCCGGCGGCGGTGGGTTGAACACTTCGTAGCCCGGGTGAGCGAAGCGACACCCGGGGCCGGTGGTAACACGAGGGCGGCTGTCGAATTCGTCCGGCTTTGTCCCGGATTTCGCGGAGCCTGTCATCGGGCGCGCATTCGCACGACCCGTTGGCTCATCCGGGCTACAAGACCGGGCTGATTACTGCGAAAGCCCCTCTTCCAGCGCCGGCCAGCGCGCGTCCGCGTCTTTGAGGAAACGCGCCGGATTGGCCGCGAAAGCGTCACGGCTGTCCTCGCGGCCGAACAGAAACAGCCGCCGATCGACGATCAGCCAGATCCGCGGGTTGCCGGCATAGGTCACCCCTCGCCCGACATCGACCGGATCGTAGCCGCCGAACCGCGGGCCGTAGACCTCGGGATGGGAGACAAAGGAGGCCCGGTTGCCCTCGTTGCGGAAGCGCCAGACCGCACCGGACTCGGCGGCCTCGAAATCGGGTAGCCCCTGGGTGGCCAGCGATTCGGTGAAATAGGCCACGGGATCAAAACCCTCGATCGCAAGGCCGGAATAGCGGTTCACCACCACCCGTTCGGTGGTCGCGGCGTCAGCAGCGAAATCGACGCCGAAAGCCGCCAAAAAGCCCGCCAACAGCGCAAAAAAGGCCATTCCGGGGCGCCAACCGTATCTTTCCTGCCGTTGTGCCGTCATAGTTGATACCGATAACAGACGAGTCGAGGGGACACTGGACGCAACCTAGAGCCGTGCATGTTGGCGTCAGGTTAAGGGACGGCGGCCAGAATTTCGATACCAGGGGTTCTTTGATGATTTTTGCTTCACGCCTTGCCGCGGTGACGTTGGCCGCGCTGATGTGCTGGGCCATGCCGGCTCTCGCGCAGCAGGCGCAACCGCAGCCTTTGCCGCCGCCGCAACAGCAGCAAGGCCCCGCAACCTTCGGGCCGGACGAGCTGGTCGGTGCCGGGCACAAGTTCTTCGGCAACGTCTCGCGTGGCCTGGCCTCGATCATCGAGCGCGCGGTCAGCCAATGGGGCCTGCCCAATGGCTACGTGCTCGGCGAGGAAGGCAGCGGCGCTTTTGTCGCCGGGCTCCGATACGGCGAAGGCACGCTCTACACCAAGAACGCCGGCGACCTCAGGGTGTACTGGCAGGGACCGTCGGTCGGCTTCGACTGGGGCGGCGATGGCGCGCGCACCATGACGCTGGTCTACAACCTGCCCGCCACCAACGCGATCTATCAGCGCTTCGTCGGCGTCGACGGCTCTGCCTATATCGTCGGCGGTTTCGGCATGACCGCGCTGACCGCCAACAACATCGTGCTGGTTCCGATCCGTTCCGGCATCGGACTGCGGCTCGGCGCCAATGTCGGCTATCTCAAATATACCCCGCGCGCGACCTGGAACCCGTTCTGAGCCTGTTGGCGCACGCCTTCGCTTGCGCTGACGTGCGCATGCTTGTCGATTCTTGGCTTGCCAATTCAGGTTAACGCGGCATGGGGCTGGCCTTTGGCCGGTCCGCCATGGCATTGTGCTTAACAATTCCTTTTGGTGTGGAGTGACCGTCTATGATCGAACCGATCATGTATCTGGCGATCGGTTTTCTGGTCTCGATGCTGTTTGGCCTGATGATCGTGCCGCTGGTGCATAACCGCGCGGTGCGGCTGACGACCCGGCGGCTCGAGGCTGCGACTCCGCTGTCGATGGCCGAGATCCAGGCCGACAAGGACCAGTTGCGCGCGGAATTCGCGATGTCGGCGCGCCGGCTCGAGATGAGCGTCGATCAGCTCCGCAACAAGACCTCCAGCCAGCTCGCCGAACTCGGCAAGAAATCCGACGCGATCAATCGCATGAAGATCGAGCTCGGCGAAAAGAACGCCACGATCTTCTCGCTCGAAGCGCGCGAGAAGGCGATGAAGGAACAGTTGCGCGCCACCGAAGAGGAATTCGCGGCCAAGACCGAGATGCTGCGCGGCGCCGAAGCGGCGCTGACCGACAAGCAGGCCGAACTCGCCAAAATCAATCATGAGTTGTCCGACCGCTCGATGATGGCGGACAGCCGCCAGGTCGAACTGGTCGCGGTGCGCACGCAGATCGAGGAACTGAAGGGCCGCGTCGGCGATGCCGAAAAGGAATTTTCGGCAACCCAAGCCCGGCTCGCGCAGGAACGAACCGAATCCGAAAACGTGACGCGCGAACTGACGGATGCGCGCGGACGTGTCGAAAATCTGAGCCAGCGCGTCACCGACCTCGACCGGCAGCTGATCGTCCAGGTCAAGGAAGCCGAGATGCTCGGCAACCGCGTCAACGATCTGGAATCCCGCCTCGCCACCCAGGGCAAGCTGTTGGCCGAGCGCGAGTATGAAAACAACCAGCTCAAGCAGGCCAACGCGGCCGCCGAGCGCATCATGATGGACCTTCGCAACGAGGTCGCGACGACATCGTCGAGCGGCGCCAGTTCGGCGGCGATCGAGAAATTGCGCAACGAAAAGGCCGCCGTCGAAGAACAGCTTGGTATCGCACGCGACGAACGCGCCAAGCTGCAGCGCGACATCAACGCGATCCAGCAGCAGGCCGAAAGCTCCTGGGCCACCGAGCGCATGGAAAATGCGCTGCTGCGCGAGCGCATCAACGACATCGCCGCCGAGGTCGCCAAGCTCGCGATGCAGCTCGAGGGGCCGAATTCGGCGATCGAGGCCATGCTGGCCGCGGAACCGGCGGCGCCCAAAACCCCCACAAAACCCGCCAACGACATTGCCGGCAACGGCGCCGCCGCCCCCGTCGGCCCTTCCGAAGGCGGCGGGACGCTGGCCGAACGCATCCGCGCCCTGCAATCCCACGCCTCCCGCGCCCGCCAGCAGGGGGCGTAATTCCCCTGCCCCGACCCGTATGCTGGCTTGACACCATGGGTCCGCAAAACGTAAATCGCGGGCTCTGACGGCCCTCATTTCGGGCCAAAATTCCCGGGCGCATAGCTCAGCGGGAGAGCGTTCCCTTCACACGGGAGAGGTCCAAGGTTCGATCCCTTGTGCGCCCACCAGAAAGCCGCTGTTTTATGAGGCTTTCTCCGTCGCTCACCAGACCTATTCGACTGTTCACGACGGAACGATCCACGAACCGCGCAGATCAATCCGTGGAAAATCCGTGGAATTTGTTCTCGTCTCGTCCCGCTGCACTTGCTGGATTCACACGACACTGGGGCCATCGCGGGGGCGCGCAATTACCAGCTTCCAGGTACTGATCGCCACCGCCTTATCCACACCCGCCACAGGCAGCGGTTCTCCGAAGCTCCTGAACCCCACTGATCGGAAGCAAAAACGCCGCCCGCTTAAAACTGTCGCGGGCGGCGGCTTTCCAGCCCCGGGAGGGTAATGCAAAATCCCGGTACAGGTGCCTCTGCACACCCCGTGCCAAGGTTTGCTGTTTCGCAACGGGACACCCCCTACGAAGCTGTCTGATGGCTGCGCTGGCTTGGATCGGCGATGCTGTACGGCGCCGCGCGCGAAAGGATGCTGCTGAGCGCGGTTACAAACTGAAGCGGCCTTAGCCGGGTCCGCTTTGCTGCACATGGCTGGTAGAGTCGAAGTGTGACGCGGTAGTTTTAGGTTCGAACATATCTGTTTCCGCCCCTTTCGTTTGGCGGTGCCTTACTGGTTCGACCATGGCCCCGTTTTCACACTCCGCTCATCGAACCGGACAGGCGGATTTCCCGCATCCGGCTCTCGGACAAAACGTCACGCCTTCACCCACGGCACGTCGTGCCCAAGCATGCTCAGCCGTACGAGCCCGAAGTGCCCGTAGAGATGCGGGAGTGGATAGGTCCCGCCCTTGCGTCGCCTGACCTTGTGCTTGATGCGCAACCACCGGCGCAACCGCATCGCGGTGTAGCTATCGAGTGCCCGATACGCCTTGCTGACAGTGCCTACTTGGAAGTAGTTCGACCATCCGCGCAGCGTGCGGTTCACCTTGCCCACCAGCTTTGTGGTTTCTTGCCATGTCCCCGTTCGGTCTGTCAGTGCGTGGATTTTCTCAACCATGCGCTTGATGCTCTTCTTCGATGGCCGGTATCCCAGGCGCGCCTGGCCGGTTCTCTCTGAGAACATCCGTCCGAACGTGTAGCCCAAGAAGTCGAACTCACCTTCCGGAACCCTGCAGATTCGTGTCTTCTCCTCGTTGACCGTGAGCTTCAGCTTGCTCATGATCTTGCGCAGTTGCTGCAAGGCTTCTTCGGCTTTGCCTCTCCGACACAGGATCACGAGATCGTCGGCGTAGGTCACGATACGAGAGCCGAGGCTTTGCTCCAACCCGAGCATATTCCATCCCAGCACAAACCGGCGCATGTAAATATTCGCCAGTAGTGGGGAGATGGGTGACCCTTGCGGGATGCCTCGCCGGTTGTCCCGGGCTTCGGTCGTGCGTGTCTTCCTTCCTCGATCATCGGTTTCTTCTACGGGGCATTCCAGCCACATCTTGATCAGATGCAGCACGCGCCGATCAACAATCCGGCGCGCTACCGACTTTAGTAGTTCGGCATGGGGGATGCTCCCGAAGTAGTCCGCGAGGTCGGCGTCAACGACTTCCGGATGGCCTCGGAACAGCAGCCGGTCCACCTCAATTACCGCCTGCTGGGCATTTCGCCCAGGACGGTACGCGTACTGTTCGGGTGGAAGGTCGGCTTCGAAGATCGGTTCCAGCACCAGCATCGCTGCCGTCATGCAGACCCGATCCCGCACGGTCGAGATGCCCAGCGGCCTGAGCTTGCCGTTGGCCTTCGGGATGAACACTCTTCTGATAGGATCCGGTCGGTAGCTTTCCTCCCGGAGCGCAAGCGCCAGTTCGCCAAGCCATCGCCCTACGCCATACGCATCGATATCCGCAAAGTCTTGACCGTCCACACCCGGTGCGCCCTTGTTGGAGCGGCACTGGGCATAGGCATGGGCCAGAATGTCCTCGCGGCTGATCTTGTCGTACAGGGCATAGAACCGATAGCCGGCTTCTGCCTTCGCTTTCGCGTGCAACGCCTTCTGCAGTTTCTGAACAGTTTTCGGAGTTGATAGGTTACCCAATCTCCAAATCCCTCACTACTTGTTGCGTCTGTCTTGAACTGAGGTCCCTTCCCTCCACCGGCGTTACCCGGCTTCAGCGGTACTGCGAACCTCTCCGCCACCCCAAGGCGCCCGACCTGTCCCTCGCGGGCGTTCGGTTGGTCATCGCTGGCCACGCCATGGGGCTTCCCGTGTTGCGTACGCTTTCCTTGTGTACATGCCGTCGCCACTACCCCGGCGCAGCGGCTGGGAGTATTAATTCGCTCTTGCACCCAACCGTATCAGCCTTCCCCGAAAGAGTGGTCGGGTCGGCCTGCGCATCGTCCTTTTCGAGGTTTGCTCGGCGTTTACTCGCGTTACGGCCTGCACACTCGCGCTGTCACCAATTCGTGACACGCATACCGAAGGCTTCAGCCACTTTGTTACCTCCATGACTGCTCCGGTTGCTTCCGGCTGGAGCGGTTGCCGGGTGGGACTTACACCCACTGGAAAGCGCCGCCTTTCCACGGCGCACACCCAAGTCGGACATCGCGGCATGTGTCCGAGATGTGCCAAATTCAGACATTTCCGGATTTTTGGTTCAGTTCGCCGTCAGGTTGTCTATGCTAGTGAGATTGCCGCATGGGAAAACGATCCGCCATAGCGACTACCGATGAGGAAGTTGCGAAACTGACGCTGCCGGAACTGAACGGGCAGATTTCGCTCTTGAAGTGGCGGGCGGAGAGAGCAGATGTGTCAGCTTCACTACGCAGGTCCGCATTCAAGAGCCTTGTTTGGTCGGAAGAGCGTCGGGAAACGCTACACGGTGTTAAAGCACCTGACCGAAAATTTTAAACTGAGCATCGGAGCCACCGACCAAAGCATAAAGCACTCGGGGCCAAAGACATGATTTCTCATTGGATTGCGGTGATCGTGTTGTCCCTAGTAGTTGCGGGCGGAATGGCGTTGGCATGGCCGCGTCGAAAGAAGACGTCCGGCCTTGGGGCTAATGTTTACGGCCCCGGCCCGTCGATAGATGGCGGAGACCATCATCCTTCTGGTGGGGATGGTTTTTCGGCGCATGACTAAACGCCTGAAGAAAAGCAAATGCCTGACGTCCCCTGCAATCGCGACCTCACATGAGAATGTTCAACCTGGTTCAGTTCGCCGAGATGGATCGCCGCCCGTGACAGCCCCGCCAGCTCGCCGGCGAGAACGGCAGCGCCAGGCCCGGTGAAGCGAGCTCTGATTCCGGAGAGGGGTTCGGAGAAAGGCCGGTCAATACAGCGGCTGGTGCCGCCAAGGCCGGTGTGGGATCGGACACCCTGATCGATCCCGCGCGTTCGGCTTCCGATGTCGCCTTCAAACCGAAGTGCCTGGGCATCCATTCCTCCATGAGCGAGTACCGGTTCGACGCCGATTCGCGTTTCAAATCCGAGCCAAGCGCGAATCTCCGGTCCAATCATTGAAGCTTCGTTGATTACCCACGAAGATGAAAGCCAATCCGGCCACCCCCGTAGTCATCCGGTATTTCCTGTCATTGGCCGCGCTGCACCCAAACCCGCGAACGACCGCGTCCGACTACTTCCTGGCATCGACCGCTGCAAAAGCCGCCTTCCATTTCTCGACATCGGCACGGATGAAATCGGCAAACTCTTTCGGCGTGCTGCCAACCGGATCGGTGCCTTGCAACTTCAAGGCCCGCTGGACTTCCTCGTCCTTCAACGCCTCGTTTGCCGCGATTGAAAGCCGATCAATGATGGCAGATGGCGTTCCCGCCGGGGCAAGAAGACCGATCCAGACTCCCGCGTCGTATTCACTCATTCCCGCTTCGGCGAGGGTTGGTACATCAGGCATGATGGTCGCGCGCCGCG
This sequence comes from Bradyrhizobium ottawaense, assembly GCF_900099825.1. Classification (NCBI taxonomy): domain Bacteria; kingdom Pseudomonadati; phylum Pseudomonadota; class Alphaproteobacteria; order Hyphomicrobiales; family Nitrobacteraceae; genus Bradyrhizobium; species Bradyrhizobium ottawaense. The sequence continues at coordinate 5,126,922 of NZ_LT629693.1, read as the reverse complement.
ATTGGGCGACGGCGAACGCTTTCAGCTTTCCGGCCTCGACATGCGGCGCAAGCGTTGCCGCCACATTGAACATCAGCGCGATGCGCCCGGCGAGCAGATCGCTGACGGCCTGATTGCTTCCTCCCTGGTACGGCACGATCACGACGCTGGTGCCGGCCTTTTCGTTGAACAACTCCGCGGCCATGTGGCTGGCCGTTCCTGCGCCCGACGAACCGAAAGTGAGCGTTTCCGGCCTGCTCTTCGCCAGCGCGATCAGCTCGCTCAAATTTGAAGCCGGTACGGAGGGATGCGCCACCAGCACATTGGGCACGACGCCAAGAAGGGCGATCGGCGCGAGCATCTTACCAAGGTCGAAATCGGATTTTGTTTGCGCCGGGTTGAGCGTGTTGGCGATCGTCGCCGTGAACAGCGTATATCCGTCTGCCGGCGCTCGCGCGACGGCTTCGGCCCCGATCATGCTGCTGTTTCCGGCCCGGTTTTCGACGATGACGGGCTGGCCGAGCTTGACCTCCATCCGCTTGCCGATAAGCCGCGTGAGGATGTCCGCCGCGGAGGCTGGTCCAAAGCCGACGACAATCTTGATCGGTTGTGCCGGATAGGTTGCCGCCGCGGCGGCGCCACCGGCAATAACGCCTACCGCCACAGCCAGGCACAGCGCGGCGGTTTTGAGAAAATTGTCAAACATCATTCCCCCTCGCATCACTCCCCCTTGCTCGCGAAGCCATTCGCAGGTCGTTTTCTTGACGGCCACAAACAACGGCCATACAGATCGATCACCATTCTATTTTTTTATTGCCGATCGGGTTCACTGTAGCTCGGGCGCGGACGGAGGGAAATCACCATGCGTTCAGACTCCTCGCGCCGATCGCGTGGTGCGCAAAAGATCGGCGAGGTTCTCGGCCAGACACCGGAACAGGTCGAGCGATCACTCGGCGATGTTGCACCGCAACTTGCAACCTACGTGCTCGAAACAATTTATGGCGAGATCTACCAAAGCCCGACACTTGATTTGCGCACGCGGCAGATCGTGACCGTCGCCGCGCTGGCGACACTCGGCACCGCGGCGCCGCAGTTGCGAACGCATATCGGCGGAGCCCTTCGCTGTGGCGTGACGCGGGAGGAGCTGGTCGAAATCATGATGCAGCTCGCGCCATTTGTCGGCGTCGCGGCCGCGATCAACGGCGTCGCGGCCTGCCGGGAGGTCTTCGCGGTCGCCGACAAGCCCTGAGCACGGCGACGCTCAATCACCAAGGGAGTGAGCCGGAATGGTTTGGCATATGACGATCGGCAACGGTCCTGCGAAGGTTCTGGTGATCCATGGGTGGTTTTGGGATCATCGCGTATTCACCCCGATGTTCGATGCGCTCGACCGCGACCTTTACACTTACGCCTTTGTTGATATCCGCGGTTACGGCCATTCGCGCGACGTCGCCGGCGCATTCTCGATCAACGAAGTCGCCGCGGATGGCATCGCGCTCGCCGACCAGCTTGGCTGGCGGGAATTTCACGTGATCGGCCATTCCATGGGCGGCAAGGCGGCTCAGAAGATGGCGATGGACGCCCCGGCGCGGATAAGATCCGTGGTTGCCGTGACGCCGGTGCCTGCCTCGGCTTTGCCTTTTGACGATGAGGTATTCGGCTTCTTCGCGTCGGCATGCGAAAGCGACGCTGCCGCACTCGCCATCATGGGCGATTCGCTTGGCAATCGCGTCTCGGCAATCTGGCTGCAGCTGATGCTCCGACGGGCACGGGAGACCGCGGCGCCCGCAGCGTTCAAAAATTACATGCATTCATTCATCAAGGACGACCACTCGGCGATGGCAAATAAAGTCACGGCACCCATGCTGGTGCTCTATGGCGAGCACGACAACGGCGTCAGCGAAGCCATGGTGAGGGCTGTCTATCCGGGCCTCTATCCACACGCCGAGATCGAGAAGATGGCCAATTGCGGACACTACCCGATGCAGGAAACGCCGATCATCCTCGCCACCAGGATCCAGACGTTTCTCTCTCAAAGTACTGGAAGTTGAGAAGATAGCGGAACGGTTGTTCCGTCACGTATTTCGGACATTTGGTTGCTCCCGGATCCCGCCGGCGGGACACCGCCCGCCCCGCAAAATTCCGAAAAATTCTGGTTCCGCCCGGCCGGCACGGGGCTTTTCTTTATGTTTTTCCTTCGCTAGCCTCCGGCTTTCAGCATCCGATTGGGGGGAATTTGATGCGCTACCGGACCGATTACCTGCCGAGACTCCAGCCATGGTCGCTGTCGGCGTTCGCGGCCGCGGTCGCCGCGGTGGTGTTTGCGGCGACCCTGCAGGAGATCGTGGCGTCGTTTGGGATCACGCCCTACTTCGCCGGCTTCATTCCTGCGATCCTGGTGGTGAGCCTGCTCGGCGGCGCGCCGGCCGGCACCTTTGCGGTGCTCCTCACCATTCCCGTGGTGTGGTGGGCGTTCATGCCGCCGCACTTCGAGTTCAATCCACTGACATCAGCCGATTACGACAGCTTCGCCACCTTCGTGCTGGTCTCCTCGCTGATGATCTGCTTTTCCCATCTCTATCGGGAAGCGCGCGTCCTGATGCGAAAATAGCTGATGATGAGCACTCAGAAACTCGCGGTAGCGATCACCAGCCTGGCCGGCGGCGCGGTCGGATTGCTGGCGCCCATCGGCGTCGTCAAATGGCTGCTGCAGACCGAGCCGGAAGACGCCGGCATCCTGACGCTGTTCTTCCTGCCCGTCTGGTGCCTGCTGGTGGTCGCAGGCCTGCTGATCGGCCGCAGGCTTGGGCTGTCCATGTCAGGCGGCAAGCGCGTGCTGCAGCGATAATCGATCGAGGCGTTGCGCGCCTCCGAGCACCGCTTCGCTTCGAGAGGCGAGGCGGGATTCCCGAAGGCGATCGCCGACAAGATAAAGGCCGCCTGTCGGCGGCCTTTTTGTTCGTTCGCGCTACCCGCCGAAAGACGGCGGTCACATCACGATGCGAGCGCCATCGGTTCGGAGTCGGCGTATTCGTCCTGGTCCTGAACGATGATGGTAACCTGCCAGCCTTCGCTGGCCCACACCCTCGCTTTGGCGACCGCCATCAGCGAACTCGCCCTGTCCATCCTCACGGTCTCGTTCCCGCGTTCCGCGACGATCCTGTAATTCATGATATCCCCTTACGCACTCAACGATCCCTGGAGCCTGATCGGTTCTGATGAATCAGAACCGGGCTCCACTCTTTCGCTTTGACGCGCTTTCTTCGAAAACGCTTAGGGGATGTTTGAATCGGGCTTTGTCCGCAATTTGCTGACAATTTGTCCAATCGGCGGCAAGACGCGGCCGACTGAGGCAGGCGGGAGGCTCACTCCGCCCTCAAACCCGCTTCCTTCAGCCGGCCGGCGAACCAGTTCGACAGGGCCTCGTCCTTCACACCGCTGGCATAGACCTCTGCCGTCGTGACCTGCTTCTTGCCGAGCGTCACAAACACGCCGATCCAGTAGGCGAACCACAGATGCGGGTCGGTCAGCGCCCGCAGCTTGTGCTGGTCGTGCTCGACCGGCTGATGATTGCCTGATTTTCGGACCTCGAGCGCGAGCAGGTTGTTGGGGATCGCGCGCTGGTGCACGACGATGTCGGGGTAAACCGATTTTCCGAGGTGATCGTCGGTCGAGACGATGGTGCCGTGCGGCAGCCGCAGCGTGCGGTCGCCGAGCCGGTCGTAGTCGCAGTCGACCTCCCAGCCCGGGAACTGGCTCTCGACATGCACGGCGAGCCGGTGGGTCAGCGTGCGCTCGCCGAGATCCTTTTCGAGCAGAAAGGTTTCGCGCGCGTAGAATTCGTGGAGTGCCGTGATGACCTTGTTGAGTTCGGTCTGCATGACGCCTCCACTCCGCGGGCGGCGACGGCCGCTGTTACATCTGCACTTCGATCAGCCGCGGACCCGGCTCGGCGATGGCTTCCGCCAGCGCCTTGTTGAAATCGTCGGCATTGGCGACCGAGCGGCCCGGCACGCCCATGCCCTTGGCCAGCGCGACGAAGTCGAGGTCGGGACGGTTGATCTTGAGCATGTCGAGCGCGCGCTGTCCCGGCTCGCCGGCGCCGACGCCGTCGAATTCGCCGCGCAGGATCTGGTAGATCTTGTTAGCGAACACGATCGTGACGACGTTGAGGCCTTCGCGGGCCTGAGTCCACAGCGATTGCAGCGTGTACATCGCGCTGCCGTCGCCGACCATGCAGATCACCTTGCGGTCGGGACAGGCCACCGCGGCGCCGGTCGCGACCGGGGTCGAGAAGCCGATCGAGCCGCCCATGTTCTGCAGCCAGTCATGCGGGGCGGCGGCCGCCGTCGGCGGGAAGAAGCCGCGGCCGGTGGTGATGGATTCGTCGACCACGATGGCGTTTTCCGGAATCGCCATCGCTATCGCCTGCGCGATCGAGGCGTGCGTCAGCGCACCGGTCGGCTTGGCAATATCGACCATCTTTTGCGGCTGGCGGTCGGCCGGCTTGGCGCCGAGCGCGGATGCCAGCGCTTCCAGTGCGGCGACGGAATTTTCCGCGCCCGTGGTCATCCGATGCACCTCGCAGCCCTGCGGCTTCAGCATGCTCGGCTTGTTCGGATAGGCGAAGAACGCCACGGGATCGTTGGCCTCGACCAGCACGATGTTCTTGAAGTTCTTCAGGATCGGCAGCGCCTGCTCGATCACATAGGGGATGCGGTCGATCGCGAAGCGGCCCTTGCCGCGCGCCATCCGCGGATTGTAGGTCTGGCCCATCACCTTGCAGCCGGTCTTGCCGGCGATCTGGGCCGCCAACGCCAGGCCGTGCTCGGTCAGCGCGCTACCGGTCATCAGCAGCAGCGTTTCGCCGCCGCCGGCGCGCAGCACTTTCGCGGCATTGTCGACGGCCTGCGACGAATAATTGGCGCGCTGGCTCTCGGCCGGCACCTGCGCGATGCCGTCGGCCTCGTTCCAGGCGGTGTCGGCGGGCAGGATCAGAGTGGCGATCTGCGCCGGTGCGCTCTTGGCGGCGACAATCGCCGCAGCGCCGTCGGCCGAGACCGATGTTGCGTCCGGCGAGGTCCGCACCCAGGAAGACATCGGCCGCGCCAGCCCCTCGATGTCGGAGGTCAGCGGCGCATTGTAGCCGATATGGTAGGTCGCGTGCTGGCCGACGATGTTGACGATGCCGGAATTGGCCTTCTTGGCGTTGTGTAGATTGGCAAGGCCGTTGGCGAGGCCGGGCCCGAGATGCAGCAGCGTCGAAGCCGGCGTGCCCTTCATGCGGTAATAGCCGTCGGCGGCGCCTGTCACGACACCCTCGAACAGGCCGAGCACGCAGCGCATGCCATCGACTCGATCCAGCGCGGCGACGAAGTGCATCTCCGAGGTGCCGGGGTTGGCGAAGCAGACGTCGACGCCCCCTGCGACCAATGTCCGCACCAGACTTTCCGCACCGTTCATGGTCTCGCTCCCATCCGCATTGTTCTGCAAGGCTTGGTTATATTAGGCTCGCGAAGATCAATCATTCTTCACGCGTTTCGTCAAAGGTTTAGCGGAACAATGCAGCCATCGCCTCCAGCGTGTTGCCTTTTTTAACCCAGGCGGCCGATAATGCCGCGCTCACGGCCTCGTTGCTTGCGAAATCACGGCAATTATGGCCTGTCTCGACCTGTCGATTTGATGTTTTCGCGAGGAAGAAAATGACCCGGGTTCTGGCTTTGCTGTTTGCGGCGGTGACGATGCTGGCAGCTGCCGGCCAGGCGCAAGCCCAGGGCTTCGATCTGCGCGACATCCTCGGCGGCGGCCCCAATTTCCAGAGCAGCGGCGGCGGATCGAGCCCGATCCCGCGCACGACCGTGAACTTTACCGGCAATTACGCGCCCGGCACCATTTTGATCAGCACGTCCGAACGGCGGCTCTATCTGGTGCTCGGCAACGGCCAGGCGCTGCGTTACGGCATCGGCGTCGGCCGCGACGGCTTCCGCTGGAGCGGAACCCACCGCATCACCGCGAAGAAGGAATGGCCGAGCTGGACCCCGCCGTCGCAGATGCTGGCGCGGCGGCCCGACCTGCCGCGGCACATGGCCGGCGGCATCGACAATCCGCTCGGCGCGCGCGCGATGTATCTGGGATCGACGCTGTACCGCATCCACGGCTCCAACGAGCCCGAGACGATCGGCCAGGCGGTGTCGTCCGGATGCTTCCGCATGACCAATGACGACGTCACCGACCTCTATAGCCGCGTTGGCGTCGGCACCACCGTCGTCGTCAAGAACTGACCGCCGAAACGCGGAACCCGGCGCAAGCCGAACGCGCAAAGGCCTGATCAATCCTTGCGCGCCCCCTCCGATTGCTGCAGCGTCGCCGTCATGCGCACGCCTCGCCGATCCCGCTCTCTGGCAACCCTCGCGGCCGTTCTGTCCGCCATCGCGCTTGGCGCGATCTCGTCGCTGTCCGCTCCGGCGGCCGAAATTCCCGGCGTCGCCCAGCGTCAGCGCACCGAGAAGAAGATCTTCACCGACAGCGAGATCGTCGAAGGCTTTCTCAAGACCGCGTTCGGCGCCGAATACCACCTCGCCGGCCGCGTCGACCGCATCCGCAAATACGACATGCCGGTGCGGGTGTTCGCCGACGGCAATCGCCCCGACCGCAAGGCCCAGCTCGCCAGGATCGTCGCCGATATCGCCGCCAAGGTTCAGCACCTCGACATCGCCATGGCCGCGAGCAACGACGACGCCAACGTGCTGGTCAAGCTGGTGCGCGACCGCGACCTCAACCGCACCATCGCCACCTTCTACGGCAGCGAACGAGCGAAAGAGATCCGCTCGTCGCTCGATCCGCAATGCCTGTCGGGTTTTCGCAAGAACGAGAAATTCGAGATCGAGCATTCCGACGTGATCCTCACCGTCGACAATGGCGACTTCGTCTTCTTCGATTGCGGCTATGAGGAGTTGCTGCAGTCGCTGGGACCGATCAACGATACCTCGACGGTGCCCTGGACCATGTTCAACGACAATGTGTCGATGGGTTATTTCGACATCTACGACCAGTACATCCTGAACCTGCTCTACGATCCCAGGGTCAAGGCCGGCATGACCGTGCAGGACGTCAAGGAAGTGCTGCCCGACGTGCTCGTCGACGTCCGCGCCTGGGTGCGCAAGGTCAACAACCTGCCGGAGTGACGACCCGGCTCGCTGACCCGCCCATTGGCCAATGGTCATGCCCGCCCGGCAACAACGCAGGGTTTCATTTATAAAATACAGTTACTTTTGAGAGTGCCTTCGTATATAAGCATTTCAAATGAACGACCTGCCGCGAACCCAGGCCCTGCGCTGTTTCATCATGATCGCCCGTGAAGGTTCGGTTTCGCGCGCCGCCACGCTGCTTGCTTTGACCCAGCCTGCCGTCAGCCTGCAGCTCAAGGGCCTGGAAGAAAGCATCGGTTTGCTGCTCTTCAACCGGACGCCCGGCGGCTTTACGCTCACCGAAGCCGGCGCCGCCTTGCTTCCGCTGGCGCAGAAGGCGGTATCGGCCTCATCGGATTTCAAGACGATGGCGGCCTCGCTGCGGGAGCAGCTGCGGGGAACGTTGCGCGTCGGCACCATTCTGGAGCCCGGGTTCATCCGGCTTGGACCGTTCGTGCGCAGCCTCGCCACCTCGCTGCAGAAAACCGAAGTGTTCCTGCGCTATGGCATCAGCGACGACGTGCTGACGCAGATCGGCAAAAGCGAGCTCGATGTCGGATATTATATCGACGCGGCGCCGCCGGGATTGTCGGCGTCGCCGCCCAACTCCGAGCGCAGCATCGGCGATGGAAAATTCCGGCTCGCACCGCTGATGCGCTACGATTACCGCGTGATCGCGCCGATGGCATGGAGCGACCGGGTTCTGGGCAAGGACTGGGCCGACCTCGCCGACCTGCCATGGCTCGCAACGCCGCTGCATTCGGCGCACCGGCGGCTCACGGACGATATCTTCCGCACCCTGGGCGCACTGCCGAAGCGCGTTGCCTTCACCGACCAGGAAGAGGCCGTGATCGACTTCGTCGAATCCGGCATCTGTCTCGGCCTCGCCCGCGACGGCATCCTGGATCGCGTCACGCGCAAGCGGGATTTCGTGATTGCCGACAAGGTGACGGTGACCTGCGACCTCTCCTTTGCCTGCCTGGCGTCGCGGCGTCATGAAGACATGATCGCGCACGCCTTCTCGGCGATGCAGGCGGTGTGGGACTTGACCCCATCCGGCACGCCACCGCCGCCGATCGAAGCGGCGCGATCGCGCAAGGGCGCGGCGCGGTGACGCCGTTCCATGCCTGGTATCCCACGCCCGACGTCCGCTTCCAGAGGCGGCGGTAGTTCTACGATCTTGGCGATCGCGACCGAATCAGCGAGATTCGCTTGGCGCTCCTTGACAGGGCGTTTCCTCCCGAAACTTCGCCCGCCCGGTCGGCGGGCTTCCTTTTCGCGACGCAGCGTCACGCGCCGTTGAAATAGAGATCGCGCGCCGTCGCGCCGAAGACTTTCGCGCGCGCAGCGGCGTCGGGAATGGCATCGACCAGCCAGTCGATGGTGGCTTGATACGGGAACTGCCCCTCATGGCCGACAAACGGGCAGTCGCTCGCCCATACCAGCCGGTCGGGACCTGCGACGCGGAGCAGCTCGCGCGCATATGTCTTGGCCTCCGGCCCGAGCCGGTAGCCGCCCGACACCTTGACCCAGGTGCGCCCCTTGTCGATGGAACGCAGCAACGCTTTAAAACCTTCGCTGTTGATGCCGGACTTCGGATCGGGGCGGCCGAGATGATCGACCACGATCTTGACGCCGGAGGCTTCCAGCGTCGGCAGGATTTTTGGCAGGTCTTCGCCGTCGACATGGGGATGAACGTGCCAGTCGAGATCGGCGAGGCGGCGAAACAGCGAACGATAGTCGAATGTGGTGATGTCCGGCAGCGCGGGCAGCCCGATGAACGGAAGCCGGACCCCGACGAAACCGTCGCGGCCCATCGCTTCCAGCTCGAACCGTTCCATCGGGCGCCGGAAGATCGCGGTGCCGCGCAGCCGTTTCGGGTGGGCGCGGAGCGCCGCCAGGATGTAGTCGTTGTAGTCGCCCCACGGGCTTGCGGCCGCGATCACCGCACGGTCGACGCCGTTCTGGTCGAGCGTCGCGATCAACTGCTCGTGGGTGAAACTGTATTTTGGCGCGTGGCGCGGATTGTCGATCAGCGGGATGTCTGACGTAAAGACATGCACATGGGCATCAATCTTGAAACTGTCGGACATGGGGCTTTCGTCTCACTGCGGCTCGAGGCCGACCTTCTTCACCACGGCGGCCCATAAGTCGATATCGGATTTGAGCCGCGCATCGAGTTCCTCCGGCGAGCTCGCGACCGGCTCGCCGCCCAATTCGATCATGCGCTTGCGGAAATCGGGATCGTCGATGATGGCGCGGACGTGGCCGTTGAGGAAGGCGACGATATCGCGCGGCGTGCCTACCGGCGCCACCAGCGAATTCCAGCCGTCCACCGCGGCGTCGATGCCGCTCTCGCGAAACGTCGGCACATCGGGCTGCTGCGGCGAACGCCTGGCGCCGGACGAAGCGATGGCGCGGATCTGGTTGGCATCGATCGCCGACTTCAGCGCCGCATAGGATTCGATGCCGATCTGCATGTCGCCCCGCAGCAGCGCGGTCAGAACCTCGGCGGAGGTACGATGCGGCACCACCGGGATCGGAATGCCTGATATCGAACGCAGCAGTTCGCCGGTGACATTCTGGGTGCTGCCAGGATTGATGGTGCCGACGTTGAACTTTTGCGGATCGGCGCGCGCGGCATCTAGCGCCTGCTTCAGCGTGCGCAGGGGCGAACCCGCCTGCACCAGCACCAGCAGGTCGAACTGCGCCATGGTCGAGATCGGCGCGAAGGCGGTGGCGGGATCGAACGGCATCGATTTGAGCAGCGACTTCGACAGCGCGATGCCGCTCGAGAACACGAACAAAGTGTAGCCATCGGGCGCCGCCGAGGTGACGGCGGTGGCGGCGACGATGCCGCCGGCGCCGGGCCGGTTCTCGATCACCACCTGGGCGTTGGCGCGCTGCGCGAGTTTGTCCGCCAGCAGGCGGACGGTGATATCGGCAAAACCGCCCGCGCCGAACGGCACGACGATGCGGATCGGCCGACTGGGGTAAGGCGCTTGTGCCCGTGCGGGGGCCGTCGTTACCGCGCCGAGGAGAAAGGCGATCAGCATGCCCGCCGCTCTGAAACGCAAGACCGCCCCTCCCTTTGGAATTTTTCCGCCGCCCGTTCCGGACGGCCTATTGTGACTTCAGTCACACATTCTGGAAGTCTTGAGCGCGAATATCCAACGGGACGTTAGGCCAAACCGATCCGATGCGGCTAGCTTGGCCGTTCGGAGGGCATCACGGCAAGCTGCAACGCAACCGGCGCGAGTCAACAAACTGGCTGACGAATGCTAGACGACAGGGATCGAGCCGCAACAGCAGCCACGACACGTATGGGTAAACATGATGCGCCGTAGAATATCGATGGTGTTCTGTCTGGTGATTCTGGCCGCGCTTTCTGCCGTAGCATCGCCCCGCGGGGCCCTGGCCGGCATGGTGCTGATCACCCCCGAAGAAGCGCGGCTGCCGACCCCCAAAGACGTTTTCGCCTCCCGCGCGATCACCCGCGGACCGCACATCGACCTTGCCAGCCGAGACGAAGGGCATTTGCGTTCGCCGCTGCCGCTGCAGCTCAAGTTCAAGGGATTCGGCGGCGCCACCATCAATCTGGACTCGCTTCGCGTGACCTACATGAAGTCGCCGATTGTCGATCTGACGCAGCGCGTGAGACCCTACGCGGGGCCGGAAGGCATCGAGATCCAGGAGGCCGAAGTCCCGCCGGGCGAACATCTGCTGCGCGTCGAACTGCAGGATTCGGAGGGACGGCGGACGACGACGACGTTTCTTCTCAGCGTTTCGCCCTAGCAAGCCATTCGCCCTGGCGCGCAGCCGACAAGCCGGCCTGAAGGGCGTTTTAGGCCACTAGAGGCGATGGTTTGCGCCGTCCGGCGGCCACGCAAGGCATTGCGAACGTCCGCATTGGTGGTAGCCTGCCGCCATTGCCCAGGTGGGATTTTGATGCGCGCGCTCGGAGCGCTTGTTTTATCAATCTGCTCGGTCTTGTGGTTTGGCGGGCCGGTGCACGCCGAGAAGCGCGTTGCGCTGGTGATCGGCAACTCCGCTTACGAAAACGTCAGCCGGCTCGGCAATCCGGCCAACGATGCCGCCGCGATGACGACAACCCTGCAGCAAGCCGGTTTTGACGTGGTCGAATCCCGCCACAATCTGAAAATTTCCGAGATGCGGCGTGCGTTCCGGGACTTCGCCGACAAGGCCCGCGATGCGGATGTCGCCGTCGTCTACTATGCCGGCCACGGCATCGAGGTCGACGGGACGAACTATCTCATTCCCGTTGATGCCGCCCTGGAACGCGATCTCGATGTTTATGACGAGGCGCTTCCACTCGACCGGATTCTGGTGACGATCGAGCCGGCGAGGCAGCTTCGGCTGGTCATCCTCGACGCCTGCCGCGACAACCCGTTTTCGAAAACCATGAAGCGGACGCTGGCGTCCCGCGCCATTGGCCGCGGCCTGGCGAAGGTCGAACCGACCAGCCCGAACACCCTGATTGCGTTTGCCTCGAAGGCCGGCTCGACGGCTTCCGACGGCGACAGCAAGAACAGCCCGTTCACCTCCGCCCTCGTCAAGCACATCACGACGCCGGGCCTCGATCTGCGCAAGGCGTTCGGTTACGTCCGCGATGACGTGCTGAGAAATACCGGCAACAAGCAGGAGCCCTATGTTTACGGCTCGCTGGGCGGCGACGACGTTCCGCTGGTGCCGGCAAAGCCCACGACCTTGGCACCGGCGCCGAGCAACCAGGCCGATATGCGGCGCGATTACGAACTGGCCGAACGGGTTGGAACGCGAGACGTCTGGACGGCGTTCCTCGCGCAATATCCGGAAGGTCTCTACGCCAGTCTGGCGAAAGGGCAGTTGAACAAGATCGCCGCCGAAGAGGCGCGCGTCGCCGCCACCGAGAAGGCACGGCTTGCCCAGGAAGAAAAGGCGCGGCTCGCTGCCGAAGGCGCCAAGGCCAACGAACAGGCCAGGGCGGCAAGGGAGGCAAAGGCCGCCGAGGAAGCCCGTGTCGCCGCAGAAAAGCAGAAAGCGATCGAGGCCGCCAAGGTTGAGACCGAACGTGCCAATACTGCCGCGAAGGCCAAGGCGGCCAGCGAAGCCAAGGCCGCAAGCGACGCCAAGGCCGCCGAGGAAGCCCGTATCGCCGCGGAAAAGCAGAAAGCGATCGAGGCCGCGCGGGTTCTTGAAGCCGAACGTGCCAGTGCTGCGGCACAGGCCAAACTGGCTGAACAAAATGCCCAGGACACCAAAGCTCAAGACAACAAGCCGCCGGGGCCCGTGGCGGCATTGATGCCGTCGGAACAGGCCGTGAAGCCCGCGCCTCCGGCGGCGGCCGATATCCCTCGTCTGCTTCAAACCGAATTGCGCCGCGTCGGCTGCAGCCAGGGTGCTGTTGACGGCGACTGGAACGCGGCGTCTCAGCGTTCGCTTGCTCTGTTCAACAAGAACGCGGGGACCAGGCTTGACGTCAAGGTCGCGAGCCTCGACGCCCTCGATATGGTGAAGGGCCGTACCGCGCGAATTTGTCCGCTGATCTGCGACCACGGTTTCAAGGCTGACGGCGAAACCTGCACAAGGATCACCTGCAAGCCGGGCTATGAGGTCGGCGACGACAACACCTGCCAGAAGACCGAGGTGAAGAAACCCGCCAGGCCGGTTGCCAAGCGCGAGGAACCTGCGGCAGCGCCAAAACCGGCCGCATCCGCCGCCGAGCCGAAAACCCGCGCTTCAGGACAGGTACTTTGCGACCCGCAGGGATGCCGGCCGGTCGCGCAAGGTTGCAGGATTATCCAGAACACCACGATAGGGCAAAGACAAGTCTGCAACTAGGCGCAGCTCAGCCTTACGCCGACTTGTCGAACAGCTCGCGGCCGATCAGCATGCGCCGGATCTCGCTGGTGCCGGCGCCGATTTCATACAGCTTGGCGTCGCGCAACAGGCGTCCGGTCGGATAGTCGTTGATGTAGCCGTTGCCGCCCAGCAGCTGGATGGCGTCGAGCGCGCATTGCGTCGCCTTCTCCGCGGCGTAGAGGATCGCGCCGGCGGCATCCTCGCGCGTGGTCTCGCCGCGGTCGCAGGCTTTCGCCACCGCATACACATAGGCGCGCGAGGCGTTCATGGTGGTGTACATGTCGGCGAGCTTGCCCTGCACCAGCTGGAAGGTGCCGATCGGCTGGCCGAACTGCTTGCGCTCGTGGACATAGGGCAGCACGACGTCCATGCAGGCCTGCATGATGCCGATCGGCCCCGCGGCCAGCACCGCGCGCTCGTAGTCGAGACCGGACATCAGCACGTTGACGCCGCGGCCGACTTCACTGAGCACGTTGTCTTCCGGCACCTCGCAATCCTCGAACACCAGTTCGCAGGTGTCGGAGCCGCGCATGCCGAGCTTGTCGAGCTTCTGCGCGGTGGAAAATCCCTTCATGCCCTTTTCGATGATGAAGGCGGTCATGCCACGCGGGCCGGCTTCCGGATCGGTCTTGGCATAGACCACCAGCGTGTCCGCCTCCGGACCGTTGGTGATCCACATCTTGCTGCCGTTGAGGACGTAACGGTCGCCCTTCTTGTCGGCGCGCGTCTTCATCGACACCACGTCGGATCCGGCACCGGGCTCCGACATCGCCAGCGAGCCGACATGTTCGCCCGAAATCAGCTTCGGCAAATATTTGCGCTTCTGCGCCTCGTTGCCGTTGCGGCGGATCTGGTTGACGCAGAGGTTGGAATGCGCGCCGTAGGACAATCCAACCGCGGCGGACGCCCGCGACATTTCTTCCACCGCAATACAGTGTTCGAGATAGCCGAGGCCGCTCCCGCCATATTCCTCTTCCACGGTGATGCCGTGCAGGCCGAGCGCGCCGATCTTCGGCCAGAGGTCGCGCGGAAACTGGTTGCTCTTGTCGATTTCGGCGGCGCGCGGCGCGATCTCGTTGCTCGAGAAGGCGTGGACGGTCTCGCGAATCGCATCCGCGGTCTCGCCGAGATCGAAATTGAACATCCGATACGCGTTGGGGATCATGGTGGGGCGGCCTCCGGCATCTAGGGCTTGTTGCCTACAGGCTTATTACCCCGGAATGCGCTTGTCACGGCCTCAAAACAGACCAAAAAACGGGGCTTCAGGGCGGTCTCTGGTATACCGCGGCTGCGGCAAACTCCCGCTTGCTCTGGCACCCGCGATGGAATGTAATTGGGTAAAACATTGCCCTCCGGGACTCACCAGGGCGGGACGCCAACAGGAGACGCCTCATGCACGGAACGATCGAATCGTCGGGGGATTCCCACCTGCGGGCCGCGCGTGACAAGGCCAATTCGCTGCCGCTTGCCGATATCGACGTCAGCCATCCCGAACTGTTCAGGACCGACTCGTTCTGGCCGTATTTCGACCGGCTGCGCCGCGAAGACCCGGTGCATTACTGCAAGGACAGCATGTTCGGGCCGTACTGGTCGGTGACCAAATACAACGACATCATGGACATCGAGACCAACCATGCGGTGTTCTCGTCGGCGTCATCGCTCGGCGGCATCACCATCCGCGACGTCGACCCCGACCTGCGCCGCGAAAGCTTCATCGCCATGGACCAGCCGCGCCACGCCGCGCAGCGCAAGACCGTGGCGCCGATGTTCACCCCGACCCATCTCGACCAGCTCGCGATCAACATCCGCAAGCGTTCGGCCGAGTGCCTCGACAATCTGCCGAAGGGCGAAGTTTTCGACTGGGTCGACAAGGTCTCGATCGAACTGACCACCCAGATGCTCGCCGTGCTGTTCGACTTCCCCTGGGAGGACCGCCGCAAGCTGACGCGCTGGTCCGACGTCGCCACCACCCTGCCCGGCCCGGACGGTGTCGTAGCCACCGAGGACGAGCGGCAGGCCGAACTGATGGAATGCGCGACCTATTTTGCAAGGCTCTGGAAGGAACGGATCAATCAGCCGCCGAAGAGCGACCTGTTGTCGATGATGGCGCACTCCGAGGCCACCCGCGACATGGACCCGAAGAACTTTCTCGGCAACCTGATCCTGTTGATCGTCGGCGGCAACGACACCACCCGCAACACGCTGTCGGGCAGCATCTTTGCGCTAGCTAAGAATCCGGATCAGTACCGCAAACTGCGCGAAAATCACGAGCTGATCGACAGTTTCGTGCCGGAGGTGATCCGCTGGCAGACGCCGCTGGCGCATATGCGCCGCACCGCGCTTTCCGATTTCGATTTCCGCGGCCGGCAGATCAAGAAAGGCGACAAGGTCGTGATGTGGTACGTCTCGGGCAACCGCGACGAGGACGTGATCGACCGCCCCTACGACTTCATCATCGACCGCGCCCGGCCCCGCACCCACATCTCGTTCGGCTTCGGCATTCATCGTTGCGTGGGCTTGAGGCTCGCCGAGCTGCAATTGAAGATCATCTGGGAAGAAATCCTCAAGCGGTTCGACAATATTGAGGTGGTGGGCGAGCCGAAGCGGGTATATTCCAGCTTCGTCAAAGGCTACGAGACCCTGCCGGTTCGCATCGCCGGCTAACCCCTAACATCCCCGGGATGATCAGATGAACGTCCAGACATCAATCAGGGCCGACAGGACCGAGCTTCTGCGCGCCGCGCGCGAGGAAGCCTATTCCACGCCGCTGAAGGATTTTCATCCCGGTGCGCCAAAGCTGTTCCAGAACGACACGCTGTGGCCGTGGTTCGAGCGGCTGCGCAAGGAAGAGCCGGTGCATTACTGCACCAATGCGCCGATCGAGCCCTACTGGTCGGTGACCAAATACAACGACATCATGCATGTCGACACCAACCATGGCATCTTCTCGTCCGACTCCACGTTGGGCGGCATCTCGATCCGCGACGTTCCGCCGGGCTACGACTACCCAAGCTTCATTGCGATGGACCAGCCGAAGCATTCGTCGCAGCGCAAGACCGTGTCGCCGATGTTCACGCCGACGCATCTGGACGAACTCGCCAAACTGATCCGCGAGCGCGCCATCAAGGTGATCGAAAACCTGCCGCGCAACGAGACCTTCAACTTCGTCGAGCGGGTGTCGATCGAGCTGACCACGCAGATGCTGGCAACGCTGTTCGACTTTCCGTTCGAGGAGCGCCGCAAGCTGACGCGATGGTCGGACGTCTCGACCGCACTGCCGAAGAGCGGCGTCGTCGAATCCGCCGAGCAGCGCCGCCAGGAAATGGACGAATGCGCGGCCTATTTCACCAAACTCTGGAACGAGCGCGTCAATGCGCCGCCGCGCAACGACCTCATATCCATGATGGCGCACAGCGACGCGACGCGGCACATGGACCCCGACAACCTGATGGGCAACATCATCCTGTTGATCGTCGGCGGCAACGACACCACCCGCAACACCATGAGCGGCTCGGTGCTGGCGCTGAACGAACATCCCGACCAGTACCAGAAGCTGCGCGACAATCCTGATTTGATCGACACCATGGTGCCGGAAGTGATCCGCTGGCAGACCCCGCTGGCCCATATGCGCCGCACCGCGCTGGTCGACACTGAACTTAACGGCAAGAAGATCAAAAAGGGCGACCGGGTCGTGATGTGGTACGTCTCCGGCAACCGCGACGAGGAAGGCATCGAGAAGCCGGAAGAGTTCATCATCGACCGCGCCCGGCCCCGCACCCATCTGTCGTTCGGCTTCGGCATTCACCGTTGCGTCGGCATGCGGCTCGCCGAGCTGCAACTGAAGATCGTGTGGCAGGAAATGCTCAAGCGTTTCGACCGCATCGAGGTGGTCGGCGAGCCGAAGCGGGTCTATTCCAGCTTCGTCCGGGGCATCGAGCAGTTGCCGGTTCGCATTCCGGCCTGACATGGCCCGCGCCAGAGCCATGCAGGTTGGCGGGACAATAGGCGTTGCAACGGCCGGCGCGATCTACCAAGAAAAGGGCTGAACGCTCCCTTCGCGTTCGCCCCCGCAGCCCATGCGGGCGGTCGAACTCCCCTCTCACATGGTTGACCCGTCTCCCCGATGACCCAGCACGAAACCGACGAATTCCACGACATCCGCGACGCCGTCGCCAAGCTTTGCGCCCAGTTTCCGGGCGAATACTGGCGCAAGCTCGACCGCCAGATGGCCTACCCGAAGGAGTTCGTGAACGCGCTGACGGAAGCCGGTTACCTCTCGGTGCTGATCCCCGAGGAATATGGCGGCGCCGGGTTGAAACTGTCGGCCGCGGCCGCGATCCTCGAAGAGATCCAGCGCGCCGGCTGCAACGGCGGCGGCTGCCACGCCCAGATGTACACCATGGGCACGCTGCTGCGGCACGGCAACGACGCCCAGAAAGCGAAGTGGCTGCCGAAGATCGCCAGCGGCGAATTGCGGCTGCAGGCGTTCGGCGTCACCGAGCCGACCAGCGGCACCGACACCTCGTCGCTGAAGACCGTCGCGCGCCGCGACGGCGACCACTACATCGTCAACGGCCAGAAGATCTGGACCAGCCGCGCCGAACATTCCGACCTGATGATCCTGTTGGCGCGCACCACGCCGAAGGAAGACGCCAAGAAGCGCACCGATGGTCTGTCGGTGTTCATCGTCGACATGCGCGAGGCGAAGGGCAACGGCCTCGAAATCCGCCCGATCCGCACCATGATGAACCACGCCACCACGGAAGTGTTCTTCACCGACATGAAGGTGCCGGCCGAAAACCTGATCGGCGACGAGGGCAAGGGCTTCCGTTACATCCTGTCCGGCATGAACGCCGAGCGCATCCTGATCGCGTCGGAATGCATCGGCGACGCCAAATGGTTCACGGCGAAATCCACCGCCTACGCCAAGGAGCGCGTGGTGTTCGGCCGCCCGATCGGCCAGAACCAGGGCGTCCAGTTCCCGATCGCCAAGGCTTACGCGCAGATGCGCGCCGCCGAATTGATGGTGAAGGACGCCGCCCGCAAATACGAGGCCGGGCTCGATTGCGGCGCCGAGGCCAACATGTCCAAGATGCTGGCGGCCGATGCGGCCTGGGATGCCGCCAATGCCTGCGTGCAGACTTTTGGCGGCTTCGGCTTCGCGGAAGAATATGACGTCGAGCGCAAGTTCCGCGAAACCCGGCTGTATCAGGTGGCGCCGATCTCGACCAATCTGATCCTGTCCTACGTCGCCGAGCATGTGCTCGGCATGCCCCGCTCCTACTGAGAACATCAGATGTTGCCGCTAGAAGGATTGATCGTCGTCGCCGTCGAACAGGCTGTCGCAGCACCATTCTGCAGTTCGCGGCTGGCCGATGCCGGCGCCCATGTCATCAAGGTCGAACGCCCCGAGGGCGACTTTGCCCGCGGCTATGACGCCGCCGCCAAAGGCCAGAGCAGCTATTTCGTCTGGCTCAACCGCGGCAAGAACTCCGTGGTGATCGACCTCGCCACCAAGGAAGGGCGCGCCGCGCTGGAAGAGCTGATCGCAAGCGCGGACGTGCTGCTGCAGAACCTCAAGCCGGGCTCGATGGACAAGCTCGGCTTCTCGCTGGAACGGCTGCGCAAGGATTATCCGGCGCTGATCTGCTGCACCATCTCGGGCTATGGCGACTCTGGCCCCTATGCCGACCGCAAGGCCTATGACCTCTTGATCCAGGCCGAGAGTGGCCTCGCCTCGATCACCGGCGGCCCGGAAGGCCCGTCGCGGGTCGGCATCTCCGTCGTCGATATCTCGACCGGCGCCACCGCGCATGCCGCGATCCTCGAGGCGCTGATCGGGCGCGGCCGCACCGGCAAGGGCGCCGATATCCGGATCTCGATGTTCGACGTGATGGCCGACTGGATGGCGGTGCCGCTGATCAATTCCGAGGCCGGCAATCCGCCGAAGCGGATGGCGCTGGCGCATCCCTCGATCGCGCCCTACGGCGTGTTCAATTCGAAGGACGGCAAGGGCATCCTGATCTCGATCCAGAGCGAGCGCGAATGGAAGAAGCTGTGTTCCGACGTGCTGGACCAGCCTGATCTGCCTGATGATCCGCGCTTTTCCAACATGGTCGAACGCGTGCGCAACCGCGCGCTGACAGACAAGACCGTCGCCGACCGTTTTGCCACCATGAACCGCGTCGATCTCTTGAAGCGGCTTGATGACGCCGACATTGCGTTTGCCGAGGTCAACACCATGGCCGACCTCGCGGTGCACCCGCATCTGCGCCGCATCGAGGTCGATACGCCGAACGGCAAGATCAACTATGCCGCGCCCGCCGCGATCTTCGTCGGCGAGGAGCGCCACTACGGCGCCGTGCCGGCGATCGGCGAACATGTTGAACTGCCGAAGACGGCCCGCGCCCGGAGCAACCAATCATGACCGAAGCTGTCGCCGAAAAACTCGACCTCGATCATTTGCGCCAGTGGATCGGCAAGACCACGGAAGCGTCCGACATCGTCACCGCGCACCTGGTGAAGGGGCTGCGCGCCACGCTGTTTCAGGATATCGGTGAGCCCAAGACCGGCGACGCCGCGCCCTGGACCACGCATTGGTGCCTGGCGCAGCCGGTGTTTCCGATGTCGATGCTCGGCCCCGACGGCCACCCGACTCGCGGCGGTTTTCTGCCGCCGGTGCCGCTGCCGCGCCGGATGTGGGCCGGCGGCGAGCTGGAATTTTTCGACGCGCTGCGCGTCGGCGACGACAGCAAGCGCACCTCGCGCATCACCGATGTGACGATCAAGACCGGCTCGACCGGCGTGCTGTGCTTCGTCTCGGTCGAACATATCATCACGACGCCGCGCGGCATGGCGATCCGCGAGCGCCAGGACCTGGTCTATCGCGACATGGGCGGCGCCGCGCCGGCGGCCAAGGCGCCCCCGCCGGCGCCGGTGGCAAAACATCGCGAAATCAGAGTCAGCGATCCCGTGCTGCTGTTTCGCTACTCCGCGCTGACCTTCAACGGCCACCGCATCCATTACGACCGCGATTACGTCACCAAGGTCGAAGGCTATCCGGGCCTGGTCTTCCACGGCCCGTTGCAAGCCGCCTTGATCGTCGAATTCGCGGCAAAACTTCACGGCGGCAAGCCGCCGAAGAAATTCAGCTACCGCGGGCTGCAGCCGTTGTTCGAAGGCAGCGAATTCTCCGTCAACGCCAACGACACCGCCGCCGGCATGGAACTGTGGACCGCGAATGCCCAGGGACAGCCGACCATGAAGGGCACGGCGACGTGGTGAGGTGCTCCCCCGTCATTCCGGGGCGATGCGAAGCATCGAACCCGGAATCTCGAGATTCCGGGTCTGGTCCTTCGGACCATCCCGGAATGACGGCATAACTCCGAGGACGCAAGCAGTTGTCCAAAAAGCCAGCCAAAGCCTCCACCACCGTCAAGGACGCCACCTTCGCCTTGCTGCGCGCGTTCGGCGTCAAAAAAGTCTTCGGCAATCCCGGCTCGACCGAGCTGCCGTTCCTGAGCGACTGGCCTGACGACATCGACTACGTGCTGGGCCTGCAGGAAGCCTCCGTGATCGGCATGGCCGACGGCTATGCGCAGGCGACCCGCAATGCCGGCTTCGTCAACCTGCATTCGGCCGCCGGCGTCGGCAATGCGCTCGGCAATATCTACACCGCGCACCGCAACCAGACGCCGCTGGTGATCACGGCCGGCCAGCAGGCGCGCTCGATCCTGCCGCTGCAGGCGTTCCTCCAGGCCGAGCGCGCGTCGGAATTTCCGCGGCCTTACGTCAAATACAGCGTCGAGCCGGCGCGCGCCGAGGACGTACCATCCGCGATCGCGCGCGCCTATTACGTGGCGATGCAGCCGCCGTGCGGACCGACCTTCGTCTCGGTGCCGATCGACGACTGGACACGGCCGGCGCAGCCGGTCGAAGCCCGCCAGGTCAGCCGCGAGTTGGGCCCCGATCCGGCCGCGATGAAGTCACTGGCCGCGGCGCTGACAGCCGCAAAACACCCTGCCCTGGTGATCGGCCCCGGCGTCGACCGCGCGCAAGCCGTCGACCTGATGGTGCGGGTGGCGGAGAAGTCAAAAGCCGCGGTGTGGGTCAGCCCATTCTCCGCGCGTTGTTCGTTCCCGGAACGGCATCCGCAATTCGCGGGCTTCCTGCACGCCTCGCCGGGGCAACTGTCGGACGCGCTGCGCGCGCATGACCTGGTGGTCGTGATCGGTGCGCCGGTGTTTACGTTCCACGTCGAGGGCCACGCCTCGATCTTCGACGGCGAAACCACGCTGTTCCAGATCACCGACGATCCGACCGCCGCCGCCGTGACGCCATCAGGCACCAGCATCGTCGCGACCATGAAGCCGGCGCTCACGTTGCTGCTCGACCTGCTGCCCGAGACCAAGCGCACCGCACCCGCCGGCCGCGTGCTGCCGCCAAAACCATCCGCCGCCGATCCGATCCCGGTCGAATATTTATTGGACGCGCTGTTCCACGCCATGCCTGATGATGCCGCATTGGTGGAGGAAGCCCCGTCGCACCGTCCGGCGATGCAAAAATTCATGTCGATGCGCGGCCAGGACAGCTTTTACACCATGGCAAGCGGCGGCCTCGGCTGGAGTCTGCCGGCTGCGGTCGGCATGGCGCTGGGACGGCCCGGCGTGCGCACCGTCTGCCTGATCGGCGACGGCTCGGCGATGTATTCGATCCAGGCGCTGTGGACCGCGGCGCAACGCAAGCTGCCGCTGACCGTCGTCGTCATCAACAATTCCGGCTACGGCGCGATGCGCTCGTTCAGCCAGGTGATGCAGGTGCGCAATGTGCCGGGTCTCGAACTGCCCGGCATCGATTTCGTCAAGCTCGCGGAGGGTATGGGCTGCGACGCGGTACGCGTCAGCAAGGCATCGGAACTGGCGGGCGCGCTCAAGCGCGGCCTCGGGTATGATGGCGTCAGCCTGATCGAGGTGATGGTGGATTCGGCGGTGCCGTTGCTGTACGCGAAGAAGAGCTAGGATCACTGCGTAGCCCGGATGAGCGCAGCGACATCCGGGGTCGGTCTTGCGAAGTTCCCGGATATCGCTTCGCTCATCCGGGCTACGCCTACGACTTCCCGTAAGCTTCCCGCATCTTGGCCTGGATCTTCGCCATCCCGGCGATCCAGCGGTCGTAATTCTCGGTCTTCTTGCGCATGTAGCCCAGCACCTGGGGATGCGGAAGGATCACGAACGTCTCCTGCTCCAGGCCGGCCAATACATCCTGCGCCACCTGCTCCGGCGTCAGATCGCCGTCACCGGATTGCGGACCTTTCGGGATCGAGCGCAGCATGGCGGTATCGACGCCCTGCGGGCACAGGATTGAAACCTTGATGCCATCGTCCTTGTGCGAAATAGCGAGATTTTCCGCAAAGCCCACCGCCGCATGTTTGGTGGTTGAATAGGCCGGGCTTCCGACCTGCGACAGCAGGCCGGCCGCGGAAATCGTGTTGAGGAAATAGCCGCCGCCGCGCGCCTTCATGCGCGGGATCAGGTGGCGTGCGGCATAGACATGCGCCATCACGTGAACGGCCCAGCTTCGCGACCAGGGTTCGTCGGAGGTTCCGCCCGCGTTGCTCGACAGCGGATCGAAGCCGCCGCCGATGCCGGCATTGGAGCAGAACAGCGCGATCGGGCCGAACTGATTTTCGGTTTCCTCGATGACGTGAAGGATGTCCTTTTCCTTTCCGACATCGCATTTGAAGGCGGCCCCACCGATCGGGGTGGCGACGGCGCGCGAGCCTGCCGGATCTATATCGGCGACGACGACCTTGGCGGCGCCGGCCCGATGGAAGGCTTCGCACATCGCCTTGCCGATGCCGTTGGCGCCACCCGTGACAACCACGACTTTGCCGGTCACCTGCATGGCCGTTCGCTCCCTTATTTTTTCTACGTCAGAACCACATCGAGGATAGCCGTATAGTGGCAGGCCGCGCCTAGCAAGACGAAGCCGTGCCAGATCGCATTCTGGAATCGCAGCCGCTGCCAGGCGTGGAAGATCACGCCGAGACTGTACAGCACGCCGCCCGCGACCACGAACCCCAGCGCCAGGCTCGGCAGCGCCTTCACGACCTG
Source organism: Bradyrhizobium ottawaense (assembly GCF_900099825.1). Classification (NCBI taxonomy): domain Bacteria; kingdom Pseudomonadati; phylum Pseudomonadota; class Alphaproteobacteria; order Hyphomicrobiales; family Nitrobacteraceae; genus Bradyrhizobium; species Bradyrhizobium ottawaense. Next base: position 5,103,782 of record NZ_LT629693.1, on the reverse strand, counting down.
ATCGTACAGCATCACCCCGCTCCAGCCCAAGGCGAGATAGAGGCCGACGGCGGTGCGGTCGTATCGTCCCGGCCGCGTCAGTTTCAGCACGATCCCCACAATCGCGATGCACCACACCCCGATCAGCAGCGCGATCGCAAACGTGCTGTCCTTCAATTCCATGATCAGCGGCGTATAGGTCGCGGCGATCAACAGATAGATCGCCGAATGATCGAACCGCCGCAGTACCCATTTGGCCCGCGACACCGGCCAAAGATTATAGGTCGCCGACATGGCGAGCATCGCCAGCAGCCCCGCGACATAGACCGACACCGCGGCAACGTCGGTCGCACTGGCGTAAACGGCCGCCAGCACGATCAGGGCGGTGGCAGCCACCAGGCCGAGGCAGATGCCGATGACATGCACGACGCCGTCGGCGATCAGTTCGGCGCGGTCGTAATTCCAATGCATGGCGCCGGCCGCCGCATGCATCGAAGTCGAGGCGATTTGCTTCAGTCTGAAGATCGTCATGACGGCCTTCCGAAAGGGGGTCTGGGAGCCATAGGACATAAGCCATAAGACTCGGGTCCTGCGAGGTCAACGTACGGTTCAAGGGCCGCCTTCGCCCATAAACGCGACCGAATGATGAAGCTTGATTTCGGCCCGTCAATCGCCATTTTTCGGGGGTCCGCGCCCCGCCTCTCTCATCGAGCCTTCCCCCCGCATGGCCCCCCGTTTTTCAGACATCGTCGAGGAAGCGCGCCTGTCGGCGCGGGCGCTACTGGATTACGGCGAGGGTTTTTTCAATCCCACCGTGCGGCTCGGCGTCACCGGCCTGTCGCGCGCCGGCAAGACCGTGTTCATCACGGCGCTGATCCATGGCCTGACCCGCGGCGGCCGGTTTCCGGTGTTCGAGCCCTATGCGTCGGGGCGGATCGCCCGCGCCCGGCTCGAGCCGCAGCCGGACGATGCGGTGCCGCGCTTCGATTACGAGAACCACGTCCGCACCCTGATCGAGGAGCGGCGCTGGCCGAGTTCCACCGTCGACATCTCGGAACTGCGGCTGGTGATCGACTATCAGCGGCAAAATGGCGCGGACCGCACGCTGACCATCGACATCGTCGACTATCCCGGCGAATGGCTGCTCGACCTGCCGCTGCTCGCTAAAAGTTATGAGCAATGGTCGGCCGAGAGTCTGGCTTTGTCGCGCGAGGGCCCGCGCGCCAAACTCGCAGCACCCTGGCATGCGCATCTGGCGAGCCTCGCCGCCGAAGGCCGCGAGAACGAACAGGCGGCGCTCACCGCCGCCAAACTGTTCACGGATTATCTGCGCGCCTGCCGCGACGAACGCTTTGCCATGAGCCTGCTGCCGCCCGGCCGCTTCCTGATGCCGGGCAACATGGCGGGCACGCCGGCGCTGACCTTTGCGCCGCTCGACGTCGCCGCCGACGGCACGGCGCCCGACGGCTCGCTGTGGGCGATGATGAAGCGGCGCTACGAGTCCTACAAGGACGTCGTGGTGCGGCCGTTCTTTCGCGATCACTTCGCCCGGCTCGATCGCCAGATCGTGCTGGTCGACGCGCTCGCCGCCTTCAATGCCGGCCCGGAAGCGCTGCACGATCTCGAAGCCGCCCTTGCGGGCATTCTGGATTGCTTCCGGATCGGCCGCAGCACGCTACTCAGCAATCTGTTCCGGCCGCGGATCGATCGTATTTTGTTCGCCGCCACCAAGGCCGATCATCTGCACCACCAGAGCCACGACCGGCTCGAGGCAGTGTTGCGGCGCGCGGTCGCCAAGGCCACCGATCGCGCCGAAGTTGCCGGCGCCGCCATCGACGTGGTGGCGCTGGCGGCCGTGCGCGCCACCCGCGAGGCCGTCGTCACCCGTGGCCGCGACAAGCTGCCCTCCATCCTCGGCACGCCCGCGCCGGGCGAGGTCGCCAATGGCGAGACGTTTGATGGCGAGACTGAAGTCGCGACCTTTCCGGGCGACCTGCCCGACAATCCCGAGGAATTGTTCAACGGCGGGTTTCGCGGCCTCTCCAGCGCGCCCTCCGACAAGGCCGATTTCCGTTTCCTGCGCTTCCGGCCGCCTCTGGTCGCACGCGACGGCGCGGAAGAGCCTTCGCTGCCTCACATCCGCCTTGACCGCGCCCTTCAGTTCCTGATCGGAGACCGACTGCAATGAGCGAGAAAACGCCGCATCGGCGGCCGGCGACGTTCAAGCTCGACGATCCCGGCGTGGTCGTGATGGCCCCGGATGAAACCGGCCGCCCTGCCCGCGGCACGGTGCGCATCACGCCGGAGAGCGATCCGTCGCTGCTGCCAGTGCCGATGGATGCGCCGCTGGTGCCGGCGCGCCGCGGCTTTCGCTGGGGCACGCTGTTCTTTGCCGCCGTCGGCGGCCTGGTGCTGCTCGGCACCGGGCTCGGCATCCTCAACCTGGTCGAGGATCTGTTTGCGCGCAGCGAAAGCCTCGGCTTCCTCGGCCTCGCCTTCGCGGCCGCCGCCACGCTGGCGCTCACGGTGGTAATCGCGCGCGAAGCCTTCGGGCTGGCGCGGTTGGCCACCATCGAAAAGCTGCATCTGCGCGCCGCCGAAGTTCTGCTCAGCGACGACCGCGCCGCCAGCCGCGCCGTGGTAGCCGATCTGGTCAAGCTCGCGCATCAGAACCCGCAGCTGGCGCGCGCCCGCGCCGCGTTGCAAAACCACACCGACGACATCATCGACGGCGCCGACATGATCAAGCTGGCCGAACGCGAATTGATGAGCCCGCTCGATCAGGAAGCGCGCCGGCTGGTCTCGACCGCGGCCCAGCGCGTTTCGGTCGTCACGGCCGTGAGCCCGCGCGCGCTGATCGATGTGCTGTTCGTGCTGGTGGCGTCGCTACGGATGATCCGGCAACTGGCGCTGCTCTATGGCGGCCGGCCGGGCACGCTCGGCATGATCCGGCTGATGCGCCATGTCATCGGACACCTCGCCATCACCGGCGGCATGGCCGCCAGCGACAGCCTGATCCAGCAGATGCTCGGCCACGGCATCGCGGCAAAACTTTCCCAACGCCTCGGCGAAGGCGTGCTCAACGGCCTGCTCACCGCCAGACTAGGCCTCGCCGCCATCGACGTCACCCGCCCCTTGCCGTTCACGGCGCTGCCGCGCCCGGCGCTGGCCGATCTCGCCAAGGATTTGTTGCGGAAGCGGGACGACGAGGAAACGCTCTAGCGTCGCGAATTGGCCGCAGCTACCGTCAAGGCGATTGCCGCGGGATCGCAGCAGAGCACGATCAAAAGTATCAGCCATCGTACCGCGGTTTCGGGCGCGGCACCGACCATGACAGCGAGATACTGGATCGGGCCGGCGGACGCTTCAATGCGGAAACGTTCAGCGACAAGCGTCGCGCGCTGCGCCTGCAGTCCAACCAGCGTTGCCGTTGCCGCCTGCCGCTGCGCATCTAACCCATCCCGCGTCACGCGTTGTTGGGTTGCTATGTTGATGGACCGGGTCACCCAGCCGCGCCGCGTCGATTCGTCCACCGTCCGATCGATTTGCGCAACGCGATTGCCGAGGTCGGCAACAACAGCCGATTGCGCCGCGACGCGGGCGTCGAGCGCATCAATGCGTTCGGCGACGCTGGAACGCGCCGAGGCCGCCACGCTGACATGCGTCTCGACCAGCTTGCCGAACACACCGGCGGCGTTGATAAGTGCAAGGCCGGTAACGAGCGCGACCAGGGCCGAGCGCATTTTCCATCCAACCCGGCGCCAATGCGCGGCCAGCCATCCGGCCATCACGAGCTTGCCGGCCTCCATCGTGGCAGCGAGCGCCATAATCGCAACCGGAGCCCCGGGAAATATTTCGGCCATGCCCGTGACCGAAAAATAGGCGGCAACCGTCGCCAAAGCGATAGCTGCAATGAGGGCAAGGGCGCCGCTGCCGCGTTCCGGCGTGGCAGGAACAGCTTCCACCACGGCGGGTGCGGCGGAAACCGTCAGCGGCGCGCTGGGCGCCTCTTTCCTGGCATTGGCCTTGGTTGCCTTGGTGCGATTGGGCACCGGAGCGGAACGGCTGCGTTTCGTTGCAGCCAAGGGCGCCTTGCCGGATACTGCAGCCCTTATGTTTTCGATGGTTGCCGCGTAACCTTCGGTGTCGACAGCGCGCGGCGCGCTTCCGCCAACGGCCGGAAACGCGGCAACAGCCGCACTCAGGTCGTGATCAGCAGCGACATCTTCGACTTGCTCGCCAATCGCAAACTTCGACACCGGAAATTCCCTCTGGAACCGTCGACAAATTCCCTCTGGAACCGTCGACGCAATTATATCGCCAGAAGCGGGCGGCAGCATGTTAACGAAGCGACTCCCGAAATTTCAGCCGACGGTTGTTGCACTAATGTCTCATCAGGGTCACCGGAGGTCGGGCGCCATCGACGTCACCCGTCCCTTGCCGTTCACCGCGCTGCCGCGCCCGGCGCTCGCCGATCTCGCCAAGGATTTGTTGCGGAAGAAGGACGACGAGGAGTGAGGGTTATCCCGGCGGACGATCGCTCGGCAAAGACACCGCTCAGTCTTTCCGCATCAGGCGTCGCCAGTAGTACACCGGGTTAATGAGAGCTGCCCCAAGACATAAGATACCAAGCGCAAGAATGAGCGAATAAACGCACAAGGCGGAAGTGACCTCGACCGGAAACTGGCTAGAGCTCGTACCGCCCGAGGCCCCTCCTCGATATCATCCAGAGGTCGCCCGTGAGATACCAATGATAGATTGCGTTACCGAGATTGGTGACAATGAGAACCCCAAAGCCTGCCGACAGCAGGTTCCCAATCACGAAAGCTTTTCGAGGCGTCATATTGCTGCCCTTGGCAGGGATTGAGGATCTCACATTCTAAATAATCCTAAAAATTGATCTGTAAAAAGCCGGAATACCGTCGTCTTGAATCAATTCATGCGTATCTGCCGGATACCTGCGGAATGGCTGCTGAAGATTTGGTCAGGCTCATGACCATCAGGCAATCCCGGGCATAGGGAGGAGATCGAGATGGATGACCGAACCGTGCGAGCCGCGCTCGAGCGCCATTGGGAGGCTTCCGATGCGAGCGATTTCGAGGCCGAACATGAAATCTACCGCGAGGATGCCGTGCTCGATTATCCGCAGTCCGGCGAACGGATCCGCGGCCGGCACAATATTCAGGAGAGCCGGCGCGCCCAGCCGAACACGAAGCGCTTTACGGTCCGGCGAATGATCGGCAGCGGCGATCTCTGGGTCACCGAGTTCGTGCTCAGCTATGACGGCGTACCGTCTTACACGGTGAGCATCATGGAATTCCGCGACGGACTCGTCGCCCACGAAACCCAATATTTCGCCGATCGTTTCGACCCTTCGGCCTCGCGGGCACACATTGTTGAGCGAACAGGCTAAATCAACTTATCCCGAACGCGCTGATCGACCCCGAGCGAATATGGATTGTCATCGGCTGTCGCGCCAGGCATCCAGATACAAGGAAGACCTTCGCACCTCTTCGATATCCGCTTTCGATACCCCGATGTCGGCGAGCAGCCGATCATCAAGTTCGAGAAGTTGCCTGTACTGGTGCCGTCTTTCCAACCACAGCGCCACTCCGGCCACCCAGGCCAGAGGGATTTTCCAGGACCATCTCAAGGTCGGAAAAGAAGCTGCGGCTTCGTCGAGCGTGTTGGTTGAATGGTTGATGGTGCTGCTGCAAGGCATGTTTCATCTCCTCAAAAGGAGCGAAACAACGCTTGGCTGCGGGAGCTCATCGGGCGGTTGTCAGTAGCCCGAGTGATCTCTCTACCACAACCACCCTTTGTGCTCAAGCGACAGCAAGCGAAGCATCAACTCATGAAGTCGCCATGCGGCTTGCCGCGTTTGACCATCTCGCGGCAATAAGCATAGAGCGCGTCATAGACGATCCACGCCGCCGCATTATGTTCGTGGTCGTCCTTGAAGCCGAGATGCCGAAAGCCTTCGGCGACGGCTTCAAGGCCCGGTCCCTCCGGCTGATGGTACAACGTGTTATCGGTATCGGCGCCGTTGACGATCCGCCCCAGCAGCATCAACGCGGGATCGCCCGTGAGCTTGTACTTTTTCAGGATCGCTTCGAACGAGCATTCCTTGCCGTGATGACCAAGCTCGACGTCCTTGACGTCATAGGGAATGGCATCGAGGCGCTTCGCCTCCGCCATCACCTTCTCTCCCGGCACAAACACGAACTCGGCATCCTCATCGACGAACTTCTTGATCAGCCATGGGCATGCAACACGGTCGACCTTGACCTTTTCGCGGGTGATCCATTTCATTTTGTTCCTCCTGTGCAGCTTTTGGTCGTCGAATTCAGGTGTCCGATAGGACGAGAACTCCGCCATGCGCGGGCGAAATCACGTAGAGCTGATCCGGCGCCACCAGCGCCGTCGTATGAGCACCGGCGCCGGTCACGGTTCGCGTGGCGTGGCCGTTGCGCGGGTCAATTGAGTCGACAAGTCCCGGCTCTCCGATGGCGACATGAACCAGACCGGTTACCGGGTTGAAGAACGTGACGTCGGGCGGACCTCCGATCGGCCAGACGTTGGTGACTTCGCCCGAGGCGCTGTTCATCTCGACCAGGGTTGAGTCATCGCAGGCAACATAAAGCCGGCCTCGGGAATGATCGATGTCGAGACCATGAGCGCCCGACGATGGAATTTTCCAGTGCGTCACCGCGCCGAGATCCGGCAGCCGCGCCACCAGCACCATCGAGGGCTCACGGATGGCGAGAAATACCCGCCCGGCTTCGGCGTCGGTGACGCACCAGCGTGGTCGCCCCGGCAGGTCGATCGATACATGCTTGTGGTCGCGCAATCCGAAGAGCTGCAGTGTCGGCGTTTCTCCATCGACGCCGATGCAGGCAGCAATTCCAAGGCCGGATCGGGCGACGATCACGGCGCCATTCGGCCGCCCGCCGGTCTTGAACACGGCGCGGGTTTCCAGCGTGACGGCATCAAGCCAAGCGACGCTGGCGCTGCCGCGGTTGGTTGCCAAAATCTGTCCGTCGTCAGCAACGGCCCCGGCGACGCCGGGAAATCCCGGCAGCGTTGCGAGGTGGCGGCCAGCGTCGTGGTCGATCACCTCGATACAATCGCGTGCGGTGTGTGCAATGAAGACACGCCGGCTCTTCGCATCGAAGGCGGCGTGATCAAATTCGCTGCCCGCCGCGTTTGGTATTGCGATGGTTCCGACTGTTTTCAATGGCATAATGACCTCACGACGTCCCGGTAGCGGGAGCGATCAGCGTCGGCACGATCAGCGACAGCCCGGCAAACAGAAGTAGTACCAGCACGGCTTTGCGGAACGTCTCGTCACTAATCGTTCCATAGAGCTTGAATCCGACCCAAAGCCCGGCGAGCATAAACGGGAAGCCCAGCCCATACAGTTTGAGCGTTTCGGGCGTGATCGCGCCCGTGACGACCATCGAAATGCAGATCACCACAAAGGCAGCGAACAGCACCGGCTGGAACACCGCTCGTTGCACATCCCTGGTCCAGCCGCGCCATTGGCAGGAGATCGTCGACACGATGCCACCAAGTCCGGTCAGTCCGCCCACCAGTCCGTTAACAACGCCAATGGCAATGTCAGACCCAACTCCAATTTTCATCGGCTTGAACGCCGGACGTGCCAAGCCGTAAACCGTGTAGAGCACGAGCAACACACCGACGCCGGACCGCAGATAGACCGGGTTGATATGGCTCAACAGGATCACTCCGATCGGGATTCCGATCGTCGTGCCCAGCACCAGCGGCCATATATTCTGCCAGTTCAATGCCTGACGCAGTTTCAGGATGCCGTAGCCCTGCGTGAGCAAACCGTAGCCGGCGATCAGTGCTGCGGTTTGTATCGGCGTAATGATGTGCAGCCACACACCCGACACCACGAGACCCATTGCGAACCCGGAAAAGCCGCTGACGAAACCGCCGGCAAAGGCCGCAAGAGCAAAAAGAGTGAGAATCCATCCATCCATAAGTCGTTCCCCCAAAGCGAGGTAACGAGCACTTGGATGGATATCCATCTGTTGGGGAGGCTCAGGGTCCCCATGGTCTTCAAGTTAATTGGTAACGCGATCGAATTCCTCCAATTCTAGCTCTTCGTGCTGGCCGTCTTGTCGAGCGCAGCGCGAAGGCCTCGGGCAAGTTTCAACGCATCGTCATTGGCCCAGAAATGAAGGAAAAACAGCCGCGGCTGTTCGTCCAGCATATGGCTGTGGACGGCGGTTACGTCGATGCCGTTCGCTCGCAAGGCCCTGATGACGGGATTCACCTCGTCGCCGGACAGAACGAAATCCCCGGTGATCGCCGCTTTGCCGGCACCGGTGGGCTGAAAACCGATCGCTATCGCCACGCCCATCGGCCCGACCGGACTGATCTGCATGCCATTCTCCGTGACCGGATCACGGCGCGGCACGGCAAATTGATAGACGCCGCCGTTCGCCTGCCCTTTGACGCCGATGATCTGATCAAGCTGTGCGGTGTCGAGATCGACGGCTGGCGGAGGCGCCGGCGCGGCCGGTGTCGCGAGCGGAGTCTTGCTCGCCGCCAGCGCGTCGCGAATAACAATAGCCATCTTGGCCGGATCGCCGTGGCCTCCGACATGCATGTAGAACGTGGCTGGGCTGGCGCGAAGCAGGTGATTGTGGACGGCGGTGATCTCGAGCCCGCCTTCAATCATTTTGAGCATGACCGGATTGACTTCGGTCTCGAGGAGCACGAGGTCGCCCATCACCATGGCCTCGCCGTGCATCGGCTTGAACGCGACCCAGCCGCCAAGCGCCAGTGCCGGCCTGATGGTAACGCCGTCAAGGGTCACGGTCAGATCGGTGCGGGGAAAACCGTAGCGGTGCACGTCGCCCGAGACGGCGGGTTTTCTGCCGAACGCCTCATCGACCTTGGTCCAGTCGATGTCCTGAGCGTTCGCGACGGTTGCGAACGAGGCCGCAAGGATCGTGGCCACGTGCCAAAGTTTGAAGCCCATTTAATTGTCCTCCGGGTTTGAGGTGGCGTCAGACCGCGCAATATCCGGTGGCAGAATGCCAGCCTCGAATCCCATCGCGCGTAGCGCAATGGCAAAGCCTTCGCTGATCCGCTGTGCACTACCGGAATAAGTGACCGACGAGCTCTCGCGAGTGGAATCGGTCGGCACCGCGTCAGCGTCGACTTGTCCACAACGAGCAATGGGTGAGGTTGAGAGCTTTCGGCCGTCCATGCGCAATCCTCTCGACAAAATCGAGCGTTGCGCAGAGCTTGGACGGGAACCGTCTGACGGGGAGTCTGCATTTCCCCGAAACTTTTTTAGTCAGAGTGCGGTGCACACGCAATAGCCAGACCCAGGATATGGTTCGGTTCCGATGTCACGAGGCTGTGTGCAGAGTCAGATCGGACCACCAGGCCACGAACAGGATCGGTCATGGACACCAAACGTTTCGTACATCTGGCAACAAGTCTCGCTCTGCTGATTTCAACTCCGTGCCACGCGCAGGAATCGCTTGTGACCTATAAGTCCCTGAGTCCGGCAATTGCGCTCGAGTTGGCCCAGGCCGCGCTGCTGGATTGTCAGAAACGCGGCTATCAAGCGGCAGTCGCCGTGGTCGATCGGTTCGGCGTGGTCCAGGTCATCCTGCGCGATCGCTACGCGGGACCTCACACCCCCGCCACCGCTTCGGGCAAGGCATGGACCGCGGCGACCTTCCGCAGCAGCACGAGCAACCTGTTCATGGATGCGATTCAATCCAAACTGGACTTTTAACGGCACAGTGCTCCCGTAGAATCGGCGGTCACGGCTGCTTGCCCAGCCTTCCGAGCTAAAATTGAAATTGGGAAGTTGTCGTAATTTGCTTGAAGTCTCAGTGTCGCCGCAAAATGGCAACAGCGGCGCTGAATTGAAAGTTGGCTCCTTTGTTGGCTACCTTGGAGTAGGCCGTGGATGAGGATGAAGGCCCATCTATGATGACGGTCACGTCTCGCGTGATCATTGCGGTGTGCTGGGCGGTGCTGGCACTGCTCGGAATTGACTACCCCAACAGGTACTGGGGGATCGGGATTACGGCCTTGGTCGTAATAGGGGTCGTGCTATTGGCGGAGTGGTGGCGATGGGAGCAGAAAATCAAGTGAAGGACCTTGGCCGACGCGCTGGCTGAGCACGACCACGCCATATCGGCTACTTGGCTTGTCAAATCCACGTATCGAGCCTTGGAATCCCGGTTGCAGCCGACAGTTGCGACGCGACGCTCGCAGCTTCGCTGAATGTGGAACTCCCCATGAATATGGGATTCCCCAAGGGAATCGCGTGTCGCGCACCCGACTTTAATCGCACGTACACGCCGTAAGAAAAATGACCGTCGTTGCCGTATACGATCGTTCCAAGCGCGGTGCATTCATCGAGCGAGCAATCGACGATACTCCGCCTCCAGCGGCCGAAAGATCGGCGGAATATCCTGAGTCTTCGCGTATCGAGATCAATCTCGGCGGTCCACTGGCGGGTGATCGTCAGGAACAGGATGGACGTATAGACGACGAACATGAGGACCAAACCGGCCGCGTTCTCTGGCGGTGCGACTGCCCGCGAGTTGCCAGTTATGACGGCCAGGATGGTAAGGACGGCAATGAAGCCGAACAAGACGAAGGTTCGGAACCCGGGTTTGCCTGAGGCAAAGGTCAATGTTTGGCCCGATCCGAACGGATGATCTTCGGTCATGGGGGCGAGACCCAATCAGAATTCAGCTCATGATAGCTGATGATGGGACCCGATTGGAGTCATCGGGGGATGGCGTCCCTCCGCAACGGGGCATCGGTCGCAAGGTACTGTGGAGATCGTCGGAGGGTGCGGGGAACGCCGGACCGCGCCCGGTATGAATATATTTGCAATTCATCACACCGGCCTAAATTGTGCACTGCTTCGTACACAAAGGCGGTGCGCGAATGTGGCGAATGTCGGGTGTTCAGGCGCTGATCTTCATCGCGGTGGTCGCCATCGCGGTCGCGCTGCTGGCGCTGGCGTGAGCGTCGCCTCCCGGACTTCGCTGCCGCTTCGCCGTGACGGTCATACCAAGGTTTATTGCGGGCGATCAGAAGAGGTTATGCGACCACACGCACGTGTAATGGAAGAACCTACCCAAATCGCGGATTGTGTCACGCAGCAGAGGCGCTGCTCAGGCCTGCGCTCTGTTCGGACGAGCATCGCACATCGCAGGTGTATCATGCGCAATCACGATTTAGTCTCCGATGGGTTCCTCACGCTGATAGCGGCCAGCCTCGTACTGCTGGGTTCGAGCTTGCTGGCTTTCACGATTGTGTGAGGCGGCTGCTCGCACGAAGGCTGCTTTGGCTTACTTGCTGTGCTGCTTGACCGCCCACAACCCGGCAGGCTTCATCAGGGATCATCAGCGGTCGGCGGCAGTACGAGCTTCGCGCCTTCCTTGCGGAAGTGATCGAGACCACGGCCCATCGCCTTGCCTTTCATCGTGTGCATGTCGAGCGCGTAGTCCGGTATCTCCAGCGCGTAGCCTTCGAGTTGAGCGCGCAGCCGATGGCCGCAGCGAAGTGACAGCCAGCCCGGCATGATGCAGGCAGGTATTCGCAATCTTCCGGGCGCGGTCGTCATTGCCGGCGGACTCGTGGTCGAAGCGAGCGGTTCGCTGGTTGGCGCGATCGGCGTCTCGGGAGCCCCCGGAGGCGACGCCAACGAAGCCTGCGCCAAGGCTGGAATGGATGCGATTCAATCCAAACTGGAGTTTTAACGGCACAGCGCTCCCGTGGAATCGGCGGTCACGTCTGCTTCCCAGCCTCGATGGGCAAATCACCCCAAAGTCTGTCAAGACCTACATAAGAAAATATTCCACTTTCGCCGTCGGTCAAATCAGCTCTAGAACTTCGCGCATCCCGGCCCGCAAGAGGGGCGTAGGCCATCGTCACGGACGTAGGGCTCGGCGAGCGGTGGACGCGAAGCTGCGACTGACGAGCGCGGCGGATGCGTACGGCGAAATCGTTTGGGTCCGACGCCCCGGTGCTGGCGTCAAGGTCGCGAGAGGCTAACGCTTCGAGCGGACGATGGTGGCAAGAAAGCCGTTCACCAGGACGATCACGTATGAGCCGTAAAGCCATTGCGCAGGGAAGGCCGAGTGTTCTCCGCTGAACCTGTATGCTCGTGTGCAGCATTTTTAATACGCATCGCACGCGAGACCGCGGGTGCAGCGCGCATCCGGTCTTCCCTGCGCCCTCTGTTTCCGAGGGCAAGGTTTCCAGCAAAACTCCGGGCGCACCGCGCCGCGAGAACAATCTCCGCTGTCATCGCCCGGCTTGACCGGGCGACCCAGTATTCCAGAGGCGCTAGTGATTGAAACGACAGGCCGCTGCGTACTGGATCCCCCGCATGTGCGGGGGATGACGACTGTGGGACGCTCCTTCCTCCGTCATTGCGAGGAGCGAAGCGATCCATTCTTTCTTTATGCCGTGCGATGGATTGCTTCGCTTCGCTCGCAATGACGGCCTGAGCAAAGCCCATGCACGCCATTTCCGCCCTAAGACGTTGCCCCATCAACTTCCACCGTCCCCGCCAGCACGCGCCACCTGAACAGCGGCGAGTCCGGAGGCGGCGAGAGATCGGGGGTCCAGCCGGTGATTTTTTCCAGCGCGTAGGTATCCATCACGACGCCGCGCCAGCCTCGTTCGACCCGTTCGAGCGTCTGCCGCTTTGCGGTCGTCAGATTCCACAGCGGCAACCGATTGTCCGGTTCGCGTCCGACATAGAGGCCGGTATGGTCCTTGATAACAGCCATGCCGGGATCGCGAAAATCCTGGAACCGGCCGCGCTCGTTGATCTGGACGACGGGCACGCCGCTGCCGTTGAAATACCAGCGCAGCATCGCATAGGTGCGATAATCCGTGGTCGCGATCCAGGTCGCACCGGTCTTCTGCAACTGGTCGCGCGCGCGCTCCACGACCCGCTCGTAACCCGCCTCGCCGCCGACCGGGTCGGCGCGGCCGATGAAATTCCAGGGCGCGGCGACATAGTAGAGGAACACGGCGACGACGAAGGCGATACCGGAAATGACGGCCACCTTCGCCCAAGCGAACGAGGACTTCACCATCCAGTCCGGCCAGCCCTCGCGCGACAGCATGAAGAGGTTGATCGCGGTGGCGGCAAAGCCAGCCGGCCACAGGAACATCGGCCAGGTATCACCGACCCGCAACGTCAGCGACTTCCAGAAGAAATACAGGAAGGGCACCAGCACCGCAGTCGACAGCAGGATCGCGACCGGCTCGCGGCTACGATAGCCGCGCCACGCCGTCAGCGTCACGCCGGACAACACCACCGGCAGCAGCACGAACCCGACCAGGCCGAACTGCAGACCGATGAAGTCGCCGACGGTGCGGAACGACAGTTCATGGTCCGCCACCGCGCGCACGAACTGAAAACGGAACGAGGCCCAGTCATGCTGCGCGTTCCAGATCAATACCGGCAGGAACACCACAACCGCGATCAGCGCCGCCAGCCACGGATAGGGGCTGAGCAGCCAGCGCCGCCGCCAGTCCGGCACCAGCGCGAACGCCAGCACCGCCGGCGCCAGCATCACGGCGGTGAATTTCGACAGCAGCGCCAGGCCGGCGAACAGGCCGGCGGCGAGCCACCAGCGCGGGTTGTCGCTTTCATGGAGCCGCACCAGCGCCCACAGCATCGCTGTCGCAAACGGGATCATCGCCGTGTCCGGCGCCACCTTCGCCATCAGCAGGCCGTAGTAAAGTGCGGCCTCCGGCAGCAGCACCGCGAACACGACGGCGCGAAAATCACGGGTCACCCGCCGGACGATATCAGCCAGCAGCAATTGCGTGACCAGCATCGCGACGATGCCGGAAAACCGCACTCCGAGACTGGTGTCGCCGAAAATAGCGGTGCCGAACCGGATCATCCAGGCGATGCCGGGCGGGTGATCGAGGAAGGAAAGCGCGCTCTCCTTCGACCAGGTCCAGTAATAGGCCTCGTCGGTGCGCAGCTCCATGACGCCGGCATAGACCATCCGCATCACGGTCAGCACGGCGATCAGCCCCACCACGCCGAGCCATGGCGGCATGGCAGGACGGGCCGGTTTCACCGGGCTGTTGTCGGGCGGGGCAATCGTCACGGCGCTTTCTCCTCGACTCCTCGGGGGGTGTCAACGTGCGGTGGCGGAAAATACGTCCCGTCGTCCCGGCGAAGGCCGGGACCCATAACCACAGGCCGTGATAAGGAGAAACGGCTCGGGCCACAGCCTGGATTGATGGGCCGCGGAGTATGGGTCCCGGCGTTCGCCGGGACGACAATTAAGAGTACGTGATGGAATTAAACACCGTTATCGCCGATATCTAATCCATGGATCGCATGCCCACCTTGAACCGCGAGCAGCTCGTGACCTTCATCCGCGGCATCAGCCTCCGGCAGGTCCGCCTCGTCAGCGGCGTCATCCTGCTCGCTTATCTGGTCAGCCATTTTCTCAACCACGCGCTCGGCAATATCTCGATGAAGGCGCTGGCGATCGGCGTCCATTTCCACGTCCTGTTCTGGCAATTCCTGCCGGTTGCGATCGTGTTCTACACCGCCTGCTTCGTGCACACTGCGCTCGGCATCTGGGCGCTGTACGAGCGCCGGCAGTTTCGCTGGAAGGCGATCGAGCCGATCCAGCTCGTGCTCGGCCTGAGCATCCCGGCGATGGTGGTCGCGCATATTGTCGGGGTGCGGCTCGGCCAGGCGCTGTACGGCCACGAAAAGCTCTACCCGCAGGTATTCTTCGCGTACTGGATCTCGACGCCCTACAAGGCCTGGATGCTGACCGCCGTCATGATCGTCTCGTGGGTTCACGCCTGCATCGGCCTGCACTTCTGGCTGCGGATGAAGCCGTTCTACCAGAAAGCCGCGCCGTATCTGCTGGCGGCCGCTATACTGGTTCCGACGCTCGCGCTGCTCGGCCTTTATCAGGGCGGGCGAAACGTCATGGACAGCGACAGCCTCGAATGGCGGGAGGAAAATGTGTCGCCACGCACGATGGGCACCCGGGCCCAGGCGCAAGTGCTCGATCGCATCACGGATTATTTCCTGATCGGCTATCTCGGCCTGATCGGCTTCGTGCTGCTCGCCAGAGGCGCTCGCGCCGTTCACGAACGCCGCGGCGGCATGATCAATCTGTCCTACGGCAACGGCCGGACCGTGCGGGTGCCGCGGGGACTGACCGTGCTCGAAGCCAGCCTGCGCAACAACGTCCCCCATGCCAGCGTCTGCGGCGGCCGCGCGCGCTGCTCGACCTGCCGCATCCGCATCATCGGCGACTGCAGCGCGCTGCCCGAACCGTCGCAGCGCGAGGCGTTCGTGCTCGGGCGGGTCGGCACCACGGATCCGTCGATCCGCCTCGCCTGCCAGTTGCGACCGGCAACCGACCTCTCCTTCTTCCAGCTGTTCCTGCCGCACACCACATCGGCCAGTGCGCATGCGTCGAATCCTGCACGGATCGGCCAGGAGCGCTATCTCGTCAGCATGTTCGTCGACATGCGCGGTTCGACCAAACTGGCGGAGAAGCGGCTGCCGTTCGACACCGTGTTCATCGTCAACCGCTTCCTCGGCGCGGTGTCGCAGGCGGTGATCGAGAGCGGCGGCAGGCCGAACCAGTTCATCGGCGACGGCATGCTGGCGCTGTTCGGCCTTTCCTCGAGCCGTCAGGAAGCCTGCCGCCAGGCCTTGAAGGCGGCAACCTTGATCGCGGCCAATGTCGACGAGCTGAATAAATTTCTCGCGCACGACCTGCGCGAGCCGATCCGCTTCGGCATCGGCATTCACGGCGGCGAGGTGATCGTCGGCGACATCGGCTACCGCGACCACATGGTATTCACCGCGCTCGGTGACGCCGTCAATGTCGCGGCGCGGCTGCAGGACATGACCAAGGGTCTTGCCTGCGAGGCCGTCATCTCCGACGAGGTTCGCGCCACCGCGGGTGTCGCTGCCGACGCGCTGCCGCAGCAGCAGGTCGAGATCCGCGGACGCAACGAGCCGATGGTCGTGCGCACCGTCGCTGATACGCGGACGCTGGCGGCGCTGCTCGGCGGCGAGCAAAGCGCCGCCGCTTAGCATCGCTTCGCCAGGCGTGGCGCGAAGCGAGCGTGATCTATCTCACACCTGAACGGATATTCAGAAAATTGTCAGCGAATTCAAAGGCGTTTCCTCGAACCCGGTTTCCGGCGCGTACGACTGATGGGCGTTGGTGAGACTGAGACTGAAACCCGCGCCGAGACGAAACGATCAACGCGCACATCGAAGGAGAACGACCATGCTTAGCAAAGTAACGCTCGCACTTGTTGCCGCCGCTTCCCTCAGCGCCATGGCGCTGGCTCCCACTGCCGCTTCGGCGGGACCGTGGGGCGGCGGATGGGGTGGTGGCTGGGGCGGTGGCTTCCATCACCACCACCGGGGCCATGGCTTCGGCATCGGCTTCATCGGTGGCGGCGACGACGGCTGCTACGTGACCCGCCCGGTGATGACGCCATTCGGCTATCGCTACCGCACCATCAACGTCTGCGGTTACTGATACAACGCCGTTCGCCTTGCTCGGAAGCCCCGGTCGCTCACGTCAGCGGCCGGGGCTTTCCGTTGAACCTTGTTTGCAACACTAATGTGACATGCTCACTCCGAAAGCAGCAATTGACTCCGCCTCCTCCGATGCGACAACTTCGCATCGATGAGTCTGGTGATGACCGGCTCAACAGAAGAAGCTTCGGAGGAAGCACGATGCTCGATCGACGAGAATTGCTGAAGCGCGCCGGTATGGCGGCGCTGGTGACCGGCCTTGGTTCACAACGGGCGTTCGCGCTCGATACCGTGACACTGCCATTCGACAATGGCGAACGGCCGCTGGTGCGATACCCGCAGAAGCGCCCGATGATCGGCCTGACGGAGCGGCCGCCGCAGCTCGAAACCCCGTTCGCCATCTTCAACGACGGCGCGATCACGCCCAACAACGCGTTCTTCGTCCGCTACCACCTGGCCGACGTGCCCTACGACATCGATCCGGACAAGTTCACGCTCGAGATCAAGGGCAAGGTCGATCGCCCGCTCAAACTCTCGTTGAAAGACATCAAGAAGCTGAAGGCCGTCGAACTGGTCGCGGTCAACCAGTGCTCCGGCAACAGCCGCGGCTTCTCGACGCCGCGGGTTGCCGGCGGGCAATTGGCCAACGGCGCCATGGGCAATGCGCGCTGGCGCGGCGTGCCGCTGAAGGCCGTGCTCGATATGGCCGGCGTGCAGCAGGGCGCCAAGCAGGTCACCTTCAACGGCATGGATGGTCCGGTCAGCGACAGGACGCCCGATTTCGTCAAGGCGCTCGACATCGACCACGCCCGTGACGGCGAAGTGATGCTGGCCTATGGCATGAACGGCGACGACCTGCCGCTCCTGAACGGCTTCCCGCTGCGCCTCGTGGTGCCCGGCTATTACGGCACCTACTGGGTCAAGCATCTCAACGAAATCACCGTCATCGACAATGTGTTCGAGGGCTTCTGGATGAAATCCGCCTACCGGATTCCGGATACGCCCAACAACAGCGTCGAGCCCGGCACGGCACCGAAGGCGACGATTCCGATCAACCGGTTCACGGTTCGCTCGTTCATCACCAACGTCACCGATGGCGCCAAGCTGAAGCCGGGCTCCACCACGCTGAAGGGCATCGCCTTCGACGGCGGCAAGGGCATCAAGGAAGTCGCCGTCTCCACCGACGGCGGCAAGACCTGGACGCCGGCGAAGCTCGGCAAGGATCTCGGCAAATATTCGTTCCGCGAATGGAAGCTGCCGGTCAAGCTCGCGGCCGGTGCTTACGAACTCAAGGTGCGCGCCACCGGCAATGGCGGCGACGTGCAGCCGATGACGCCGTTCTGGAATCCGGCCGGCTATCTGCGCAACGTCGTCGAAACCGTTCGCGTCACGGCGGCATGAGGGGAATGATCATGCGATACCGGATCCTTCTCGCCCTCACCGTCACGGCAAGCCTCGGCTTCGCCGCCGCCTTTGCTGCCCCGGTCGGCTACCAGCTTCCCGAGGAAACCGCCGCCTTCAAGCCCGGCGCGGGTCTCGAGGTGGCGCAGGGCAACTGCACCGCCTGCCACTCCGCCGATTACATCAGGACCCAGCCGCGCGGCGAAAAATTCAAGAAGGATTTCTGGGCCGCCGAAGTCACCAAGATGATCAAGGTCTACGGCGCGCCGATAGACGACGCGGATGTCGGCAAGATCGTCGATTATCTCGCCGCCAACTACTAAGGCGACGGGCCCCGGAGGACTCGGCACTTTGCGGAAATCGCCGGCCTCGGCAGGCGGGTCGTCGGGGGCCCGCGACCCCGCCCCTCGCTCTGCGGGTGAAAGCGGAAAGGCTCGCCCCGCCGCGATTTCGCCGCGTCAAATGACCGTGAATCCGGCAAAACGGCGGAAATGCGGTGCAACATGCCGCTTTTTTGCCGAAACGGCGATGCCGTTTGCGCTACCCAGTCCGCCACAACCCGCGTATCCTGATGCCTCGGGCAGGCCGGTATGTGCGGGGACCGGCGGCTCGTTTTATTTTTTGATTCCGCGGAGACGACGTGAATGGCTAAAGGTACGGTGAAGTGGTTCAACCCGACTAAGGGTTATGGATTCATCCAGCCCAGCAGTGGCGGCAAGGACGTTTTCGTTCATATTTCGGCAGTTGAGAAAGCTGGTCTTTCGACGCTCAATGAAGGGCAGACCGTCGAGTACGAAGAGATCGCCAACCGCGGCAAGACCTCAGCCGAGAACCTCAAGGTTTAGCGCAACAGCGCGTTCGGCAACGGCAGACTCTCGGACGTGATCCGGGAGTTGGGCTGACAAGGATCTCCAGAAAAAACTGTGAGCGTTCGGCGGAGCGGGCACCGCTTTGACGCGCACGCCAATAGGCCAACATTGCCATTCCGTTCTGATCGCATCAGGACGGATTTTTTTTGGGCGGCACGCGCCGAACGAACGCACCAACCGCGTTCAATCCTCCGTCACCCATTTCTGCACCGTCATGACATCGGGCGGCTGCAGATAGCCGCGCGGCCAGAGGTCGACGACCCATTCGATCTTGGTGGCGCGGTCGAGCAGCACCGCGGTGTTGTGCGGCGTCTGCAGCACCAGCGTATTGCCGCGATAATGCGGATCGCCGACGGTGTGGAACTTGAGGAGGTGCCACTCCTGCAGCACCAGCAACAGGCTGGTGGTGTTGCGGGTGGTGTCCCAGCAATCGTAATTGTGCTTGTCGTCGAAGTAGCGGAAATCCGCTTTGGCCACCCGCTTGTTGGTGCCGATGATCGGTCCCATGCGGCGGTCGAACCACACCACCGCTCTCTGCACCGCCGCGCGCTCGGCCGCAGCCGACGCGTGCCCTGCATTCAGTATCTGCGTCAGCGCGGCGCGATCGCCCGCCGTGAAATTGAGGATCTCGCGGCGCCGGCAGACGAAGCCGTAGCAGACCGTCATCGATGTGGCCGACGGCGGATAGATCGACACCGTGCTGTAGAGCGCCGCGACCTCGCGGCTCATCTCGGACGCCTCTGCCGTCGGCGCGCCCAGCAACACGGCGAGAACGACGCAAAGCATCGCGCCTGGCCTGACGTGTGTCTGATTTCCAAATGTCGGAGGACCGGCGTCTCGCATCATTCCTGTTATTCCCAAGTGACGGCGTGATCGAGAATTAGCGCGGCGCCGTCGCGCTGCCAATATGCATGACCAACGCCTGTGGATCACGTCCCGGTGTTAGCCGACCGGCAGCGGCGCGTCGCGCTTGATCTCCTCCATCACGGCGTAGGTTCGCGTCTCGCGCACGCCCGGCAGCGCCAGCAAACTCTCGCCGAGGAACCGGCGATAGGCCGTCATGTCGGCGACCCGGGCTTTCACCAGATAATCGAAGCCACCCGCCACCATGTGGCACTCCAGTACTTCGGGCGCGGCCTGCACCGCCTTGGCGAAGCGCGCGAAGATGTCGGGCGTGGTCTTGTCGAGCATCACCTCGACGAACACCAGCAACCCGAGGCCCAGCCGGTGCGGATTGAGCCGGGCGCCATAGCCCTCGACAAAGCCGTCGCGCTGCAACCGCTTCAGCCGCTCGCCGATCGAGGTCGGCGACAGCCCGATCCGCTCCGCCAACTCGACATTGGCGATGCGGCCATCCCCTTGAAGGATAGAGAGGATTTTGCGGTCTATCTTGTCTATTTCGGTCATTTATCCGGCAAGTCTGAGTATCGTCGACAATTTCTAAGGGAAAATGACGAATTTGTCTATCGAACTACGGTTCACTCGGCAGTAGATTTCACCCAGCCGGGAATCAGATGCCGAACGATCAATCGCCATTGCCGCCCTTCAGCGCGCCCTACGCGCCCGATGACCGCACGATCGCAGCCGGCCTGCTTGAGACTGCGCGGTTTGATGCGGCCGGAGAACAGCGCGTGGACCACACGGCGACGCGGCTGATCGAGGCAATCCGGGCCAATGACGATCCGCTCGGCGGCGTCGAGGACATGCTGCGCGAGTTCGCACTGTCGACCAAAGAGGGGCTGGCGCTGATGGTGCTCGCCGAAGCCCTGCTGCGGGTCCCCGACGCCCGCACGGCCGACCAGTTCATCGAGGACAAGCTCGGCCAGGGCGATTTCGTCCATCACGAGACCCGATCCAGCGCCTTTCTCGTCAATGCCTCGGCATGGGCGCTCGGGATGTCGGCGCGCGTGATCCAGCCCGGCGAGACCCCGCAGGGAACCATCGGCCGGCTGACCAAGCGGCTCGGCGCGCCGGCGGTGCGCGCCGCGACACGCCAGGCGATGCGGCTGATGGGCAATCATTTCGTGCTCGGCGAGACCATCGAGGCTGCGCTGGCACGCGCGCAGCCGCATTCGTCGCGGCACCGGCGCTATTCCTTCGACATGCTCGGCGAAGGCGCGCGCACGGCCGCGGATGCGGCGCGTTATCAAAATTCCTACGCCAGCGCGATCGAGGCGATCGGCCGGATGGTCGGTGAAGGGTCCCTGCCCGACCGGCCCGGCATCTCGGTCAAACTTTCCGCGTTGCATCCGCGCTTCGAGGCCGTGAGCCGCGCGCGGGTGATCACCGAACTGGTCCCGCGCCTGATTGATCTCGCGCGACAAGCCAAGGCGCATGATCTGAATTTTACCGTCGATGCCGAAGAAGCCGATCGGCTGGAACTCTCGCTCGACGTGATCACCGCGGCGTTTCGTGATCCATCGCTGGCGGGCTGGGATGGTTTCGGGCTGGCGATCCAGGCCTATCAGAAGCGCGCATCCGCCGCGATCGGCTATGTCGATGATCTCGCGCGCCGCCTGAACCGGCGGATGATGGTGCGCCTCGTCAAGGGCGCCTATTGGGACACCGAGATCAAGCGCGCGCAGGAACGCGGCCTCGACGGCTATCCGGTGTTCACCCGCAAGGCGATGACGGATTTGAACTACGTCGGCTGCGCACGGCAATTGCTGGCGCTGCGGCCGCGGCTGTTTCCGCAATTCGCCACCCACAACGCGCTGACCGTCGCAACCGTCCTCGAACTGGCCGGTGGCGAAAGCGGATTCGAGTTCCAGCGGCTGCATGGCATGGGCGAAGCGCTCTATGCAAAACTTGCCGAAGATCGCCCCGAGATCGCCTGTCGGACTTACGCGCCGGTCGGCAGCCATCGCGATCTGCTCGCCTATCTGGTGCGGCGGCTGCTCGAGAATGGCGCCAACTCCTCCTTTGTTGCGCTGGCCGCCGACGAGGCCGTGCCCGTGACGGCCTTGCTGCGGCGCCCGGCCGATATCATCGGCAGTGCTGACCATGCCGGGCATCCCAACATCCCGCTGCCTCGCGATCTCTACCGGCCGCGGCGGACAAACTCGCGCGGGCTGGAGTTCGGCGAGCGCGCGGCGCTCGACGCGCTCGTTGCGGCGGTCGCCGCGGAGCCGTTGCCCGCCGCAGCACGCGGCGTCGATGCGACACCGGAAGAGGCGAATGCGGCGATATCAGCGGCGCGCGTCGGGTTCGAGAACTGGAGCCGAACGCCGGCCGGAACGCGCGCATCTGCTCTTGAAAGAGCCGCCGATCTGCTCGAGCAACGCGCCGCGCATTTCATGGCGCTGCTGCAACGCGAGGGCGGCAAGACGCTGGACGATGCGCAGTCGGAAGTCCGCGAGGCCGTCGATTTCTGCCGCTACTACGCCGCGGAAGGCCGCGGGCAGTTCGGCGACAGCAAGGCGATGCCGGGCCCGACCGGGGAGAGCAATGTGCTCAGGTTGCGCGGCCGCGGCGTCTTCGCCGCGATATCGCCGTGGAATTTTCCGCTGGCAATCTTCTCAGGCCAAATCGCGGCGGCGTTGATGGCCGGCAATGCCGTCGTGGCAAAACCCGCCGAACAGACGCCGCTGATTGCGGCGGAAGCCGTGAGTCTGCTCCATGAAGCTGGCGTGCCGTCGTCCGCGCTGCATCTCGTGCAGGGCGATGGCCGGATCGGCGCCGCGCTGGTGGCGCATGCCGACATCGCCGGCGTGGTCTTCACCGGCTCGACCGAGGTCGCGCGCACGATCAACCGCGCGCTCGCCGCCAAGGATGGGCCGATCGTGCCGCTGATCGCGGAAACCGGCGGCATCAATGCGATGATCGTCGACGCCACCGCGCTGCCCGAGCAGGTCGCCGACGACGTCGTGACCTCAGCGTTCCGTTCGGCCGGCCAGCGCTGCTCGGCGCTGCGGCTGCTGTTCCTGCAGGACGACGTCGCCGACCGCATGATCGAGATGATCGCGGGCGCAGCGCACGAATTGCGCATCGGCGACCCCGGCGATCCCGCAACGCATATCGGACCGGTGATCGACGTCGAGGCCAAGCAGCGGCTGGATGCGCACATCGCGCGCATGAAGACGGAAGCACGGACTCATTTCGCGGGCATCGCGCCGCCCGGCAATTACGTCGCCCCGCATATTTTCGAACTGTCCGATGCCGACCAACTCACCGAGGAAATATTCGGCCCGGTGCTGCACGTCGTGCGCTACCGCGCCGACCGGCTCGACCAAATACTGCAATCGATCGAGCGCTCCGGCTTCGGGCTGACGCTCGGCATCCATTCGCGGATCGACGATATGGTCGAGGCCGTGATCGACCGGCTTTCCGTCGGCAACATCTATGTCAACCGTAACATGATCGGCGCGGTCGTCGGTGTGCAGCCGTTCGGCGGCCACGGTCTGTCAGGCACCGGCCCCAAGGCCGGCGGCCCGCATTATCTGGCGCGATTTGCGACGGAACAAACGGTGACGATCAACACCGCCGCGGCCGGTGGCAATGCAGCCCTGCTGGCGGGCGGGGAGTAGGCACGTCGTCCACAGCTCCTACACCCTCCCCTGGAGGGGGAGGGTCGACGAGCATCGCAAGATGCTCGGCGGGGTGGGGTGACGGTCTCTCCTCACAAACAGTGCCCGAGTTGAGAGATCACCCCACCCCGTCTCGCATTTCGCTACGCTCAATGCGAGCCGACCCACGAGCGAGCTTCGCTCGTCTCGGACCCCTCCAGGGGAGGGTAAGAGCCCCGTTGCATCATCCCCCTGACATGGTTCAAATGGCGTTTGAACCGGATCGCTCATCGCGATAGTCAAACAAAACCAACAAACGTCACGGGAGCGGCGCCATGGAAAAAGGTATTTTTGAAGGCCTGAAGGTTCTGGACTGCGCGAGCTTTATCGCAGCCCCCGCGGCCGCCACCGTGCTGTCGGATTTCGGCGCCGACGTCATCAAGATCGAGCCTCCCGGCGCCGGCGATCCCTATCGCAATCTGCCGAATTTGCCGGGCTATCCCCAGAGCGAACATAATTTTGCGTGGATGCTGGAAGCCCGCAACAAGCGCAGCCTCGCGCTCGACCTTTCAAAGCCCGAGGGCCAGGCCGTGCTGCACAAGCTCGCAGCCGAAGCCGACGTCTTCATCACCAATTATCCGCCGCAGGTGCGCGAACGGCTTGGAATTACCCACGCCCATCTGGCGCCGACGAACGAGCGGCTGATCTATGCCTCGTTTACCGGCTACGGCGAAAAGGGCGAGGAAGCCAACAAGCCCGGCTTCGACTCTAACGCCTATTGGGCGCGCTCGGGCCTGATGGACCTGGTGCGCGCGGACGAACACACCACGCCGGCGCGGTCGATCGCCGGCATGGGTGATCATCCCTGCGCGATGGCGTTTTACGGCGCGATCGTGACCGCGCTCTACAAGCGCGAGCGCACCGGGAAGGGTTCGCATGTGTCTTCGAACCTGATGGCGAACGGCGTCTGGGCCGCCTCCGTGCTGGCGCAGGCCAAGTTGGTCGGCGCGAAATTCGGCGAACGGCGTCCGCGCGAGCGTGCGCTGAACGCGGTCACCAATCACTACCAGTGCAAGGATGGACGCTGGCTCATTCTGTCGCTGCTCAACGAGGACAAGCAATGGCCGACGCTGGCGCGCATCCTCGGCCGCGAGGATCTGGTCACCGATCCCCGCTTTGAGACCAAGAAGGAACGCCATGCGCGGTCGCTGGAGCTGATCAAGATCTTTGACGAGACCTTCGCGACCAAAGACCTTTCCGAATGGCGCAAGATCCTCGACGGCAACGGGCTGGTGTTCGGCGTGGTCGGCATTCTCGACGACATTCCGCACGACAAGCAGATGATCGAGAACGAGGTGCTGGTGCCGTTCGAGAACGATACCATGATGACGATCAGCAGTCCGATCTGGGTCGACGGCAGCAAGAAGGTGCAGCCGCGCAAGCCGCCCGGCCTCGGCGAGCATAGCGACGAGATCTTGCGCAACGCCGGCTATGACGAAGCCGCGATCAAGAACTTGCGGGCGACCGGCGCGGTCGCCTGACCGCGCCGCTCGGAGAAAGATCGATCATGCCCACCTATCGCCTGCATTATTTCCCGGAGTCGGGAAACAGCTACAAGCTCGCCTTGATGCTGACGCTGTGCGGCGAGCGCTTCGAACCGGTGTGGACCGATTTCGCCGGCGGCGTCACGCGGACGCCGGAATGGCGGCGCGACGTCAACGAGATGGGTGAAATTCCGGTGCTGGAGGTGGACGGCGAGCGCCACACCCAGACCGCGCCGATCTTGCTGCAGCTCGCCAAGCAATATGGCCGGTTCGGCGGCGAGACCGAGCCGGAACAGTTCGACCTGTTGCGCTGGCTGTTCTGGGACAATCACAAGCTGACCGGCTATATGGCGACCTATCGCTATTACCGCGCGTTCACGCCGACGCCGGACCAGCATGTGCTGAACCATTTTCGCCGTCGGCTCGACGACTTCCTGTCGATTCTCGAAGCGCATATGCAGAAGAACGCATTCGCCATCGGCGAACGGCCGACGATCGCGGATATTTCCATGATGGCCTATCTGCATTATCCCGCCGACGAGACCGGATACGACCTGGCGGCGAGCCATCCCGCGATCAGCGCCTGGCTCGGGCGGATGGCGCAATTGCCGGGCTGGAAGTCTGCCTATGAGCTGCTGCCCGGCAAGCGAATGACGCATTACGCCAAGTAAGCGCTTCATAGCGTTTTCGAGCGAACCATGCCCTCGGATTTGATCCGTGGGTGGACGCCGGTTCGCGTAAAGAAAACGCGTCAAAACCAGGTCACTCAGCGGCCGAGCCATCCCCAGGCAATGGCAAATACGATCACGCCGGCAATGACCGCGACCGCGATCGCCCAGGTGCTGACGCGGACGTTGCTTGCCGTCTCGCGCCTGGCTTCATTCTCCGCGATCTCGCGATTGCGGTCCTTGTTCTCCTGGTCGGAAGAGCTCATCGCCGGTCCCCGCTCAGTTCGCTGCTGCTGCCGTGCGCAGCCTAGCATTAATCGATGACGGCTGGTCGGCGCCTTTGCCGCCGCCCATGCCGGCGAGCCGGCTGAGCGAGAAGGCCGCCAGCGCCGCGCACATGGCGGCCGTTGCGGCCGCCATGAAGACCGATCCGGTGCTCCATTTCGCCGTCAACAGCGCGCCGCCGACCAGCGGCCCGACAATCGACCCGACCCGGCCGATGCCCAGCGCCCAACCGACGCCGGTCGCCCTGACGGAGGTGGGATAGAATCCCGCCGCCAGCGCATTGGCGGCAATCTGGCCGCCGACGATACAGAACCCGGCCGCGAAGATCGCCGCCGTCACCAGCGCGACGGAGTGGCCGAGCTGGCCGATCGCGCCGATCGCGAATACGGCGACAAAATACACCAGCGCCAGCGCGCGGAACGAAAAGCGGTCGATGATGCTGCCGAGCGCGAAGGTTCCAACCACGCCGCCGACCTGCAGCATCGACCCGATCAGGGCGGCCGAGGACACCGAGGCGCCGAGATCGTTGAGCACGGTCGGCAGCCAGTTCGACAGAAAATAAAGATCGAGCAGGCTCATGAAGAACACCACCCACAGCAACAGCGTGGGCAACATTCGCCCTTCCCGGAACAGATGCAGCACCGGCATCCCGGCGAGTTGCGGCTCGTGCACGACGAATTTCGTTGCGGCCGTGAAACCGGCGTTGCGATCGATCTGCCCGAGCAGTTCGGCAACGCGGGCCGGCGCCCGCCCGGTGAGCGCAAGGAAGCGCACGGATTCCGGCAACCGCCGCGCCAGGATGGGCACCAGCAACAGCGGTGCTATGCCGCCGACGGCGAACACCGAGCGCCAGCCGAATTGCGGGATCAGTGCGGCCGCAAGCAGGCCGCCGAGTGCGGCGCCGATCGAGAAGCCGCAGAACATGACCATCACCATGGTGGCGCGGCGACGGTGCGGACTGAACTCGGATGTCATCGCTACCGCATTCGGCATCGCGCCGCCGAGACCGAGACCGGTCAGAAAGCGGATCGCCAGCAGCGTGTTGACGTCGCCGATGAAAGCCGTCGCGAGCGTGCCGATGCCGAAGGCCAGCGTCGAGAAGATGATGATCTTCTTGCGTCCGATGCGGTCGGCCAGCGGCCCGAACACCAGCGCGCCGATCATCAGGCCGAACAGTCCGGCGCTGAACACCGGCCCGAGTGCTGCCTTGCTCAGGCCCCACTCCTTGGCAAGCGCCGGCGCGACATAGCCGATCGCCTGGGTGTCGAAGCCGTCGAGAAACAGCACCGCGGCACAGGTCAGCAACAATTTGATCTGGAAACCGCCGACCGGCTGCCGGTCGATAAAGCCGGCGACATCGACAGACGATGCGCCGGCGACATCGACAAGCGATGCGCCGTCACCTTGCCCCTGAGAAACCGCCATGCTGTTTTCTCCCCCAAAGCGCCGGACTGCGGTTCTTGCCGACCGCCTTGCCTCAACCTAGCTCGAATTCAATGACCGCGGCAGGATTTTCCCTACTCACCCGCGCAAGGCTTCCTTCGAATAGCCCGCAATCCGCTTGTAGCCTTCGGACAGCCCGACAAGTTCCTCGCGACTGATGACGTCCTCGATCGTCTTGAACGGCTGGTCCCCGGTGCGTTCGAACACTTCGCGCAGGATCGCATCCGGGGGATTGGTGCGGTTGGTGAGCACGATCCGCGTGGTGGCTTCGAGCCGCTGGCTTTCGTAAGCCGCAAGCGCTGCTACCGGATCCGCATGCTCGCGCAAAGCCGTCGTGAGCGCGCGCGCATCCAGGATCGCCTGGCCGGCACCGTTGGAACCACGCGGCACCATCGGATGCGCAGCATCGCCGAGCAGCGTTATCCGGCCAAAGCTCCAGCGCGGCAGCGGATCCTGATCGACCATCGGGAATTCCAGCACATGATCGGCGGCGCGAATGAAGGCTGGCACATCGAGCCACTCGAATTGCCAATCGGAAAAGGCGCCGATGAAATCGTCGAGCGAGCCGGACCGGTTCCAGTCGCGCTTGCGATAGACTGGCGTTTCAATTTCGGCGACCCAGTTGATCAATTGCTTGCCGTCGGCGCCCGCCGGACGGATCGGATAGATCACCATCTTGCCGTGCGACATCCAGCCGGCACGCACCATGCTGGCGCCCGACAGCATCGGTTTCCAGGGGGTCACGCCGCGCCACATGTTGATGCCGGAATATCGCGGTTCGCCTTCGTCGGGATAGAACTGCTTGCGAACCGCGGAATTGATCCCATCGCAGGCGATCGCCGCCCGGCCGTGTACGGTGGAACGGTTTGAGCCGCCCGGTCCGTCGCAGAACGTCACGGCGACGCCGGCCGCATCCTGCGCGACGCCGACGCAATGCTGGTTGGTCAGCAGCCTGTCGCCCCCGGCGCGCGCGACAAAGGCATCAAGCAAGACGCGCTGCAGGTCGCCGCGGTGAATGGAGAATTGCGGATGATCGTAACCCGCCATGCGGCCAAGCGGCTCCTGGTAGATCAACTGGCCGAAGCGATTGAAGAAGGTCGCATCGGTAGTCGCGATCGCAACTTGGGCCAGCGCGCGCTCGAGGCCGAGCGCGGCCAATTCCTTGGTCGCATGCGGCAGCAGGTTGATGCCGACACCCACGGCCTTGATCTCGGCGGCGGACTCGAAGATGCGGCAGGGAATTCCGGCTTGATGCAGCGCCAGTCCGAGCGTCAGCCCGCCGATGCCTGCGCCGACGATAATGACCTCGTCCATATTTCCTTCCCGCGAAATAAATTATTGGCCGGATGAAACATGATTAGTAAGCCTACTGTCAATTGTGCCGAGGCTCCAAAGCGGCCGTTTCTAGTGGCTTTTGACGAAGCACATGCCCATCCGCGAGGCCTTGCCGGCGGGCTGGCAGGCCAAGCCCTCGGCGCAGTTCCAGGAATTGAAGCTGCGGTCGTTGTCGGCGGTCTTTGGGCTTCGGGCATAGCAATGTGCGCCCCAGCCGTCGCCATATTCGGTGCCGGCGAGTTCGGTGCTGCCGCGCCATTGCGGGCGGCTGGAGAAGCCCCGGGAATAATCCGGCGGCCGGCCGTCGCGCAGCGCGGTGAGGATATCGCGGCGCCGGACCTGGTCGCCGAAGAAATGCGGCGATGCCGGCACCACGGTTGAATTCGACGGCTTGGCCGCCATCCAGTCGACGCCGGGGAAATGGAAACCGCCGATGCCGCGGGTCTGGTGGCAGCCGGAGCAGGTGATGTCGTTCAGCCGCCGCTCAAAACCTCCGACCGAGCGGATGTTTTGCAATGTCACGCCGTCAGCCGATGCCTTTCGCAGGGCCGCCACGATGTCGGCCTCGGCGAATACGGGATTGTCGACTGCACCCTCGCCTTGCACCAGACCGAACTCCGGCTGCAATTCCGATGGGTCGAAGCCAGCAGGTGTCGGCGCAATCGCGCCATGCGCGAGGAATTTTTCCGGGATCACGGCAACACCGCGATCGAACGCGACGAGATGCTTCGGATCGAGCAGCCACGCCTTGAATTCGCGTCCGAGGCTGTCATCGGCCAGAATGCGATCGCGGTCGATCTGGTTTTCCATCGGCGCTTCCTGAAACAGGTGCGCCTGCGGATCGTAGCGAAACACCTTCAGGAGATAATCGGTGCGAAAATCGCGGACCGCCGATTTCGGCGCATGCGCAATCTGAAGATTGGTTTCGATGCGATCGATATTGGCGTAGCTGATCAGGTCGAGCGGCCCGTCCTTTGCCAGCAGCTTGGCGGTGAGTTCGGTACCCGTCAGCGCCAGATCGCCTGCGGCGAGCCAGCGTCTTGCGATGTCGGAACATGTTATTGCCTGACCTTCAACCCTGGCCTTGAGCACGAGGTTCAGCGTCATCGGTAGCCGCGGCGACACGGCATTGTCGCCGACGTTCGGCTCGTCCGTTCGTGTCAACCGGTAGATCAGCCGGATCTCACCACAGTCGGCTTCCCCGACATAGGCGCGGTCCATCCGGTTGACGATTCCCGCCAGCACGAACCGCGTCTCGGAAGAATCGAGCAATGCCCGGTCGAACAGCTGGAAATCAAAACCGTCGCCGACGCCGATCGTCTCGTTCGGCAGGCTTGTCTGGTGTCTCGCCACGTAACGTTCGAACTCGCCGTCGAGGGCCCGCCGGACCGGCAGCATCGCCGGCAACGCGAAAAGCTGGCTGTCCGCGAGCGGAATATTCGCCGACCGCTCCGGCAGCAGCATGCGGCCGATGCCAAATTGGCCGCGGTCGAGTTCGCGCAACGCCGCGGGATCGATGATGGCGGTGCCACGCTCCAGCGCCGCGGCCCGTGCGGAGCGATCCGGCACTACGCCGGCGAGCAGAAATAGAGCGATGAGAAGGTAGCGCACGCGCAAGCCGTATCCTGATCAATGCCGCCGTCGCAACGCCGCCAGCAGGCGTCGTTAGGGCGTGTTGTGTTCAGGAAATTAGCCTGATAGCGCCTCGGTTGTCTTGCGACAATCGGGATGCAATTTCACGTGAGAGTGAGGGAATAATTTTGATCGGGCGAATGATCACCGATCCGCAACGATCCTCGGGCCGCGCCCGAGAATTTCGCGGTCCATGCATCAACGCGAGATCAGGCCCCTGCTGGTCACGACCACCCATTTGCCATCCTGCTTGCGAATGGCATCGACGCGGCCGAGACCGGGGACGGGATCGCCGGCATAGACTTCAAAGACGCCCTGGCGGCCTTCGATCAGCGCGCCGCCATTGGCGACGTCACGCAGCACCCAGCCTTCCACCCTCGGCAACCTTGCGAAGTCGGGCTTGGGCGGAGCAGCCGCGGCAGCAGCAACCGCAGCCGGCTGCGACACCGAACCCGTGACGTCCCTCGCGGGAGCCGCCGGCGCGGCGGCGGCGACCGGGGCCGGCGCCGGTGCGGCGCGGAGCTTGTCGACGGCTTCGCTGAGCTTGGCGAGTTTCGCGGCGGGTTCGGCCTGCGCCTTCTCGACCTTGTCGAGGCGGTCACTGGTCTTGTTGAACTGGCCGGTCGCCAACTTCGAGGTGTGCTCGACGCCGGCTTTCAGCGCGACGATATCGGCATCGATCCGCGCAATCGAGGCTTCCAGCGCGCTGGCGTTCGCAGCCGCGGAATCCCCGCTCATCAGATGCCCGAAACCCGTGGTCGCCAGGGCGCCGCCCAGCGCCCCCGCAACCGTCGCCAGTGCCACCACGGCGGCCATGGCCGACATCCGGCGCTTGCCGGGCGATCCCTCGCCCGATGCCGCTTCAGCCTTCGCATCGGCGCCAACGCGCTCGCCCGGCGACATGATCATCATCTTGCCGGGCATTTGCGGCGTCTCCGGCTTGACGGCGTCCACCTTCGGAACTTCCACCTTGATCGCCTCGACCTTGGGGGCGTCTACCCTGGGGACGTCCACCTTGAACGGCTCGACCTTGGGCATTTCGGCCTTGAGCGCCTCCGCCTTGGATGTATCGGCCTTGGGCGAAGTCTCTTCCTGCTCGGGTGCGAGCCTCGGGGACTCGACCTCGGCCGTCACCGGCACGGACATATCGGAGGCGGCCACCCCGGCGCCAACGGTTCCGGTTTCAGCGCTGATCGGCTCGGACTTGAGATCGCTCACATCAAATACTCCAGGATTGGTTGACCTTTTGGTAACTTTTATTGCTTGCGAAATCGTTACCGGCCGCCGGCTTACCGAAATTTTAGGGAGTCATCCGGGCCGGTTTTGTGGCCGCAAGGCGGCGGCAGCGCGGCCGGCGCCATCCAGCCCCTTGCCATGCTGCCCTGCGGCAATCCCGGCAGTGCCGTTTGCGCCGGCTGGTTTACCGACTAACATGCCACCACCAGCCAGAAGGCAGGGAGCGCGCCGTGGCGATCGAGAAATGCATCAACGAGTTTGATGTCAATGACGTCATTTTTGAGGAAGGCTCGACCGGGCGCGAGCTGTTCGTGGTGCTCGAAGGCCAGGTCGAGATCGCCAAGGTCGGCAGCGCCGGCAAGACCGTCATTGTGACGCTCGGCAAGGGCGAGTTCTTCGGCGAAATGGCCGTAATCGACGGCTCGTCGCGCTCGGCGACCGCGATTGCCGCCGCCCCCCATACCCGCGTGATGCGGATCAACCATGCCCGCTTCGTCTACCTGGTCAGCCAGCAGCCGGCGTTTGCGCTGATGATCATGGATGCGCTGTCCAAGCGGTTGCGGGCCTCGAACGCCGTCAACTTCAAAGCCGCGGCCGCTCCATGAGCGACCGCAAGCCGAGCCCGTTCAAGACCCTGCTCGACAATGAGGTCTGCACGCTGATCGAGGCGGCCGCGGACGTCTATCAGATCCGTTTCAAGAACCGCGCGGCGAACGCCTATCTGGTGCGCGGCAGTTCGCGCACCATCATGATCGACGTCGGGCTGTCGTCGAACTATCCGCATCTGCTGACCTGCCTCAACCATGTCGGAGTGAAACCCGAAGACATCGACATGGTGGTGCTGAGCCACGAGCATCTCGATCACATCGGTGCGGCCTTTCATTTTTCAGGACGCACCTTCATCGCCGCGCACCGGCTCGCCGCCAACAAGATCATGCTGCGCGACGATTTCTCGATGCTTCGAAAAATGTTCAACGAGCCGAACGTGCCGATCAATGTCGACATCTGGCTTGAAGAGGGCAATCTGATCGACCTCGGCAATTTCCGCCTCAACGTGATGCACACGCCCGGCCACACCTCGGCCTGCATCACGCTGTTTGACCAGGACAAGGGATTGCTGTTCGCCGCCGACACGCTGATGCCCGGTGGCGTGATGGGCGGGGTGTTCGGCTCCGGCAGCATCGCCGACTACATCCAGTCGCTGGAGCGGCTCAAGGGCCTGAACTCAAAGATCCTGCTGTCCGGCCACGGCCGGCTGTCGGATACGCCGCAGGACGACGTCCGGATCGCGATCCAGCGTTCGCACACGCTGCTGTCGGACACCGCGCAACTGTTCGACGCGCTGGATGCGCGCTCGAATTTCGAACCGATCATGCAGTCGGTGCGCGACCTCAACAAGCTCGACGACGGCTAGCGCGCGATCGCGATTTTCCGGATTTATTCCCGCCCGGCGCCGATTTTTCGCGTGATGCTGAATCACATTCGGCGAAGCAAAACGTGTGAACCTCCCATTTGACAAATGCCGCGGCGGCCTGTTCAAAAGCAGCCAATAAACCGCGCCATCAAAAAACAACGGGAGAGAATGCACCATGAAGCTCTACGACTCGATCGGACCGAACCCGCGCGTTGTCCGCATGTTCATGGCGGAAAAAGGCGTCGAAATGCCTCGGCAGGCGGTCGATCTGCGCAAGGGCGAGAATCGCGAAGCCGAGCATTTGAAGCGCAATCCGCACGGCCAGATGCCGACGCTCGAACTCGACGATGGGCACTATCTCTCCGAGATCACCGCGATCTGCGAATATCTCGAAGAGAAGAATCCGAAGCCCGCGATGATCGGGGCAACCGCGGAAGAACGCGCCGAGTGCCGGATGTGGACGCGCCGCGTCGATCTCAATATTTGCGAGCACCTCGGCAACGGCTACCGGTTCGGCGAAGGCCTCAAGTTCTTCCAGAGCCGCATCCCCTGCGCGCCGGAGGCGTCGCCCGGCCTCAAGATGATCGCCGCCAACCGCCTGCAATGGCTCGACGGACAGATGGCCGACGGCAGGGAATACATCTGCGGCAAGCGCTTCACGCTGGCGGACATCCTGCTCTATTGCTGGCTCGAATTCGCCAGCCAGGTCGGCCAGCCGGTGGACACCACCAATGCCCATATCGTGGCGTGGATGGCGCGTGTTGGCGAAAGGCCTTCGGCGAGGGCGTAGGCCTCTCTATTCGTCATTGCGAGCCAACGGGTCCGGCCTCTGGCCGGCCCGATGACAGGCTCCGCGAAGCAATCCATCTTGCGGCACGAAGGAAGAATGGATTGCTTCGTCGCTTCCCCCCCTTGCACAAACGCTTCGCGTTTGTTGCAGGCAATGACGTGGAGAGTAAAGCGCCCTAAATCACCACCGGCGCATCCGGCAGCTCGTTGGGGCCCGGGCCCTGCTTCGGAAAATGCGCCGCCAGTTCGCGCGACACCGCTTCGATCCCCTTGATCGCGCCGGCTTCGAAATTCCTGGCCCTGAAATCGGCTTCCATTGCGGTACAGATTTTCTCCCAGCCGGCAGTGCCGACCTTGGCATCGATGCCGCGGTCGGCGACGATCTCGACATTGCGGTCGGCGAGCAGGAGATAGATCAGCACGCCGTTGTTATGGGCGGTGTCCCAGATCCGCAATTGACCGAAGATATCGAGCGCCCGGTCGTGCGCCGACTGGTCGCGGAACAGCGGCGCGCCGTCGAGTGCGCCTTCCACCACGAAACGCACCTGGCCGGAATGCGTGGTTTCGCCGGCCTTGATCGCGGCTTCGATCGCAGCCAGCACGGCAGGCGGAAAATATCGCCGCTGCCACCAGCGATGATGCAGCAGATGCTTGCCGATGCGCGCAATGCCCATGTTACCAGCTCTCTCTACCAGCTACCAGCTACCAGCTACCGGATGCGCCGCCGCCGCCGAAACTGCCGCCTCCGCCGCTGAAACTGCCACTGTCGCTGCTGCTGCTCGAACTGCCGCCGGACCACGAGCCGCCGCTGCCGCCCGACCAGCTCCCGCCGCGCCCACGCGGCGATGGCGCAGTGATGGCGTCGCTAAACATCACAAGCATCGACGTCACAATACCTGAGAGAAGCGCCGCGACCATCGAGCCAAAGAAGAACCAGGCGATCAGCGCCACCAGACCGCCGGCGACACCCGATCCGACCAGGCGGCCCAGCACGCTCCGTATCGCGCCGCCGAACAGCAATACGGGAATGATCAGGAACGGGTTGAATAGATAGCTCGGATCGAACGAGTGCGCCGACGGCTGCCAGTGCGGCGGCTCCGGCGCCGGCAATTGTTCGCCATTGATAATCCGGATCATCCGGTCGATGCCGGCGGAAACGCCGCCGGCGAAATCGCCGGCCTTGAACTTCGGCGTGATATCTTCGTCGATGATGCGCTTGGACGTGACGTCGGTCAGCGAACCCTCGAGGCCGTAGCCGACCTCGATCCGCAAATGGCGATCGTTCTTGGCGATCACCAGCAGCGCGCCGTCGTCAATTTTCTTGCGACCGATCTTCCAGGCCTCTGCGACCCGGATCGAAAACTGCTCGATCGCCTCGCCGTCGGTCGTCGGCACGATCAGGACCGCGATCTGGCTGCCCTTTCGGGTCTCAAGATCCTTTAACGTCTGCGTTAGAGACGCGATATCGCCGGCGCCAAGCGTGCCGGTCTGATCGACCACGCGCCCTGACAGCGGCGGCACCGCGACCGTGGCGCGTGCGAAATCGCAGGGGAGTGCGAACGCCCAGCACAGCAGCAACGCAAGAAGGGAAGCTCTCGCAGCATTCATCGCGATTTGTCTGTTGCCGGCACTTTGGATCGACTATTTCGAGGACGCGGCAGGTGCCGCCGGTGCTGGCGTCGGATTGAAATCCACCTTCGGCGCCGTCGAGATTTCCTTCTCGTTCTCGACCGCGAAGTTCGGCTTTTCCTTGTAGCCGAACACCATCGCCGTCAGATTGTTCGGGAAGGTGCGGATACCGACATTATAGTCCTGCACCGACTTGATGTAGCGGTTGCGCGCCACCGTGATGCGGTTCTCGGTGCCTTCGAGCTGCGACATCAGGTCACGAAACAACGTATCGGATTTGAGCTGCGGATAGTTTTCGGTCACGACCAATAGTCGCGACAGCGCGCTGGAAAGTTCACCCTGGGCGGCCTGGAATTTCTGGAAGGCGGCCGGATCGTTCAGCACTTCCGGCGTCGCCTGGATGCTGCCGACCTTGGCGCGGGCGTTGGTGACGCCAAGCAGCACGTCTTTTTCCTGCTGGGCGAAACCCTTCACCGAATTGACGAGGTTGGGCACCAGATCGGCGCGGCGCTGGTACTGGTTGACCACCTCCGACCAGTTCGCCTTGACGTGCTCGTCATTGGTCTGGATCGCGTTGTAGCCGCAATTGGTCAGGCTCAAGGTCGCCAGCGCCGCCAGCACGGTCCATAATCTGCGCATCGAAATTCTCCCGGTAAATCTGCCGCGAGCATACCAGATCGATGTGAAGGCCCATACTCTAACTTCGTCATTCCGGGATGGTCCGAAGAACCAGACCGGAATGACGCGGTTGTGGTGATTCAAGCCTCTTGCCTATCATTCGCTGAGACCACAACATGGCCGGATAACAATAAAGGGAGGGCCGATTGACCGCTTATGAAACCATCGTCGTGGAGCGGCCGGAGCCTGGCATCGCGCGGGTCGTGATGAACCGGCCCGAGGCGCGCAACGCCCAAAACCTGCAAATGACCTACGATCTCAACGCGGCCTTCGACGAAGCCGTTCAGGACGACGCGGTCAAGGTCATCATTCTCGCCGGCAACGGGCCGCATTTCTCGGCCGGGCACGATCTGCGCCCCGGGGCCAAGAATACCGCCGGCGTCGATTTTCCGCCGGTCGGAAATTGGGGTGGCTTCGCCGAACCCAATGCCCATGGCCGCTTCGCCCGCGAGCAGGAAACCTATCTGCAGATGACCCGGCGCTGGCGCAACCTGGCCAAGCCGACGATCGCTGAAGTGCACGGCAAGTGCATCGCCGGCGGCCTGATGCTGGCCTGGGCCTGCGACCTCATCGTCGCCAGTGCCGATGCTGAATTCTGCGATCCCGTTGTCACGATGGGCGTCTGCGGCGTCGAGTGGTTCGTTCATCCCTGGGAACTCGGTCCGCGCAAGGCCAAGGAATTACTGTTCACCGCCGACGTCTGGAACGCCGAGGAAGCGCATCGGCTCGGCATGGTCAACCACGTCGTGCCGCACGACGAGCTTTCTTCGTTCGTGATGACGCTGGCGCAGCGGATCGCGGCAAAGCCCGCGTTTGCGCTCAAGCTGACCAAGGAAGCGGTCAATCGCTCGATCGACGTCATGGGACAGCCCGCAGCGATCGAGCAGGCGTTCGCGCTGCACCAGCTCTGCCACGCGCATAATCTGCAGGAATTCGGAATGGTGGTGGATCCCGCGGGCCTCCATCCCTCCGTCAGGAAACCGGCACAGCCCTTATAAGAGAAGCAAAGCAGATCAGATGGACCTTACCTTGAGCGACGAGCAGCGGATGCTGCGCGAAAGCGCCGACCGCTTTGTCACCGAAACCTACAATGCCGACCATCGCAAGCGATCGGCGAACGATCCGCGCGGCTTCAGCGCCGATATCTGGAAACAGTTCGCCGACTTGGGCTGGCTCGCACTGCCGATCAGGGAAGACCATGGCGGATTTGGCGGCGGCGCCATCGAGATCGGCATCCTGATGGAAGCATTCGGACGCGGCCTCGTCTCCGAGCCTTATCTGTCGACCGTCGTGATCGGCGCGGCGCTGATCGCGGAATGCGGCTCTGAGGCGCAGAAGCAGGCGCTGCTGCCACAGATCGCCGACGGTTCGCTTTACCTCGCCTTCGCGCATTCGGAGCGGCAGGCGCGCTTCGATCTGGCCGACGTCAAGACCACGGCAAAGAAGACGCCGGATGGCTGGCGTCTCGATGGCCACAAGACCGCCGTGCTCGACGGCCACGCCGCCGGACAGATCATCGTCTCCGCCCGCGTCGACGACGGCAAACTCTGCCTGTTTCTGGTGCCGCAAGGTGCGCCCGGGCTCACCTCACGCGACTTCCCGCGGCTTGGCGGCGGCCGCGCCTGCAACCTCGACCTCAGGGACGTGCGGGTGCCGGCAGATGCCCTGCTCGGCGACGGCAGCGATGCATTGCCGGCGATCGAAAGCGTGGTCGACCGCGCCATGGCGGCACTCGGCGCCGAAGCCGTCGGCATCATGCAGACCCTGCTCGACCAGACGCTCGAATACACCAAGATTCGAAAGCAGTTCGGACGGCCGCTGTCGGCCAACCAGGTGATCCGCCACCGCCTCGCCGACATGGCGATGCAGTGCGACGAGGCCCGCTCGATGGCGCTGCGCGCGGCGCTGATGGCCGACGCCGAACCCCTCGCGCGTGCGCGCGCGGCTTCCGGCGCCAAGGCCAAGATCGGCAAATGCGCAAGATTCGTGGCCGAACAGTCGGTACAGCTTCACGGCGCCATGGGGGTCACCGACGAACTCGACATCGGCTCCTACTTCAAGCGGCTGCTCGCCTTCGACACCTTGTTCGGCGGCAGCGCCCATCATTATCGCCGTTATGCCGCCCTCGGCGGCCGTGCCGTTCAAACCTGATACCGGAGCGCACCATGGATCTCACCTTCAACGCCGAAGAGCGCGCTTTCGAGCAGGAAGTCCGCGACTTCATTTCTGCAAACCTCACGCCGGAGATGAAGCGCGCCACCGCACTGACCCCTTCGGTCTTTTCCGATCCCGATATCGGCATGGCCTGGCAACGGGCGTTGAATAAAAAGGGCTGGGGCGCGCCGGGCTGGCCGGTAGAACATGGCGGGCCGGACTGGACCCCGGCACAGCGCTGGATTTTTGAGGCCGAATGCGCCCGCGCCGGCGTACCCAACGTGAACGTGATGGGCGTCAAGATGGTCGGCCCCGTCATCATCGGCTTCGGCTCACCCGAGCAAAAGAATTTCTATCTGCCAAAAATTCTCTCCGGCGAGGATTACTGGTGCCAGGGCTATTCCGAACCCGGCTCGGGTTCCGACCTGTCCTCGCTGAAGACCCGCGCCGTGCGCGACGGCGACGATTACATCGTCAACGGCACCAAGATCTGGACCACGCATGCCCATCACGCCAACCGCATGTTCGCGCTGGTGCGCACCAACGACACCGAGCGGCAGCAGGACGGCATCAGCTTCATCCTGATCGACATGAAGAGCAAGGGCATCACGACACGGCCGATCCTGACCATCGGCGGCGACCACGAGGTGAACCAGGTGTTCTTCGACGACGTCCGCGTCCCCGTCGCTAATCGCGTCGGCGACGAAGGCAAGGGCTGGACCTATGGCAAGTATCTGCTCGAGTTCGAGCGTGGCTCCGGCATCGCCTCGGCCAAACTGCGTGAGGCGCTGAAGATGGTCTCCGACCTCGCGGAATCCGAGACCACCGGCCGCGCCATCGACGATCCCGATATCGCGGTGCGGATGTCGGAGATCGAGGTCGATATCGACACGCTGGAAATGACCGAATTGCGAGTGCTGTCGGCGTTGCAGACCGGACAGAATCCAGGCGCGGTATCATCGCTCCTGAAACTGCGCGTCAGCGAAATCCGCCAGGCGGTGACGCGGCTCGGCGTCGAGGTGATCGGCAATGACGGCCTCTATGTCGAGCCGATCCGTCCGCTCTACCGGCTCAACGAAGCGCCGGGCATTCCGGAAGAAATGCTCCCGGTAGTCCCGGAATTCCTCAACACCCGCGCCTACACGATTTTCGGCGGCTCGTCGGAGATCCAGCGCGAGATCGTCGCGAAGATGGTGCTGGGGCTGTAGGTCACTGCCGTGATGAGCGGAGCCGCTCTTACCCTCCCCTGGAGGGGGAGGGTCGGCTCGTATTGAGCGCAGCGAAATGCGAGACGGGGTGGGGTGATCTCTCCACTCGGGCACTGCGCGCGAGGAGAGACTTTCACCTCACCCC
Organism: Bradyrhizobium ottawaense; assembly: GCF_900099825.1. Taxonomy (NCBI): domain Bacteria; kingdom Pseudomonadati; phylum Pseudomonadota; class Alphaproteobacteria; order Hyphomicrobiales; family Nitrobacteraceae; genus Bradyrhizobium; species Bradyrhizobium ottawaense. Next base: position 5,064,286 of record NZ_LT629693.1, on the reverse strand, counting down.
GCCGCTCATTTCATGAGCGTCGACCCTCCCCCTCCAGGGGAGGGTAAGTGTCGCCCGGAATGACTCCTCAAACCGCCACCTTCGCGTCCCTTATCGCCTGCCAGATCTTGGCCGGCGTCAAGGGCGTATTCAGCTGCTTGATGCCGAGTTCGCTGAGCGCATCCATCACGCCGTTGGTGACGCAGGGCGGGCCGCCGATGGCGCCGGATTCGCCGCAGCCCTTGGCGCCGAGCGGGTTGGTGCGGCAGGGCGCGGAATCGTCGAGGGTGACAGCGATCGGCGGGATGTCGTCGGCGCGCGGCACGCAGTAATCCTGATAGCTTGCGGTCAGCAACTGGCCTTCCTCGCTGTAGGCGACACCCTCATACAGCGCCTGCCCGATGCCTTGCGCGACGCCGCCATGGACCTGGCCGGTCACCAGCATCGGATTGACGGCGACACCGACGTCGTCGACCGTGGTGTAGCGCACCACCTTGCTGACGCCGGTCTCGGGATCGATCTCGACCTCGCAGATATGCGTGCCGTTCGGCCAGCTCGGGCCGTCGACTTCGCCTTCGCTATCGACGGATAGCTTGGCGCCGTCTTCCTTCTTCGCAATCTCGAACAGGCTGATGCGCCTGTCGGTGCCGACCACCGTCAGCCAGCCGTCGCGGTATTCGATGTCCTCGACCGAAGTCTCCAGCACGTTCGACGCTTTCTCGCGCGCTTTCGTGATCATGTCGTTGGTGGAGACCGCGACCGCCGTGCCGCCGACGAACAGTGAGCGCGAGCCGACGCTGCCGAACCCGGTGGCGAGATCGGTGTCGCCCTGCACCACGTCGATCTTGTCCATGGGAATGCCGAGCGAATCCGAAACCATCTGGGTGTAGGTGGTTTGCAGGCCCTGCCCCATCGCCATGGTGCCGGAATGCAGGATGATGCGACCTTCCGACGTCGCGTGCAGCGAGACCTTCTCGGTGTGCGCCCGCCCGCCGGTCCATTCAATGTAGCTGGTCAGGCCGCGGCCGTAGAGCAGGCCCTTCTTCTTCGCCGCCTTCTTGCGCGCGGCAAAGCCGTTCCAGTCGGCGAGGTCGGAAGCGCGTTCTAGCATATGCGCGAAGGCGCCGGAGTCGTAGACCTGACCGACCGCGTTGGTGTAGGGCAGTTGCGCTGGCTTGATGTAGTTCACCTTGCGGATGGCGCGCGGATCCATGCCGATCTGGCGCGCTGCCGCATCCATCAGCCGCTCGACAATGAACACCGCCTCGGGCCGCCCCGCGCCGCGATAGGCGCCGACCGGCGCGGTGTTGGTCATCACCGATTTCACTTCGAAATGCACCAGCGGTAGATCGTAGACACCGGTCTGCACGAACGGCCCGAGCACCAGCGGAATGATATTGCCCGCACCCGAGGAATAGGCCCCGGTGCCGCCGACTGAGCGCACGCGGTAGGCCTGCACGCGCCCCTTGGCATCGAGCGCGAATTCACCGGTCGAGGTGAGATCGCGGCCGTGAGTGCCGCCGACGAACTCGTCGGTGCGGTCGCCGCGCCAGCGAATCTTGCGCTCCAGTTTGGTCGCGGCATAGGCGACGATGCCGTCTTCCGGATAGAGGCTGGTCTTCTGCCCGAAACCACCACCGATGTCGCCGACCAGCACCCGGACGCTTTCCTTGGGCCGCTTCAACACGGACTCGGCGAGCAGATCGCGGGTCGAACCCGGCGTCTGCGATTGCACATGCAGGATCAGCCGGCCGGTCTTCTTTTCGATTTCGGCGATCGTCGAGCGCGGCTCCATCGCCGACGGAATCAGCCGCTGGCTGACGAGATCGAGCGAGACCACATGCGCCGCGCTGGCAAAGGCCGCCTCGACCTTGGCGGCATCGCCATAGCTCATGGCCGCCACGATATTGTCCGGCGCTTCAGTCCACACCACCGGCGCGCCCGGCTTGATCGCTTCCAGCGGATCGACCACCGACGGCAGCACCGCGTATTCGACCGCGATCGCCTCGGCCGCGGTCTGCGCCAGCACGCGTGACGTCGCCACCACGGCCGCCACGGCCTCGCCGGCAAAGCGCACGATTTCATGGGCGAGCAGCCGCCGCGGCGGCACCGTCATCGGCTTGCCGTCGGGCCGCTTGAAGATCGACAGCGTCGGAATGGTGCCGATGTCGTCCTTGATCAGATCGGCGCCGGTATAAACCGCTTCAACGCCCGGCATCCCGGTTGCCGGCGTGACGTCGATCGAGACGATTTTGGCGTGCGCATGCGGCGAGCGCAGCACGTAGAGCCACAGCGCGCCCTCCTCGGGCTTGTCATCGATGAACTGCCCCTTCCCGGTGAGCAGTCTCTGGTCTTCCAAACGCTTGACCGCCTTGCCCGCACCAAAACGCATATTGCCGGGAAGAATATTCATCAGTTTGTCCTTCGAGCTTCTTGTCGGATTGGGCGGGTTTTAGCCGGTTTTGAGGCTGATACAACTCGGTCCCGAAGGGACGAGGTAATGCGGTTTATGCAACTCGCAAGCCAGTTACCCGACATCCCGCAGGGCTTGCTCGACCACCTTGCGCTGCTCTGACGTGAGCGCCGCCTGCGGCGGGACGGGGTCGCCGACGGCATAACCCTGGATGTCGAGTCCGGCCTTGATGCAGGCCGCCAGATTGAAGCGCGCGAAGGCTTCGTTGATGCGCCACAGCTTGCGCTGGAGAGCCATCGCCTCTTCCCAGCGCGCCGCCGTGCAGAGGTCGTAAAGTTCGACGCTCTGCCGCGGAATGATGCAGGCAGGCCCCGCCATCCAACCCAGCCCGCCGATCAGCATCACCGCTGCCGGGATATGCGCGGAGGCCGAGAACACTTTGATGCTGTCGCCGCAGCGGTTCATGATCGACAGCAGCCGGCCGGTATTGGTGGAGGCATCCTTGATGTAGCCGATGCGCGGATGGGTCGCGAGCCGCGCGATCACATCCAGCGTCAGATCGGAACGCTGGAATTGCGGGTTGGTGTAGATCACCACGGGAATATCAACGGCATCGGCAATGGCGCGGAAATAGGATTCGATCTGCGCGTCGGCGACTGGAAAGTACGCCTCCAGAATCGCGAGGATGCCGTTGGCCCCGAGCTTCTGATAGGCCTTGGCCTGCGCCACCGCGTCCGCCGTGGAGGTCGAGGCGACACCGGCGATCACAGGCACGCGGCCTTTCGCCGCCTCAATCGCGGTTTGCACGACGCTCGCCCGCTGGGCCTGGCCGAGATAGGCAAATTCGCCGGTCGAGCCCAGCGGCGTCAGCCCGTGCACGCCGGCCTTGATCAGATCGTCGCAAAGCCGTCCGAGCACCTCGGTGCGAATATTGCCTGTGGGATCGACGGGAGAGACGAGATAGGGAAAAACGCCGTGGAAATCAGCCATGGTAGGGATCGTGCCTCAGCCTGGAAAGTCTGGCCGCCATCGCTACCCGGAATGCCGGGGCAAGGCAACGATCGCAGGGCAACGACAACCTCACCAGCTCAGCCGGTCGATCAAGACCTCATCCCGAAGAAGGCGAAGCGCAGCAGCGGGATCAGTGTCGCTGCCTGATCCAGGCATCGACCGCCGGCAGCGCCCGCGCCTTGAGGTCGGCGGAGATCGCGATCGTTTCCGTTGCCCGCGCGGCCATCACACGCCCGCCGGAGGTCGCCTGTGCCGGCGCAAAGGCGGCCAGCTCGGCGGCATGGCCGTCGTCGCTGAAATTGGTCATGAAGTTTGCGATGAACTGGTCGCGGAATTGCGGTCCCTGTTTTGCGAACAGCGTATCGTAGTTCTTCTGCAGGAAGTCCCAGGCGAGATCGGGCTGCTCGCCGGAGGCGGCGACCGAATTGATCAGGCCGGTGACAATCGTGCCCGGCACCTCGTCGGTCAGGGCCAGCGCCAGCGTGGCGCGCGCCAACGACGCGTCACGCGCGCCGGCCGCGGCGAAATAATAACGCAGGCGTTCGTTGGTCACGGTGCTCTTGCGCGCGAGCGCCAGCAGCGTGTCATAGGTGGCGCGGTCGGCCGTGATTCCGACGATGTGGGTGACCGCATCGCGCAATGCGGCGGGAAGCGATTTCGGATCCTGCAGGAAGCCCGCGAAGCGCCGCTTCGCCTCGGCGATGATCTCCTCGTCGCCGAATTCGCCGAGCACCGAGATCAGGCTGGCGCGGAGCAGCGTGTTGTCGTCGTCGCCCGAACCGCTGCCCTCCCAGCCGAGCCGGTCGAACACCGGGCGCAACGTTGCCCTGGCGTAGCGCTGCACCGCCGGACGCTCGGCGCGGTCGCGCGCCAGACGGTTGAGCGCGGTGAACACCGTGATCACCTGGTCCCAGACCGGACGGCGATCGTCGGCGCCGACAGATTCGACCAGCGTGAGATAGGACGGCGGCTCGGCGCGGCCGGCCGCCACCATCGCCCAGCTGTCGGTGAGGAAATTGACGCGATCCTCGGCCGACATCTGCGGCAGCGATTTCGCCAGCGCCGCCCGGCTGACCGGCCCGTATTCGACCCGGTAGTAGCCGATATCACCTGAATTGACCTTGATCGGCTCGCCGCAGGATCGCGCGGGGATTTCCATGGAGCCTTGCAGCAGCACAATCTCCGGCGGCTGCGTCGCACGCAGCGGCCCGACGGCAACAGGAATTTGCCAGTTGCGCGGCGGCAAGGCCGGGACGCCCGCCCGCACCGGCGCAATCACGAAGCGATCCTGTCGCAGCGTCAGCCGCTGGTCGCCGCCGCTGCAGCTCGTCTCGGCCATGATCAGCGGCACCCCATCCTGTTCGGTGAAGGAGGCTGCGATGCCGGTCACCGGTTTATGGGCGGCGCTCTCCAGCGCCTGCCAGAGATCCGCGGTGGTGGTGTTGCCATAGGCATGTCCGGCGATGTAACCGCGAATACCGTCGCGAAACGCCGTCTCGCCGAGATAACTTTCCAGCATACGGATCAGCGCCTGACCCTTGTTGTAGGTGATGGCGTCGAACGCGACCATCGCCTCGCTCTCGTCGGCGATCGGCTGCTGGATCGGGTGCGAGGTACGCCGCGCGTCGAGGGCCAGGGCATATTGCTTCTGGGCATACCCGTTCAGCCAGCTCTGCCATTGCGGGTAGAATTGCTCCGAGGCCTTGGTCGCCATCCAGGTCGCAAAACCTTCGTTGAGCCAGAGATTGTCCCACCACGCCATGGTGACGAGATCGCCGAACCATTGATGCGCCATTTCATGCGCGATGATGCCGAAGATGCCGCGCCGTGCGCTGTCCGGATTTGTCGCGGGATCGAACAGCAGCCGGCTCTCGAAAAAGGTAATGCCGCCCCAGTTCTCCATCGCGCCGCCGAAGCCGCCGGGCACCGCGATCAAATCGAGCTTGGGCAGCGGGTATTTGACGCCGAAATAATCGTTGAACCAGGACAGCAGCTTGACCCCGCTGTCGAGCGCGAATTGCCCCTTCGCGGCCTTGCCCGCGGTGGCGACGACGCCGACCGTGACGCCGTCCACCTCCGCCGTGATCCGCTCCAGTTCGCCCACCGTCAGCACGAACAGGTAGGTCGACATTTTCGGCGTGGTCGCGAAAGCGACCTGCTTCAGGTTCGGCTCCAGCGGCTCTTCGCGCACAACAGGCATGTTGCCGACCGCGAGGAAGTTTCGCGGCACCGTTACCGTCAACGCAAAACTCGCCTTGAAGGCGGGCTCGTCCCAGCACGGAAATATCCGCCGCGCGTCCGACGGTTCGAGCTTGCTGGTGAGCAGCCGCTTCACGCCGTTATCGGTCGGATAATCGACGAAGAAGAAGCCGCGATCGAATTTGTTGATCTGCGCGGCAAATTCGATGCGAAGCCGGTGCGCGCCCACGCCAAGCGGTTGCGCAAAGGTAAACGTGGCGGTCTCGGCACCGGCATCGAGCGCGACGTCCGCGCGCGCCGTGTCGCCGTCGGCGGTGACGGCCGCAAAGGTCGTATTGACGGCGTTGAGGGTCAGCCGCGCAGTCGGCGCGCGCACCTCGATGTCGACGATTTCCACGCCAGGAAGCGCGAGGCTCGCAATGTCGGGCTTGAGCTCGATCGCATAGTGGATGGGAACGACCGTCTTCGGCAATTTTCCGGGCGTGCCGTCGAAGGAAAAAACCGGCTCGGCGCAAGCGGCGCCGTATACCGAAAACATCATCGCGCACGATGCAGCGAGCCGTTGGAGCACATGCGATATCGCAATCGGGTTCACGCCAATCTCCTTCGTCATTCCGCGCGCCAGGCGCGCGGCATCATATTCGTGTCCGTCGTTCGGCCATAGGCAAAAGTGCCTGCCACCGCACCAACCGGCTCGCCGGAAACGATCGTGACATCCGCGCGTCGTGTCGGGAAAAACCGGCACGCGACGCTCGCAGCGAAATCGCGCGCCGCAAAGATGTCCACAGATGTCCACAACCTCTAACGATTTAGCTCACGATAATTTCACGACCTTCTCAGCAGTCTACCGGCCGGACCAACAAGCGAGACACTGTCGATGGCGGTACCGAAGGTCGCTGAAGCTTCCACTCTCCAGACTTCTGGAACAGAAGCGCGCGACGCTGTTCAGCCCACCGCCCCCGGCTTTCGTCACTTCCTCCGTACGCCGCTGCCTTCGCAGCGGTTTCGCGTTTTCGGGATCGACCCGCTGGAATCTCCCGCGCTCCAGCCACGACTGCGCGGACTGATGCACCGCCTGTCGCGGCGGATGGATGCCGAAATATACTGGCCGCAGCACGACGACGAAGCGGCCGAACACTGGGAAAATCCCCGCATCCCCTCGGGTTACACCTACCTGCTGCAATTCGTTGCCCACGACCTGGTTCATTCGGCGATCCCGCTTTCGGTGGCCGGGACGCTCGGCGCCGGGACCGCCAATGCGCGGCGCATACCGCTTCGGCTCGAAACCCTGTTTGGCAGCGGCCCGGTCGGATCGCCGCACATCTATGCACTCGACGCCCCGAATGACGACCGGCGCACCAAGCTGCGGCTTGGGCGGATGCGCTGGAAAGAGAACGAGCCCGCGACCGGCTGCCCGTTCCGCGATATCGCGCGAACCGGGGCCGAGAATGTCACCGGGATCGACCGCAGCATCGCAGGCATGCGGGTGGCCCTCACCGAAGCGCTGGTCGCCGATCCGCGCAACGACGACCACGCCGTGATGTCGCAACTGACGGCGCTGTTCGCGCTGTTGCACAACAGCCTGATCGATCACGTCCGCCGGCAGGAACGAAGCCATGGGCCGAACGACCGCTTTGGCGCTGCCTACAAGCGTTTCCTGTGTGTCAGGGAGGCCGTTACGGCGATCTATCACGACATTCTGCGCAAGGATCTGATGCAGAGGGTGATCCATCCGACGATCTACGCGGCCTATAGCGGACCGACCCCGAACTTCATCGACCGGCCCGATCAGTCCGCCGGGGATTCCGCGACCGGCGATTGGCAAATTCCGTTCGAGTTCTCGCACGGCGCGTTTCGGTTCGGCCACGCCATGGTGCGGCCCGAATACAACATCAACGACCTGTCCAACCAGGATCTCTACAACACCCTCGAAAAGACCTCCGCGAACGATCCGGTCAACATGCCGCTCGACGAGACCTGGATGATACGGTGGTCGCATTTCTTCCGGATCAACGGGTCGAAACCGAATTTCAGCCGGCGCATCGGGCCCTATCTCAGCGACGGACTGGGCAACGACCAGATCTTTCCGGCGTTCGACGAGACCGAACGGGTGGGCTTGCTTTATCGCGACCTGCTCGGCGCCGGGCTCGCGGGCATGTGGTCGGTGGACGCGCTGATCGCCGAGCTCGCCGCGCGCAGACCGCACTTCGTCGCCATGTCGCGCCTGCTGTTCGATCGCGACTATCGCGTCAGCCAGCTCCGCGAATGGCTCGCCGCCGCGCCGGCCTATGGCAAGCTGACGGACGAGGACATTGAAACGCTTTCGAACGATCCACCGCTGCCGTTCTTCATCCTGTTCGAAGCCATGCGGCAACCCGGGGCGGAAGGACTGCGCCTTGGGCCACTCGGCTCGATCATGGTGTCGGAAGTGATTTTCGGCGCGCTCGCCGGCGATCTGCGCTCGTCCAGCGGCGATTCACTGCCCGATCAGCTTGCCGATCTGTCGCGCGAACATTACCCGGCAAATTTTTTCCAGGACGTTCCCGATATTTCGAGCATGGCGCAGCTGGTGGAATTCACCGCTGAAATCGCCGAGCTGAAGCAGGCCGTACCCGCATTTCTGTGAGCAGAATTGTCTGCCTCACGCAACCCGGAGGAGTAAGACCATGCAGCGCATCGAAAGGCTACAGGTGACCAACCACGAACGTTGGGGCAAGCTGGTAAAGACCTGGGCGACCGGCCAGAACTACATGGACGACGACAACACCTATCCGTTGCCGGAGACGATGGAAGAGTTCAAGGAGCAGCTCGCCAAGGCCCAGGTGTTCGCGACCGTGCCGGAGCGCTTCAAGCAGATTCAGTTTGTGTCTTCGGACCAGGAGACCATCCTCGTGCGCTTGCCGCCGAAAGTGATGATCGAAGACTCCGAGGCCCTGCTCAACCAGCCGGGATCGACCTATCCGCTGCCGCCGTTCTACAAGCGCCTGTTCAATGGTATCGACCCGGTGATCTCGGAAGAGGACAAGTTCCGGGTGCATGCCGAGCGTATCGGCGACTACACGATCAGCATCTGCGCCTGAGGTCAGATACGAGTGATGCTTTCGACGGGAAGCCCTGCGCCACCCAAGGCCGAGCGCAGGGCTTCCCACCTCGAATTTATGTTGATGGGGTGAGCCTGCAGAAGCCAGCGCGTGACCGCCTCGTCGGTGGGCGCGGCTGAGCCGACCCAGAAGGAACGTATTCCGTTCAGGAACCGCTGCGCCTCTTCGCGTGCGGTCTCGGTATCTCCCAGTTCATACAGCGCGGCCGCTCGCCATGCGGGCAAGGTCTTGATGACGCCATGCGCCCGCCCACTGGCCTCTATCGCACCGGCATAGTCACCGCACAAAAAGGCGATGATGCTCTGGTACCCCCATTCGAGGCCGGATGGCGCCAGCGAAAGCGCATGCGCCTGACGGGCACGCAATTCAGCCTGCTCGATCGATCCGCAGAATGCGCAGTAGGCCGCACAGGACAGCAAGGTCCACGGATCGTTGTCGTTCAGTTCGCAAGCCAGCTCCATGTGCGGCGCCGCTTCGGCGCCACGTCCCACCATCACGTGGGACCAGCCGCAGCACAGATGCGCCCTGGAATCGACCGGGTCGAGTTGAACGGCGGTCTTTGCCAGTTCGAGGGTCGTCCGCGCCTTTTCGAGATCATGAAACAAGCCCGGATGCACAAAATGTTCAATGTTGTTCATTTGCACGAGGCTGCTGTAGCACGGCGAGAAAGTCGGATTTTCGCGGATCGCGTCGCGAAAGATGCTGACGGCCCGCTGCCAGCTCTCCGGATCGAACTTCGTGATGAGGTTCTGCCCGCGAAGCCAGCGATCGTGCAGATCGAGCGAAACGTCGGGCTCACCCGCAAGCCGCATCAGCCGCTCGGTCGACAGCTGCACGTTCAGCGAGGTCGCGATCCGACGGATGATCCGCTGCTGCGTTTCGAACCAGTTGCTGAGACCTAAGCGGAAGCTTTCGCTCCACACGTAGATTCCGGTGGTATCGTCCCGCAGCACCATCACGATGTTGATTTCGGCGCCGGCCTGGTAGGCGGTGGTTTCGATGCAGTATTGCGGCGCCGCGCCGGTTACTGGAAGCAGGTCGGCGGCCGGAGCGCGATCGACAACGCTCCATTCGCGAAAGCGAACGAGACATGCGGCGAGATGCTGGGAGAAGCCCTGCACCAGATGGCCGTGGTCCTCGTCGATGCCATGCATTGCAAAGGGCCGCAGCACCAGAAGCGTCTTGACGGGCGCATTTGATAGCGGCGAAGCCGCGGGAGCCGGCTGGAGACCGGATCCGTTGATGGCCCGGACCGCCAACACCCCATTCTTCGCATGGGCGCCGCGATCGGCCAGCGGCGGCTCGAAAACGCCGAGCTTGATGCTTGCCACCAGTTCCTCGGTCGCCGGCGACGGCTCCATGCCGTAGTCGCGATCCAGCAGGTCCCACAACGACTTGTAGATGCGTAACGCGCCGGCAGTATCCCCTTCCTCGGCATGCGCGCGCATCAGATAGCGACAGGCATGTTCATGGGTCGGATCGAGGTTGACGATCGCCGCCGCGAATTTCTTCTTGGTGTCGCGTGGTACGTTTGCGCCGATCAAACCGGCTTCGAGGCTTCGCATCAGCCGTTCGTGGATCGTTTGACGCTTGGCCAGTACCCAAACCCGAAAAGACGGATCGAGATCGTCCATGCCTTCGAGCAACCGCTCGTCAAGCTGTGGCGCATCGAGCAGCAGGGGATGGACCCGCTCGTTCTCGGCCTGCTGAAGCACGCTCTCGATATCGACTTCCATTTGCGCGATGCTGATGCCGATCATCAACCGCTCAGCGACGAAGCCGCCAAATCCGGCCTCCTCCAGCACCGAGCGCAGTTCGCGAACGACCTGGCGCAACGAGGCGCGCGCCTTTTCCTCATCCGATCGGCTCCACAGCAGGCCAACCAGCCGTTCCCGGCTTTCATGCTTCGTATCCGATAGCGCAAGGTAACCGAGGACCGCGGCCGCCTTGCGGGTTCGCAGTTCGATCGGCCGGCCGTTTAATCTCAGGCCGAAGCGCCCGACCAGCGACACCGACAGTCGCGGGGCGTTTTCGCGTGCCATCGCGGCTTCGTCTGCTGACATGGCGCTTGCGCTGCCCCGCATCCAAGGAATTCCGTGCCTGGCTGAAATTATCGCCAGTCTATATCAAAGCGACGCCGTCGGTATAGGTTGCGCCGCCACCGGTTCGCGCAATGGCATGCCGCAATCTCGCCGTGACGATCTCGGACGGCTCAAGCTGCAGGCCGGGCGCGACGACGCGCACCACAGGAACGGCAAAGCGCTGGCATGTCAAATCGATGCAGGGGTCTCGATACCCGGCTCTTTCAAACGCTCAGCGATTAACTCAAATATGGCACTCGCTTCGGTTGCGTCGATGGCGAGATGCGTGGCGCGGCCGGCGGCCGGCTGCAGCAACATGCATCGATCGGCATTGATGATGGCGCGGTGCAGGTGGGTACGGTCCTGCGCATTGAGCGCGGCGTCCCCGCGCCCGGTCGTTTGGTTGCGATGACGACGTCGGCAAGTTCGCGCTGGCACATCCCGGTAATCGTGATCGCCGGTCGCGTCCGATGGCTCGCCCAGCAGTAAATTAGCGTCGGACAGGAACAAATTTGCCGTGGAACTTTCAGCGCCGCTCACGGTGACCTCACGCCTGATCCGCAAACTTCGGACGTGAGGCCAGCCCCGCCCTCGCCCTGGAGGAATTTATGCTCGCGAAAGCCTTAGTCATAGCCATGGCAGCCGAGATTGCCCGGTCGGATTATGCAAAGCCAACCCTGATTCGCAGCCGGAGCCGCGAGTGGCTGATCGCCTGCCGCTGGGGACCGGACGGCGAGTATCTTTCAATCGCAACCGCCGGCGCGCTTGCGGAACCTCTTGCGCAGGTCGCGCCGCAGGCGATCAAGCCGATCCACAGCCTGTTCGGCGTGCTGATTTCCGAATCGCAGAGGGACGCCACGAGCACGTTCCTGCTGGTGCGTCAGTTGCCTGGCGGGATCGAACTTGCCGGCACGTTCTTTCCCGCCGATGGGTACGTGCTCATGCAGCAACGTGAAGACATCCACCTCGTCTGCAAGGCGCGCTACTCGCATAGTTGCGGCTGGCTCGACGGCAGGGAGATCCGCAAGGACATTCCCGATCCGGCGCCTTCCTCGGCCGAAGCGATGTGCTGGCATATCGAGGCGTCGCGGCGCGACTGGATCGGCGAATTCATTCCGGGGACAATGCCGCGGGAGCGGATCCCGATTCGCGCCACCGGCTGACGAGGTCAAACGCCGCGGCGCAGCGTTGCTGATCGAAACGATAGCGTTTTCGAGCGAAGTGGACCCCGGTTCGCGTAAAGAAAACGCGTCAAAACAAAAGAGTGGAGCCCGGTTCTGATTCAATCAGAACCGATAAGGCTCTACGTCCGCACGCGCGAGCTGCTGCGTTCGTCACGCGAAGCGGCGTCGAGCCGCGCCACCGAAGCCTTGGTCATTGATTTCTGAACGATGGATTTCTGAACGACCGCCTTTTGAACGGTCGGCTTCTGGTCGGCGATGCTTTCCAGCAGCCTCGCGATCGCCAGCCGCACGCGTGAATTGGTTCGCAGATAGGCCTTGAGAACACGCAATGCGCCGGGCTCGGCGAGCAAGTGAACCGGTGAATTCGAAGCTGCGATTTTTTCCAGCGGAGATTCGAACAACTCGCCGACCGCAATCCCGAGCACGGAAGCAATCTGCGACAGCCGGCTGGCGCCGACCCGGTTTGCGCCCTTCTCGTATTTCTGGACCTGCTGGAAGGAAACGCCGATCCGCTCCGCGAGCGCCGTTTGGCTCATTCCGCGATTGATCCGGAATATGCGGATCTTGGCGCCCACCATTGCGTCAAGTGGACCAGATTTCCTAACCGCCATTGTCAGGCTCCCCGACTTTCCGAGTTCGGGAAGACTAACACAACCTCAGGGCGTTGCGGGCGCTAATTTGCGATCCGCTAGTTCGCAATTCCCGGCAGGACCTTGAACCGCTGCTCGACATTGACGTGGTCGAGCGTCAGCCGGCCCTTCGGGTCGATGGCCGCCTTCGTGGCCGCAGGATGACCGGTCTCGAGATAGTGCTGCAGCACCGAACGGCTCTCGTCGGAGAGCGCAAACAGCCCCCGCATCAGCTCAAAAAACCCCGGTTCTTCCGCTACATAGAGCAATTCGCGCAGCTCCGCCCCGGTAAAGCGCCCTAACGCCGTCAGAAGCCATTCGGTCTGGTCATTGGGATCGCTCTCGGGCACGCGATTGAGATAATAAACAACCGATTCCGCACTCATGTCTTCCCCCGATCCTTCGCGATAGCCCACGAGTCCCCCTCCCCGGGAAGGGTTTCCTGGCAGCTAACACCGACCGTCAGAGTGCGTCGCCTGTCGTGATTTCAGCGTGATTGCGCCGGAGCCACCCGGCCGGGGTAGTCTGCTTGCGCCGAATTGACGCACCCGGCGTGCGGCTTGAGGCGTTCGCCGCCGATCCCTGACATATCCATGACATCAGGAGCCTTTTCGGCTCAGAGCGCCTTGGCGATGGCGCGCTGGGCGTCCTCTTGAATCAGTTTCAGGTGGTTCTGGTCGCGAAAGCTCTCCGCGTAGATCTTGTAGACGTCCTCGGTGCCCGATGGCCGGGCGGCGAACCAGCCCATCCCGGTCTCAACCTTGATGCCGCCGAAGGATTGATCGTTACCCGGCGCCCGGGTCCTGACGGCGCTGACCGGTTCGCCGGCGAGTTCGCGCATATCAAATTGCTCCGGCCCCAGCGCCTTCAAGGCATTCTTCTGCTTTGGCGTCGCCGGCACGTCGATCCGCTCGTAATAGGGCACGCCGAGTTCGGCCGTGAGCCCCGCGAACAACTGGCTGGGATCGCGGCCGGTCCGCCCGAGGATTTCGGCCGCCAACAACCCCATCACGATGCCGTCCTTGTCGGTCGTCCACACCGACCCGTCCTGCTTGAGGAACGACGCACCGGCGCTCTCCTCGCCGGCGAAACCGAACGCACCGGTGCCGAGGCCCTCGACGAACCATTTGAAGCCGACCGGGGTCTCGACCAGATTACGGTTCAGCTTCCTCGCGACGCGGTCGATGATCGAACTCGAGACGATGGTCTTGCCGATCGCGGCCTGCCGGCTCCATTGCGGCCGGTGCTCGAACAGATAGGCGATCGCGGCCGCGAGAAAATGGTTGGGATTCATCAGGCCATTGGAACGCGTCACAATGCCATGCCGGTCGGCATCGGTATCGTTGGCAAACGCGACGTCGAATTTGTCGCGCATCTGGATCAGGCCCGCCATGGCAAACGGCGACGAACAATCCATCCGGATCTTGCCGTCCCAATCGACGGTCATGAACCGGAAGGTCGGATCGACGGCAGCGTTCACAACCGTGGCGTTGATGCCGTAGTGCTCGATGATCGGCTGCCAGTAATGCACCGCGGCGCCGCCGAGCGGATCGATTCCAATTTTCACGCCGGATGATTTGATCAGCGCCATATCGACGGCACTGCCGAGATCGGCGACATAAGGGCGGACATAATCGTACAGATGCGTCGAGGGCGCTTTGCGGGCACGCTCATACGGCATCCGCGCAACGCCGTTCATGCCGGCAGCCATATAGGCGTTCGCAGCCTTCTCGACCTTGGCCGTCACATCGGTATCGGCAGGACCGCCATGCGGCGGATTATACTTGTAGCCGCCGTCTTCCGGCGGGTTGTGCGAGGGCGTGATGACGACGCCATCGGCAAGGCCGCCGCTCCGTCCCTTGTTGTAACTCAGGATCGCGTGCGAGATCACCGGCGTCGGCGTGTAGCCGCCGCGCTCGTCGATCATGATCTCGACGCCATTGGCGGCAAACACTTCCACGGCACTCGCCAGCGCCGGCTCCGCCAGCGCATGGGTATCGATGCCGACGAACAACGGTCCGGTCAGGCCGGTCTCGCGACGGTGGTCGCAGATCGCCTGCGTCGTCGCCAGGATATGATTTTCGTTGAACGAATTCTTCAGCGACGACCCGCGATGCCCCGAGGTGCCGAAGGCGACGCGCTGGGCGGGATCGGCGGGATCGGGTTTCGAGGCGAAATAGGCTGTCACCAGCCGCGGCACATTGATGAGGGAAGCGGGATCGACCGGTTTGCCGGCGGCGGGATTTTGGGCAGTCACGTGACCTCTCAGGACAGATAGCGCGTTCCAAGATATATACGAGGAAGGCGCTAGCTAGACCAATAATAACAACGAGGAAGCGTTCCATGCAGCCGTTCTGCCGCCGTTCGATCCTGATTGCCTGCGGAATCGCGATATTCGCGGGCAGCGCCTGTTTGCTCGCCGGCACCGCTGCGGCCGAGAATTATCCATCCCGTCCCGTCAAGATCGTGGTGCCGTTCCCGGCCGGCGGCTCCAACGACATCGTCGCCCGCGTCGTCGCACAGAAGCTGTCGGAGCGTAACAACGGACAGACATTTTACGTCGAAAACCGCGGCGGCGCCGGCGGCAATATCGGCGCCGAGGCGGTCGCGGGTTCGGATCCGGACGGCTACACGCTGCTGCTGACGGCGCCGCCGCCGCTCACCATCAACGCAGCACTTTACCGAGACCTGCGATACGATCCGTCGACCGCATTTGCACCGGTCGGGCTGATCGCCGCGGTACCGATCGTTCTGGCGGTGCATCCGTCGACCGGGATCAAGAACGTGAGCGAGTTGATCGCGCTCGCCAAAGCGAAGCCGGGCACCTTGTTTTTCGGATCGTCCGGCAACGGCTCGACCAACCATCTGGCCGGCGAATTGCTCAGAAGCATGACCGGCATCGATATCGTGCACGTCCCCTACAAGGGCGCGGCGCCGGCGATGAACGATCTCGTCGCGGGCCACATTCCAATGATGTTCGACAACATCCCGGCGGTGCTGCCGCAGGTCAAAGGCAAGAACATCAACGCGATCGCGGTCGCAGGTTCGAAACGCGCGAGCGCGTTGCCCGACGTGCCGACGATCTCCGAATCCGGCGTGCCCGGTTTCGAGGCCTCGGCCTGGTTCGGATTGGTGGCACCGGCGAAGACATCAGCGCCGGTCCTTGCGAAGCTGGAAGGCGACATCGACGCCATCCTGAAGATGCCCGATGTGCAGAAGCGCTTCGACGAACTCGGTGCCGAACCCGGCACCGTTTCCGGCGCAGCGTTCGGAAAATTCCTCACCGACGAAACCGCGAAATGGACGAAGATCATCCGGGAGTCCGGCGCGAAGGTGGACTAGCGACGAGCCGGTTCTGACTGGATCAGAACCGACTCTACTCGCTTTGACGCGTTTTCTTGACGCGAACCGGTGTCCACTTCGCTCGAAAACGCTATGGCTAGGGCCGCACCTCGCCGATAGACCACGGCAATGCTTCGTCGCCACGGAAGACCACGATATCGCCGCCGTCAACGGCGATGGCCGCCGGCATCGCCGCAGGGCGCCGCTTGAGTTCGATCGTGCCGGCATTGGCCGGCAGGCCATAGAAATTGGCGCCGTTCAGCGAGGCAAATTTTTCCAGCCGGTCGAGGGCGCCCTCCTCGTCGAACACCTGCGCGTAGGTCTGCAGCGCGGTGGCGCCGACGAATACGCCGGCACAACCGCAGGCGGCCTCCTTGAGGCTGGACAGATGTGGCGCCGTGTCGGTGCCGATGAAGAAACACGAATCGCCTGATGTCACGGCGCTGCGCAGCGCGAGGCGATGGTGTTCGCGCTTGGCGACCGGCAGGCAATAATAATGTGGCCGCAACCCGCCCTGGAACAGCGAGGTCCGGTTGATCATCAGATGATGCGGCGTGATGGTTCCGGCGACGCGGGGCGCGTGGGCGCGAACGATGGCGACCGTTTCCGCCGTCGTCACGTGCTCGATGACGACCTTCAGGCCCTGATGGTCGCGCAGCAGCGGCAACAGGCTCTGTTCCATGAACACGGCCTCGCGATCGAAGATGTCGATCGCGGGATCGGTGGCTTCGCCGTGAATCAGCACCGGCATGCCGATCCGCTCCATCCGCTCCAGAACCGGACGCAGCGCCTTGATATCGGTGACGCCGTGATGCGCGTTGGTGGTGGCGCCGGCCGGATAGAGCTTTGCGGCGGTCCATACCGCTTCGGAATGGCCCTTCTCGATTTCGTCGGGCGATGTCGTGTCGGTTAGATAGCAGGTCATCAGCGGTTCGAAATCGCTGCCGGCCGGCCGCGCCGCGAGGATACGGGCACGGTAGGCGATGGCGGCATCCACCGTGGTCACGGGCGGTACGAGGTTTGGCATGATGATGCCGCGGGCGAACTGCCCTGCCGTGAATGGAAGCACCGTGCGCAGCATCTCGCCGTCGCGCAAATGAACGTGCCAGTCGTCGGGACGCCGGATCGTGATGCCGTCGGCCGCTTTTCCGCGAGCGGCCGCGGAGACGTTGAAAAGTGTATCCAGATTCATGGCTCGGCCTCGTCAAGAAATTCATACAGCGCAGCGGACAGGAACGCAGCAATTACCGGAATCGCGCAAGTTCCCTGCTTGTCGGAGCAGATAGAACATTTGGCGGTATATACCAACAGCCCGTTCAGGTCGCGTCCTCGAACGGCTCCACGGTGCGGCGGTGTCCCAGCAGAAAGGCATCGGCGACCAGCTGGAACGGCGTAAGATCGACGTCGGGCTCGCCGGTCGCGGTAAGTTCGACGAAGCGCCGGTAAAGCCCGGCATATTCGGCCGCGGCGGCCACAACGTGTTGCACGCCTCCAGCCGACAGTTTCGCCCCGCCCGAAGACAAGATGACCGGTCCTTGGTCAGTGTCGAGATGGATGTCCCAGCTCTGCGGACCGGTCTGCCGGAAATCGAATTCGGCGAAGATCGGCAGTCCCGCCGCATCGGCAAGCCGGAGCGTGGCCGCGATCGGCGCGTCACGATTGGCGGGAAAAGCCAGATCTGCCGATGTCACGAACAATGGCTGCGGCAGGATGCGGGTCAGGATCGAGAGCGCATTGATGCCGGGGTCGAACACACCGAGGCCACCCGGCTGCCAGATCCACGCCTGGCCTGGATGCCAGACCCGAACGTCCTCCTTCCAGGAAATTCGCACGGCCGTGATCCGCCGGCCCGCCAGCAACAGCCGCGCCGGCTCGACCGCGGGCGCAACGCGCGAATGCCAGGTGGCGAACAGCGTGCGCCGCGCGGCAACGGCGGCCGTCAACAACGGTCCGATTTCGCTTAACATGGCACCGGGCGGCTTTTCCAGCAACACATGCTTGCCGGCGGCGAGCGCGATCGCGGCCTGATCGCGGCGCACCTGCGGCGGAGTACACAGCGCCACGGCATCGAACGGCGGCCCGTTGCGCAACAATTCTTCGAGCGTCGCCACCTGCGGCACGCCGGCGAGCGAAGTGTTGGGACTGGCGACAGCAGCGAGCACCGCGCCCTCCGTCGCCGCGATCGCCGGCACATGCTGATCCCGCGCGATCTTGCCGAAGCCGACGATGGCAATGCGAAGCGGGCTCATGATGTGGAGCCGACAACCACCTTGAGGTCGGCGGCCCTCAGCGCGTCGATCGTCGCATCGAGATGAGACCGGTCCCTGGTCTCGACCACGATCTCCAGATGCACCGCCTTGGCTGGCAGGTCCGTGAAGATGCGCTGATGGGATACTTCGACGATGTTGGCGCCGGCCCGGCTCAGCACAGCGACCACCGTGCCGAGCTGCCCCGGCCGGTCGACGATGTCGAACCTGAGCTGCGAAAGGCGGCCTTCCCTCGCGAGTTGACGGGTAAGCACACCCGATAGCAGCCGGGTGTCGATATTTCCGCCACTCAGCACGAGGCCGAGCGTGCGGCCCTTGAAGCGCTTGGGATCGGCGAGCACGGCGGCCAGACCGGCGGCTCCGGCACCTTCCGTCACGGACTTTTCGATGGTGAGAAGCAGGCTCAGCGCATGCTCGACATCCTGCTCCGTCACCAGAACGATATCGTCGACCAGCGCGCGCACGATCTCGGACGTGATCCGGCCGGGGGCTTTGACGGCAATGCCTTCCGCGAGCGTGTCACCGCGCATCGGCAGCGATTGTTGCTTGATGAGGTTGTACATCGAAGGATAGAGCGCGGCCTGCACGCCGATCACCTCGATGTCCGGCTTGAGCGTCTTGGCGGCGACCGCCATGCCGGAAATAAGCCCGCCCCCACCGATCGGCACGATCAGAACGTCGAGGTCAGGCATTGCGGCCAGCATCTCGAGCGCGATGGTGCCCTGACCGGCAATGATCAGGGGATCATCGTAGGGATGAATAAACGTCAGGCCCTCGTTTCGGCCATGCGTCGTGGCCAACGCGGCAGCCTCTTCCAGCGTCGCTCCGCCTTCGATCACGGTCGCACCATGCCGCCGGGTATTATCGATCTTCACCGTCGGGGTTCCGATCGGCACGTAGATGGTGGCCGGTATTGAAAGCCGCGCCGCGTGATAGGCCACGCCCTGCGCGTGATTACCGGCCGAAGCCGCGATCACACCGCGCTGGCGCTGATCGGCCGACAGGGCCGAGAGCCGATTGAGCGCGCCGCGCTCCTTGAAGGTCGCGGTGAACTGCAGGTTTTCGAACTTGAGCCATACGCTGGCGCCGGTGATGTCGGACAATGTCCGGCTGCGGTCGAAGTTCGTGCATTTAACCAGGCCGGCAAGCGTCGCTGCGGCGGCCTCGATGTCGGGGAGTGTCACCGGCAATTGTGCCAGGGATGCCCGTGCCGTTTGAACCGTCATAGTCGAATCTCCGGTGGCAGCTCGGGCCGCGTCTCAGGTCGCGGGCGCTATCAATCCGACGCGCATATCCTTGGCAAGATAGACGCATGTGTCGTCGGCAAACACGCTGCCATTGGCAATTCCGAGCGCGAGTTTGCCGCGCCTGACGAGGCGCATATTCACCTCGTAGCGCACGCGCCTGGTGTCCGGGGTGATATGCCCCCGGAACTTGACCTCGCCGACGCCGACGGCGCGGCCCTTGCCCGGCGAGCCCGACCAGCCGAGCCAATAGCCGATGATCTGCCACATGGCGTCCAGCCCGAGACATCCGGGCATCACGGGGTCGCCGAGAAAGTGACTGTCGAAAAACCAGAGATCCGGCGTGATGTCGAGTTCGCCGATGACATGGCCCTTGCCGAACTCGCCACCGGCCATGCTGATCTCGGTGATACGGTCCATCATCAGCATCGGCGGCGCCGGCAGTTGGGCATTGCCCGGGCCAAAATAGCCGCCCTCGCCCGATCTGAGCAGCTCTTCTTTGGTGTAGGACGGTTGCGGCGCGTGAAAGTCGCGAGGGTCTGACAAGAACGATATCCTTCGGTGTTCGGCCGGCGGTCGCGAAACGTCAGGCGACGTTGCCGCGATCTTTTCGATGCCAGAGCCAGCCGTCCGGCGCAGGCGTCACCCATGTGCTGAGCGGCGGAATACCTGCTCAACCGGTGGACCACCAGCTTGTCCTTACACCTACCACAAAAGCTGGGGCGGAGTGGACTTAGCTGACCGGATTACCATAATGCAGGATATTTTTACTTGTTTTGGAAATGGAATTGGCGAAGATAGATTGAGTACGGGCAGGACCGACGCCCTCCGTACAAGCAAGGAATATCGATTGGGCGAAACGGCTCCAAAGAATCAGGACGCCATCCGGCGGTTCGCCTGGGTGATCAATTCTGTCGGCGTTCACCTGGAAGAGCTGCGCTACTTCTGGGCCAAGGCCCTCGGAATCAGCGGCCCGCAGTGGATGATCCTGATGGCGCTCGCCGATCTCGACGACAAGGACGGCATTCCCGTCAATGTTGTCTCCAAGAAGCTTCATGTCGATCCGTCGTTCGTTACGACGCAATCAAAACTACTGGAGAAGAAGGGCTTCCTTCGCCGGAAAACCTCCACCGAAGACGCCAGAGTCGTGCAGATGTCCCTGACCGACAAGACCTACAAGCAAATGGCAGACCTTGCCGTCCGGCAGGAAGCGCTCAACGAGTTCATTTTTGCCGAACTCAGCAACAAGCAACTTGATGAATTGGTCGATACACTCAGCGGCTTGAGAAATCGCCTGGAAAAGGGGCGCTTGAAGGTCATTGCGGATGCGTGACCCTACCCGGGCTGGAATGTCGCCGCGCCCGGTCCGGTAACAGCCAACGCCCTTCAAATACCAAGCTGCAAAGCAATCCAACCGGAAACGACATGCGCCTGCATCGCCGCCGTCTCGGCGGCGAAAATTTTAAGCGTCACGTCCCCGCGATCGCGGCAGGGGCCACCCAATTGGGTGAAGGAGCTGGGCCGGTTTCGTGGCTTGATGCTTGAACCTGCTTATGCGGATCGGAATTACCCGATCCCGTCCCACAGCAAGATTTCGATATCTGAGTTTGTGGAGCAGATTTGAAGGCAGGATGAGGAGTGTCATGAAAATCTCTAAGATGTTCATCTTCGCGCTAACACTGGCCATCGCCGGCCTGGGAGCTGCGTATTCGGCATCGGCTCAGGTGGTTGCATTGGGCGCCAGCAACACCGAAGGGCATGGCGTTGGTTCGTCGGAAGCATTCCCCGCTCAGCTGGAACGGATGCTCCAGGCCAAGGGGTCCAGCACTCACGTTAGCAACGCCGGGGTTTTTGGCGACACCACGAGTGGGATGCTTTCGCGACTTTCAAGCAGCGTCCCCGAAGGCACCAAGATTGTTATTCTACAATTCGGAGGCAACGACTTTCGTCAAGGTATCTCACCGGCTGCGCGGCAGGCCAATATCGCCAGCATCCAACAACAACTGCGTGCACGTGGTATCAAGACCATTCAGGCCGACGGGTTTGTCAAGGCCGCGCTCCAGTCGGGACTGGCTCAGAGCGATCACATTCATCTCACGGCCGCCGGCCATCAGCGAGTGGCATCACAGCTGATGGGTTCGATCAGATAACGTTCGCCGTTCAATGTGCCGACACGTCGCGCGCGGAATGCATTCCTGCGCGTGTCAAATCAGAAGGCCCACTACAACTGGCTCGTAGTGGGCCTTGCGTGCTTTTCCATCGAACCTGGACCAGGCCATGCCATCGGATCCCCCTCTCAACCACGAATTTTTCCCCGCCGAAGACGCATCGCCGGCTCCCAACGCGAAGCGCCGGCTTCATACTCGAACCAAAGAATATCTGAAGGTTCAGATCCGCAATCGAACCGCCGCGGAACTTGCATTGTTTGCCAAGGGTTTGGCCGTCGCCCTTGTCACGATCGTGCCAACCATATTGACGGTGATCGTCATCTCGAAGGCCATGGTTGAGAACGGCATTGTAATGACCGCCCTCCGCGTTCCGCAATCCTTCGAAGCGGCGGGCTATACGTCGGATACTGCGACGCAACGGCTACTCGACGAAATCGCGGCGCTGAATCGAAAATCGAACGCCGCAAAGCCAAAAACCGTTCTCGGCGATACGCAATTGATCGACGCTTTATCGTCAATCGAAACTCCGGCGGGAAACCTCGATCTCAAATCGTTTCAATCGCTGATTCAGCGGGTGTTGGGAAAGACGATCATCCAGATTTCCGGCGAGATAACCACGCGAAAGGAGGATGGGAAGGAATTGACGAGGCTCCGATTGCGTCAAACCCCCGGCCGCGAAAGCCTGATTGATGTCGAGACCGCGCAGGGCGCCGAAGACCTGTTCAAGAAGGCTGCGCTCAACTTGCTGGAGCATATCGATCCCGAGATTGCAGCAGGCATATATTTTCGCGAGTATGGCGACGAGGAGAGCGCGATGCGGCTGACGGCGGTGGCCCTTGCCGGCGGTCACCCCGACGCAGAGAAATACGCGCTGAACCTGAGGGCATACATTTACCTAGGCCGCGGCCAGATTGACCAGGCGATGGCGGCCTCCGATAGCGCGCGGGCCATGGATCCCGATTTTGTTGCGGTCGACTATGCCAAGGCGTTCGTTCTGCTCGCCCAAAAGCGGCCGGAAGAAGCCCTTGAAAGCGCGAAACGAGGGGTCGATCGGGCGCCTGACTCCGACAACAGCTACAACAGCCTCGGCATCGTTTTGAACGCGATCGGCCGCAAAGATGAAGCGATCGAAGCCCACAAGATGGCGCTTCGCAAGAACAATCGAAGTATCGTCGGCTATCGTCGGCTGGCAATTTCCCTCCGCGACGCGGGCCGAAGCAAGGAAGCCAGCGAAGCGCTGCTGACGGGGGTCGCCATGGTGCCGAGCAGCGCGATGCTTCAATCGGACTATGGCGAGGATCTTCAACGGCAAGGACGCAACTATGAAGCGTTGGGGTCGCTGCGCAAAGCCTACGAAATGCAGCCGGACAACATCCGATTTCAGGTTGGACTCGCAGAAGCCGAATTCGGTCAGGGGCACGCCGCCGATGGCAGCAGGCTTTCGACGATCATCAAAAACAGGGTAAGCAACGGCGAGAAACTGCCCGCCAATATCAAGCAGCGCGCCGACAAGCTTATTTCACGCGCGACAGCGCCGGATTCGGAGGCGGTAACACCTCCAAATCCGGCGCGTTAGCATGGCTTCCGATAACTGATTGCAAGGCAAATGACCCGCGCTTTGACAGCTGAACTGGCTTGAGCGGATGCGTTCAGGCGCGCATCGCCCTCTCGTAGGCTTCGTCCCAGACCGGAAGCGGATAGACCGCATTGAAATAATCGAAGCATCGGTTCATCGCCACGACGCTCTCTGGATAGCGCGTCACAACGTCGAGAATGAGGTGCTTCAGGAATTTGGCATGTTTGGCGTCTTCGGTGGCGTGCTCGATAACGAAGCGCAAGCCGCCTCTGGGAAGGTCGCGTTCCTCGATCACGGGGAGGGCTGCCTGCGTGACCAGCGCGGTCAGCTTTTCGAATAGATACTCCGCGCCGAGGTAGCCAAACGCATCCTCGACCTGAGCCATGCGCCACCATACAGAGGCAACGGCGAATGCCGCGGGTGATGAAGGCTCCTTCTTCGCTTTGGCGGCCTTGTCTGCGAGGATCCCATGATCTTCGAGAGCCCAAAGGCCATGTTCCGCCTCTTCCGCCTTGTGGGAGCAGAGAGCCTGAACCAGCTTGACCTCACTTTTGGCAAGTCGCCCAATCATGTGAAAGCCGGCTTCCGTCGTATGCGGCTGATACCAGGTGACGGCCTTCAAGATCTCGCGGATCATTGCAAGCATTTGATCGTGATGTGTGTCCGGATGAACGAACAGTTGCCAGCCGCGCCACGCCTTCAACTGCTCGAAAACGCCATCGACCCTTCGATCGAGTTCGTCGAAAGCATGGTGAGCTTCAGCGGAATAATTGTGGGTCGTGGCAGCGACAGGTTTCGTCATGATGAATTCCCATGGGTTGAACGGCGGCTAACAAAGTCGTCATGGTCCGGGAGAAGCGGGGAGCCCGACTTGACCATGTGGTCGCGATCAAGCAGGTCCAGTTTCATGATCACCATCGGGCCCGCGATCTCGTCCAAGAAGGCCGTGGACGCCGCCAGGAAGCCGAATCTCTCGAAAATGGGGATGAGGGATGGACGCGCCGCCAATATGCTGTGCGTCACCCCTGATGAGAGCGCAGTGCGGTATACATGGCGAAACAGCTCGGGAATAAGCAGGCGCGCTCGTATTCGCTCGCAAACAACGAAGCGCGAACTAATCACGGTCGTTGAGGTTTGCTCGGCTGGCAGCGAAGACTGCTCGACAATGCGGCAAAGTTGTTCGTCGCATTTCGCGTCCGGCACTTTTGTCGACCGCACCGCGACGACGCAATCATTTCCGATCGTTCCGAAGAAATTGAGACTGCATTTGTCAACCGGCTCCAGGAACAGACGCCGGTCCTTGTCGGCGCCGCGATACGACTTTCCGTCGCGTTCGATAAACAGCTCGTAGCGCAAGCGACCTATTTGCAGCAGTTCCTGGTCGGTCTCGGCAATCGCGATGGACGAAGCCGCGAACGTGGCGGGCTCTCTGAACCGATCGCTGTCGCCGTTTTTCGGAATGCATGGAGGCGGATGCAAGTCAATATCCTCGATCGCGGCTTGTTCACGAATATCGACTGTAGAATAATGCGCGGAATCGGCCTCCCCCGATTGGGTGAATTCGACGTCGGCGCGCGTGATGGCTTAGCTGAGCCTGAAAATACGGCTGAGAAGCACGACAAGCTCGCTCTGCCGATTGGTGTTGGTTTTCGCGAAGACATGCTTCAAATGCGTGCGTGCCGTTTCGTGCGTAATACCGACGTGTTGTGCTGCTTGCACAAGTGAAGCACCGTTTATCAGGGCCAAGGCGATCCGCGCCTCGCTATTGCTCAGCCCGAGCGTTAGCTGAATCAGGGATTGTCTTGGGAAGGGACTGTGCTCGGGATCGGTCACGAGCACGATTCCGAGTGCATCCGGATTCTCCTCCGGGGATGATCGAGATACGCAATGTGCCCGGACAATCAGCGGCAACTGGTCTCGCCGCGGCAAATGCACGAAGTCATGATCGGACTCGGTTGTGCAAATGTTTCCGGCGATGACGCGACGTAAGTAATTCGTCAATTTCGCCTGATCGGCGCGGCGCATTGACGACAATTGTCGATCAACGAGGGTTAGCCCCTTGCCAAGAAACTCCCGGATGCTTGCATTTAAATGCAGGACTTTCAGATGGCGGTCGAGAATGGCCCACCCGCATTCGAGAAATCCGAGGGTATCGACCATGAGTTCGATCCGGGACGGCGCCATCGACGCTCCGGGCGGCGAGGCGTTTTCGGACGCTTTGGCAAATGCCGGTTCAAACAGGCCGGATGGCCGGAACTCCAGCCTCTGATAGCCTACAATTTCCGGCTCTAAATGTTGCATGGCCGGAACCGTGCACGTTGGGCCGTCAAGCCTCCGTCAACGACCCGTCATCCCTGCAAGCAACTGATTTTCATGCCTATTTGAATAAAACTGCGAACTCATATGTTTTTGAAATTGCAATATAATATCGTTAGGCGCCCCATGGGATATTCATGCACAGGTCGGCGATGCAATTCGAGCACCCGCTACCACGCATATCGCACCGCGCCTTTGCCCGCGTAAGAGCGGGTGACATTGGAAAACTCGCCTTCGAAGGTTGCCGCCGCCGACCAGCCGTTGATCCATTTCATCTCGGCGGAGGCCGTGGTGAGCGCGGAGTCGCTCGCCTGCCGCGCGCCGTTGACGACGAAGCTCGCGCCGGGCAGCGCCTGGAAGGTGGTGCCGATGGTGCGGTCCGGGTTGAAGTCGTGCGCCCAGGCGGCGCGGCCGCGCAAGGTGAGGATGGCGTTCTGCACGGCATAGGATTTGTCGGCGCGCAGGCCGAGTTCGCTGCGGGTGTCGGTGACGCTCTTCGAGCCATAGGCCAGCGCGAAGGTGTTGGCGCCGGAGATCGCCTGTTCGGCATAGGCGGGCAGGTCGAAGGTGGTGAATTGTCCGGCGGCATAGGGCGTGAGGCCGACGCCGCCGGCCCATGGCGTGACGTAGCGGTAGCCGCCTTCGACACGTCCCGAATACGCGTTCGCATTGAACGCCGCGCGCAGCCGATCGACCCCGGCGATCGTCACCGTGCGATCCGTCGTGACGTCCTGCCAGCCATAGGCCAGCGCGCCCGAGAGATAGGCCGCGCCGACCGTGTGGTGCACGAAGGCGCCGGCCTGGAACAGGTCGGATCGGCCGCTGCCGCCACCCGTCACGCTGAAATTGGTGCCGCCGCCCGCCAGCGCAAAGCCCGCCAGCGTAAATGGCGAGAAGCGGTAGTCGGCGCCGACCGCGGTGCCGAACAGGCGGCTCGTGGTGGCGTTCGATCCGAGCGCCGCATTGCCATCGGTGGTCTGCGAACCGCCGAAGCCCGCCGCCCACACGCTCCAGCGCGGATCGTAAGTTTGCGCCAGCGGCGCCTTGGTGAACATCGCGTAGGCATCGCGCTCGCTCCGCGAACGACCCTCCCCCTTCGATGCGTAAGCGAGGCTTTCCCCGGCATAGGCATTCGGTGCTCCGCCCGCACCGACGGGATCGCCGCGGCCGGCGAGGAACGGATCGGTCATCACGCCCATGAACTGGTTCATGGCGTTGAACGTGGTCTGCTGCGATCCGGTCGCGGTCTCGCCGGAGGCCTGGGTCAGCCCGGTGGGCGTGAGCGCGCTGTAGACCAGCGGGATGCCGCCATTGCGGTTGAAGAAGTTGACGATGGCGTTGCCGACGGCATTTTGATTGCCGCTCAATCCGGTACCCGGCGGCGGAACGAAGTTCAGCACCAGATTGAGGTAGGCGTCGTTGCCGTCGTAGCTCAGGCTCGATTTGAAGCCGGCCGGCAGGTTGGTGTTCACCTGCGAACCGAACGTGCCAGTCACGCCGCCCGTCGCATGGACGATGGTGTATTGCTTGGCGACATATGTGCCCGCGGCGAATGAGGCGTTCACGGTGGCGCCGCCCAGCGTGGCTATGCCCGTGACGTTGGTGCGGTCGGCAATCGATGGCGACACCTCGACCATGTAGCTCGAGGCCGCCGTGAACGTCAGGCTGCCCTGCACGGTCAACAGGCCGATCGAATTGCCCGGCGCCAGCGCGCCGCCATTGATCACCGTGTTGCCGACGATGCCATTGCCGCCGAGCGTACCGCCGGCATTGACCGTCAGCAGGCTGGACGACGCGATCGAGCCGTTCACCGCCAGCCTGCCGCCATCGACGGTGGTGGCGCCGGTATAGGTGTTGACGCCCGACAGCGTCAGCGTGCCGCTGCCGGTCTTGACGAGCGAGCCGGTGCCGGTAACAGCGCCGGCATAGTTCGTGTCGGTCGCCTGATTGATCGCGAGCGCTGCCGCTCCCAAGGCGACGGTGCCGCCCGTGCCTGACAGCGACGACATGGTGAGATTGAAACCGTTGAGATCGAGCGTGCCGCCATTCACCGCATAGGCGGTATTGCCCGCGAATGCCCCGGTGGCGCCCGCCCGCAATGTGCCGGCCTCGACGGTGGTGCCGCCGGTATAGGTATTGACGCCCGACAGTGTCAGCATGCCGCTGCCGGCCTTGACGAGCGCGCCGGTGCCGCCGATCGCCTGGGAGACCATCGTGTTGAACCTGTTGGTGTCGAACGTGCCGCCGCCCGCGTTCAGTGTGATGGCGCGGGTGTTGGCCAGATCGAAGCCCGCGCCGAACTGCAGCGCACCGCCGTTGAACGTCAGGCCGCCGGTATTGGCGCCGAGGTTGTTGTCGGCCGAGATCGCCAGCGTGCCGGCATTGATGGTCGTGCCGCCGGTGTAAGTGTTCGCGCCCGACAGCGTCAGCGTGCCGCTGCCGGTCTTGGTCAGCGAGCCGCCGGTGCCGCCGCCGCCGTCCTGGATGACGCCGGAAAACGTCGTCGAGAGGTTGTTGCCGCCGACCGCCAGGTTGTTCGAGCCCAGAGAAACGCTGCCGTCGCCCTCGATCGAGCCGGCCGTGGTGCCGCCGGTCCTGACAACTGAAATGTCGAGAAGGCCGGTGCCGTTCAAGATGAACCGCGCGGTTCCTCCGCTGGCGCGTTGCTCAATAAGGGTGCTGCCGCCGCTGTTGGTGGTGATCGTGGCGCTGCCGGCCGTGCTGGCGTCGTTGAAAGTCAAGCCGCCGCCGTTGTTGGTGATGGTGGCGTTGCCGGCCGTGCTGCTGTCGTTGAAGGCCAGGCTGTTGGTGCCGTTGGTGATGGTGGCGCTGCCGGCCGTGCTGGCGTTGTTGAAGGCCAGGAAGTCGTTGTTGGTGATGGTGGCGCTGCCGGCCGTGCTGCTGTTGAGGAACTCCAGGCCGTTGTTGTTGGTGATGCTGGCGCTGCCGGCCGTGCTGGTGTTTGCGAAAAACAGGCCGCCGTTGTTGGTGATGCTGGCGCTGCCGGCCGTGCTGGTGCTTGCGAAAAACAGGCCGCCGTTGTTGGTGATGCTGGACGACGCGATCGAGCCGCTCACCACCAGCGTGCCGCCATCGACGGTGGTAGCGCCGGTGTAGGTGTTCGCGCCCGACAGCGTCAGCGTGGCGGCGCCGGTCTTGGTCAGCGAGCCGGTGCCGGTAAAACCTGGTTCTGGGGGATGTTACCAGGCTCGTGGCCGACTCGCTGCGTTGCCAGCCAGATCATGCGCGCTCGCTTGCGCAGCTCGTCCATTCCAAAACCGGCGGCAATCCGTTCTTTGCCATCCAGTTTCTCTCGTCGCTCGAGCAGGAAGGTTTGCTCGCGTTCGCCGCTGGCAGGGCCAGTTGGGCCTGGAACGTTGAGGAAATCGTAACGAAGAGCTTCACCGAGAACGTGGTGGATCTCATGGTTGCGAAGCTGGGCCGGCTGCCAGGTAACGTGCAGCAAGCACTAAAACAGCTCGCATGCATGGGCAACAGCGCGCGCGTTGCTACCTTGACGGCCGTATACGGGGATACTCGCGAGGCGCTCGACACAGCGTTATGGGAGGCTGTGCGCCTCGACTTGGTATCCTCCAATCACGACACGTACTCCTTTACTCATGACCGAATTCAGGAAGCGGCCTACTCGTTGATCCCTGAAGCCGAGCGCGCGCCCATCCACCTTCAAATCGGCCGAACACTTGTGACGAGTCTGACCGCGGAAGAGATAAACACGCAAGTTTTCGACATCGTCAATCAATTCAATCGTGCTGTAAACTTGATTGAAACGCCATCAGAACGTCAGCAAGTGGCCCGGTTAAATTTGACGGCCGGCAGACGTTCCAAGGCTTCAACCGCCTACAGGGCAGCGTTGAGATATTTCGTGGCCGGTAGCGCGTCGTTGCTCTCCGTGGAAACCTGGGATCATTGCTATCGCCTGAATTTTGAGATCGAGTTGGACCGAGCTGAGTGCGAGTATTTGACCGGGGACCTTGAGGCGGCGGGTAACAGACTGTCCACACTTTACGATCGCGCGGAGACTGTTGCTGACCGAGGGGCAGTTACCCGCCTTCGCATGACGCTCTATACGACGCTTGATCGGACAGATCGTGCGGTCGCCGGTGGCCTCGACTTTTTGCGCCACGTCGGCATCGAGTGGTTGCCCCATCCGACCGACGACGAAGTAGACCGCGAACTGGCGAGGATGTGGCAGTTACTCGCCGAACGGCGAATAGAGGGCCTAATCGATCTGCCATTGATGAAGGATCCAGAACTTCTCGCTACCGTGGACGTCCTGGCGGAATTTCTGGCCCCTGCCACCTTCACAGACAATAACCTGTTTGACCTCGCGGTGCTGCGGATGACGAATCTCAGCTTGCAGCACGGTAACTGCGATGCTTCGGCTTGCGCCTACGCGCTGCTCAACATCGTATTGGGCCTTGGTCATGGCGAGCATCGCGCAGCTCTGCGCTTTGGTCAACTCGGTTGCGATCTCGTGGACAAGCGCGGTCTGGATCGATTCAAGGCGAAGGTTTACACGTTTTTCGGGACATTCGTTCTTCCTTCGGCAATGCACTATTCCTGCAGTCGCGCGATGTTGAAGCGCGCGGTTGATGCGGCAACTGCTACCGGCGACCTCACATACGTTGCGTATAGTCTCAGGAGTTTGGTCGCCAACATAATGGCGTCGGGAGAGCCGCTGGCGGACATTGAACAGGAGGTCGACCAAGCACTTTTGTTCATGCGCGGCGCAAAATTCGGGCTCGCCGCCGACTCGCTGGTCGCCCAACTGATTTTCATTCGCACGCTTCGTGGACAGCGGCTCGATCGCAATCTATTCCTCGAGATCGATGGAGACGAGCGCGGTTTCGAGCGGCGTCTCAACGAAGGGGGCTCGCGTCTGACCGTCGCTGCGGCCAGATACTATATATACAAGCTGCAGGAACACTTCTTCGCAGGCGATATCTCCGCGGCGGTCGCGGTGATCGCGAGAGCACACAACGTCATTTGGTCGACGAGACACTTTCTCGAGATCGTCGACTATCATTTCTATAGCGCGTTGATATTGGTAGCCACTTGCGAGTCTGTCCCTGCGGAGCAGCGTCAGCTCACTATCGAGGCTATCGAGGCGCATCGACGGCAAATCGCCAAGTGGGCTGACGGTTGCTCGGCGAATCATGCGCACCGTGAAGCGCTGATTGCTGCCGAACTTGCAAATCTTGACGGGCGCGAGTCCGATGCGATGCGGCTCTATGAGGAGGCGATCAAATCGGCCAGAGAGAACGGCTTTGTCCAGAATGAGGGCATAGCGTCTGAGCTTGCAGCAAAATTCTATCAAACCCGCGGAGCTGGTAAGGCAGCCAAAGGTTACCTCTGGCTTGCGCGCCTTTGCTACGACCGGTGGGGCGCGTCTCACAAAGTTCAGCAGCTCGATGCGCTTCATCCCGATCTAACCGAGGGACGTCCGGCCGGCGACTTTCGACCTGCGCCGAGTTTGGAGCATGTCGACCTTGCGGCGGTGATCGAGACGTCACAGGCGGTCTCGGAGGAAATCGTTCTGGATCGATTGATCGAGCGTATAATGGTTATCGCCGTCGAACACGCCGGGGCTGACCGAGGCCTGCTGATACTTTCGGTTGATGGCGACGTACGGATTGAAGCCGAGGCGGAAATTGTGAGAGGCGCCGTCCAAGTTGCCTTTCGAAGCGAGCGTGTGTCGTCCACCGAGCTCTGCGAGCCAATCCTCCGATATGTCGTTCGCACGCAAGAAAGCATCTTATTGGATGACGCGTCGGCGAATGGTCATTTCGTCGAGGACGACTACATTCGCCGAAATTGCGTTCGTTCGTTGACGTGCCTTCCTTTGATAAAGCAATCGCATTTGGTTGGTGCTCTTTACCTCGAAAACCGTCTGGCAACGCACGTATTTGCGCCGGAGCGCATTACTGTACTGAGAGTGTTGGCTTCGCAGGCAGCGATCTCGCTTGAGAATGCCCGTTTGTATTCCGATCTCAAGAACACAGAAGCTCGGCTTCAGGCGTCTCTCGACGAAATGCAAATGCACGTTTCTCTCATCGAAAACAGCAGCGACTTTATAGGTTATTTGCCGACAAAAGGTCGCGATAGCTACATCAATGCCGGCGGAAGGCGCCTGGTCGGGATCGAGCTAGATGCGGACATATCCGAAGTGCAGATTAGCGATTTGCGGCCAGCCCAGGAAGACCAAAGATACATTGAAGAGATCCATCCGGCTCTCGTGCGAGACGGCCGATGGACCGGAGAGCGAAACTTGCGGCATTTCAAGACGAATGCGCCAATTCCGGTACTGCAGAATCTTTTCTACATCATTGATAAGCAGACTGGCGAAAAGAAGGGCATTGCGTCAATTTGCAAGGATATCACTGAGCAGCAACAAGCTGAAGAAGCGTTGAGGAAAGCCCACGCCGATCTTGCCCAGGTCGCTCAACGCACGACCATGGGGCAATTTGCTGCCTCGATCGCACATGAACTAAGTCAGCCATTGATGGCGATCGTGACTAGTGCAGAGACGTGCTTGCTCAGATTGAAGAAGGACCAGCCAGAGATTGAAAAGGCGCGCAGCGCGGCAGAACGCGTCGTTAGAGATGGGCATCGCGCGAGTGAGGTGATCAGGAGCGTTCGCGCGTTGCTCAAGAGAGCCTCTCCCGGCATCGATCGATTCGACGCGAACCAAGCCATTCGCGACGTTGTGGATCTGACCCGGACCAGGATCCGTCAACTGAGTATCGCTTTAGACCTGAACCTCGCGGGTACTGCGACGGTTATTGGCGATCGCGGACAGTTGCAGCAGGTACTATTGAACTTGATTGCAAACGCCATTGACGCGATGGCCGAGATCATGGATCGCAAGCGACTGCTGCGCATTGAAACGCAGGAGGTAGAACCAGGTAGTCTGACGATACGTGTTGAGGACTCAGGGACGGGAGTGGACCCCGATAAATCGAGCCAGATCTACGACGCGTTCTTCACGACAAAGCCCGAAGGCATGGGAATGGGCCTGGCGATCTGCCGTTCCATTGTGGAAGTACATGGCGGTCGGTTGTGGGTGGAACAGCGCCGTCCGAATGGCAGCATATTCAGCTTTACGATTCCAACGGCTACAGGCCTCCAAAAATGAATGCCGGGCCAGCGGCATAATATTCAGATCAGTTCGGTGGAATGGCAGTTGAATGGAGGCACCGTGCAGCAAGAAGCGCTAATCGCATGTGTGGACGATGACCTTGCGATCCTGGAGGCATTGGAGGATTTACTTGATGCGTCCGGCTTCGGGGTCAACGGGTTTTCGTCAGCGGAGGAATTTCTCAACTGCGGCCAGCTCGAAGCAACGTCGTGTCTGATTGCAGACGTGAGGTTAGGCGGCATGTCAGGTCTTCAGTTGCAGGACCGGCTGGCCGCGTCGGGACTGCTGATTCCGACGATTATCATCTCGGCATTCGCGGATGGCCAGACACGCACTCGAGCGTTCAATTCGGGAGCGGTCTGCGTGCTCAGCAAGCCGGTGCGTAGGGAGGATTTGATGAAGTGCATTCGGAATGCACTGCATCGCAGATGATACGATTAGTAGAGACGCGCCCAACCGCTCGTGTCGCCGAGGGTGTTAGGTTATCTTGTTAAAGTGCTCCCCATGAGCAACGCTTTACACGGCGCAGTCATTTTCTAACCGCGCAGCCTGAGAATTCGCGACAACGTCCGCGTGCGTGAGCGGTCGCTCCCTAGCCGTGCATTGCGGCTCAAGATTATGCGGCTAATCGGCGCTCCTCCTCGGATGCCTCCTGTTCACTACCCGAAGCGCGCCTTAAGAATCGGGCCAAGGCTGCTTTTCGTGAATCGCGATCCAGTGCGTAGGCGGTTTGTTTGAACTCGATTCCGTCAAGGAGCCCTTGAATGTAACCCGAGATCGTGTCCGCAGCCATGATGAGCGCGGTGTCAAGCGTATGGATGTATTTGCTCGTGACCGAGCCCTTGGCATGGCCGACCAGAGCCGCGATGGTCACCTCGGTAAAACCAAGATCGTTGGCAATGCTCGCGAAGCTGTGACGGAGGGCGTGAGGAGTAACGTCGCATAGCGGAGAGTCCTCGAAGAGATGCTTCCATTGGTTCGGAAAACTGCCGAATGCGTTGTCCTCACCCTGCCCCGGGAAAACGTATGTGCCGACCTTGTCGGTGCGCCGTCGTTCGAGATACTCGACGACAGGTAGCCCAATGGGACGGATGGATTCACCCTCCTTACTATCTTCCAACCGCAAGC